>NZ_KB822967.1:0-126363 GCF_000364985.1 Thioalkalivibrio sp. HL-Eb18
AGCACGGTTCACTCCGATGGCCTGGCGTGCTTCCGCGCCGTCGCAAGGGCCGACTGCCGGCACCAGCCGACGGTCGTGGCCGGGCGCAAACCCCAGGATCTTCCCGAATTCCAATGGATCAACACCGTGCTCGGCAACCTCAAAACCAGCCTGAGCGGGAGCTACCATGCATTTGCGTTCGCCAAGTACGCAGCCCGTTACCTCGCGGCATTCGCCTACCGCTTCAACCGACGCTTTGATCTGGCGACGTTGCCGGCGCGACTGCTGGTCGCCGCCGTGCACTGCCGGCCCGTGCCCGAGCGGGTTCTGCGACTGGCTGACTCTCGTTGCTAATCAGGTGATTTCTTGTGAAACCATTCAGGTAGCGAGGTCCGAACCCGGGCTCGCAGCGCCTACAGTGAGATGACGCAGGGAGCGACCAACGTGTCGAAGAAACGATCGCCGCTAAGGGCGAAGCCACTCCGGAATCCGGGCGAGTCGCTAGAGAGGGAAATCGATCGCCTAATCAACGACCGTGCAATGGCCTACGTGGCAGTGGCCATGGTCATGGTGAGCATTGCGCTACTGGAATGGATACGTTGGTGGACGGGATTCAAATTTGCCCTGGGGACGTGGACCGTGGTCACTACTCTTGTGGTAGTGGGCGTTGCAATTCTTGTGTGGCGAACACGTGTTCGGGTGCGGAGCTTGAGGCAGGGGCTGGATGGCGAGAAGGCCGTCGGGCAATACCTCGAACGTTTGCGCGACCGAGGTGCACATGTGCTCCATGATCTGCCTGGTGACGGATTTAATGTGGATCACGTTGTGATTCATCCGAGCGGGGTGTATGCGGTTGAAACGAAGACATATTCCAAGCCAGTGAAAGGTGGTGCGCAGATAGTGTTCGATGGAGAGAAGGTAAGGGTGGCGGGATATGAGCCGGAGCGTGACCCGGTCCGCCAGGCACGGGCGTGCGCGGCATGGGTTCGGGAACAAGTTGCCGAGACGACTGGGAAGACGGTTACGGTACGGCCGGTGGTGGTGTTTCCGGGATGGTTTATCCAGCCCACAGCGGAATCAAGGGGCAGTGATGTGTGGGTGCTGAATCCGAAGGCCCTGCCGGCATTCATTGATCACAGTGACCGAGTGATGCCGGATACGGATGTACATCTGCTCGCGAGCTCGCTGAGCCGACACGTTCGCAGCGCGTCATAGAGGGAAACAGCGGGGTCAGACTACGTTAACTCGCGGAAAGAACAAAAAAGATCGGCCTCAAAAGAGCGAAGAAGAGGACAGCCGTGATTTCGTCTCGATATTAGCTTGCGAGGCCAATAACGGGGCGTCGTCACGAACGAAGAGGACACCCATGATATTCCCCCAGAAGATGCCTCTGTCGCAGGTCAGTTGTCCCGCCAAGCCAACAGGTTGGTTACGGCACGGATGAGCTGCCACTGGCCCACCAGGCCCACGCCTCGCGCATCGATGTGGGAGAAGCCATCGATCAGATGCAGGTCGGTCTCGCCGACTGCATGGGCGAGGCGCTCGCTTTCGGTGTGGGGAATCATGTTGTCGTCGCGGCCGTGGATCAGGAGCGCCCCGCTGGAAAGGTGCGAGAGGTCCCGGTGGGCCAGGGATAGCATCTCGATGGCCTCCTGCGCGCTTGCAGGTAGCTCTTCGAGGAGCCCCGGCACGCGTTCCTGGTCATCGTTCCGGATTAACGCCAATAGGCTTTGCCCCTCTTCGCCCAGACCGGCGGCCAGCTCGTCGATGGGGGCCTCGGGATCGTCCATGCGCCGCCAGGCAATTTCGTCGAGGATCTCGCGGTCTGCGGGGATATCGAGCATGTGCAGATTGCCGCGCAGGAATAGCCACTTCGCCAGTGGATCGGGAGTCCTGGTCATCCAGCGGTCTGACCCGGGCTCCTGGAAGGCCCCGGTAGTGGCGAAGGTGATGACGTTCTTCGTGTCGTAGTAGCCGCCGATCCCGACGAGGAAGTCGATGCTCGCTTCTCCGTGTGGCGTTAGCGTCGCGAGCGCGGCCAGGCCCACGGCGTAAGAGATTGCCGCGACCCCGACGTCCTGGTCATCCGGGCTGCGCTCTGCCTCCAGGCGGGACAACAGGGCAGCGGCATCGGCGATGGCGGCGGCATCCTGGGTGCGGATCCTCAGGGCTTTCGTGCCCTCCAGATCGGGGACCAGCACCAGGAAGCGTGCCCGGGCCAGTGTATTGGCGAGTTGTACCAGGCGAGGGTCGTCCTTGCCCTCTGGCGTAAAGCCCGGCACAAGGACAGTACGGGCGCCGACATCCTGCCGGGGATGGTAGAGGTCGGCTTCGATGTCCCCTTCGCTCGTCGTGACCGTAAGCGTTTCGCGCGCGGGTTCCGGGGTGCGGTCCTTCAGCGCGCTCGGTCCGTCACCGGCCTCGATGTCCTGGAGCACCCGCATGGCCTCCCAGTTTTGCACTCCGATGTAGCTGGCAAGCATCACAAGGCCCAGCAACACGGCAGCGATGCGAAGCACTAGTCCTGACCTTCTGGGGGTTCTGGTTCACTCATTTGGAAGACGACTCGGTTCCGCCCGGCGTTTTTGGCTTGATACAAAGCGGCATCGGCTTGACGGATGAGGGCGTCCGGATCAAACCGGCGACCGACTGAAGGGGCCATGCCGATGCCGGCTGTCAGAGTGTGCTCGATGTGGTTGCCCTCGTAATCCGTGGGCGTGTCGGAAAATTCTTTGCGGATCCGCTCGGCCATCAGGCGAACCTGTTCCGGGCCGGGTGCCTCAAGCAGGATGACGAATTCCTCGCCACCGTAGCGGATGCAGATGTCCTGAGGCCGGGATAACTGCAGCAGGAGGTTGCCGAGTCGGGTGAGGATGCGGTCGCCGGCATCATGGCCATAGTGGTCATTGATTGCCTTGAAGTTGTCCAGGTCGATCATGATCAGGAATACCGACCGTTCGCTGGATCGGGGGATTGCGTTTACGCGATCAAATGCCTCGTTGAGTGCGCGGCGGTTGCCCAGCCCGGTGAGCGGGTCCTGGTTGGCGATCTTCAGCGCCTGCAGGCGGTCCCGGTCCCAGTCGATCAACCTTTCTCCCAAAGCTACCAGCAGGAACACGGCTTCGAGCGCGCTAAAGGCCTGGGCGTACGCCAGTGGTGCCATGCCCCATGCAAACAATGAAGTGCCGGCGCTGAACACACTGATCAGCAGGCCCAGACCGTAGAGGCTCCAGGCCACTGTGTACCAGCGGGAATACCGCATGCCGTTCCGGTAGGCGATCGCGCCCAGGATGGGTAGCAATGCGAGTAGGGCCAGGGAGGCGAAGGAGAGGTACAGGACTGGCGTGTAGAAGCCTGCGAACCGCAAGACGATTCCGGCAACCATGATGCCCTGGGCCGCAAGGATGACCTTGTCGATGCGGGGACAGCAGTATCGAGTCTGGAGAAACAGGCGCGAGAACTGCAGGGCGGTGATGGCGACCGCCAGGAATATGATGTGAAAGCCCTCGTTATGCCAGAACACGGAATTGGGCCAGAGATACTGGAAGGCAAAACCGTTCAGCAGCGCCCACATCAGAATGCTGGCCAGCAGGAATGCGGCGTACCACAGGTAAACACCCTGGCGCATGATCAGCGAGAACGTCCCGGCGATGATGATCAGAGCCGCCAACAGGCCGTAGTAACCACCGTAGATGAGGTACTCGCCCCGTGACTGGCTGTGGAAGTGATCTGCACGGCTCAGGAAGACGTTCAGCGACATGGCGTCGGGCTTCGTGTACTGCAGCCGGAGAAGCAGGTCGGTGTAACCATCCGCCGGGGTGGTATGGGGAAACGCGAGTGTCCGGTAGTTGAGCAGGCGCTCCGCGAAGGGCTGCCGGTCACTGAGCAGCACTTTTTCCAGTGGGGCGCCGTTATCGGAGAAATAGACGGCCATTTCATCCAGGTAGCTGGTCTCGTGGTGCAGAACCCAGTGTTGCGCCTGTTCCGCGTCTGCATTGGACAGCCGGACCCGGACCCAGTGGGCATCTTGTGTGATGCCGCGGTTGATTTGATCACTGGTCAGAGGGCGGAACTGATTGAGCGGCAGTTCAGATGGCTCGTACGCGCGGTTGGTGACCCAGAAGGTCGCCGGTTCGCGCAGCGTCATGCTGCCGAGCTCGCCGAGCTCGCCGATCTCGATCGTCTGTTCGGTGGATGTGGAGGCCAAGACCGCCGGGGGAAAGAGAATCCACAGGAACAGGGAGACCAAGAGGGCCAGCCCAAGCCATTGGAAGGGGCTTGCACGTTGAGGCTCGAAACCGGTGGACAGCAGGGGAGGAGGGCGCTTCATTCTCACCGTGTTATGTCGAAGAGCATTGCAACGGACCCGAATCAGGCTTGGCTTACATGCAGTCTGCCATTAAAGGAACACCGAATGTCCCGTGAGACGCATGGGGTCAGACCTTGCCTTTTGCCCCTACGGCACATCGAGACGGGCAAAAGGCAAGGTCTGACCCCAAGGGCCTTGTGTGGCCGTCGCAGCATCAAGGGTGTGGGCATGTCGGCCCGGATCTTTCTGGCTCCAGCCGACTGTCGTTGAACCAGCGCGGTTTCAGGGGAGGCGCGGATGCCGACGGTGTTCAGGGGTGGGCCCTACCGCTTCTACTGGTTCAGCCATGAGCCGGACGAGCCGCCGCATGTGCATGTAGACCGTGGAAAGTGCTCGGCGAAGTTCTGGTTGCGCCGGGTGGCATTGGCGCGGAATATGGGGTTTCCGGCGCACGCGTTGCGGCGGATTCGGGACGTTGTCGAGGGTCGGCAGCCGGAGCGGTTGGAGGCTTGGCATGAGTTCTTTGGCCACGAACCCGGATGAGCGTGTTGCGTCGGTGGGTTTCACCGAGCATGACCTGGTGGTCGGCCTGATGGATGGCCGTCGAATCTCGGTTCCGCTGGAGTGGTACCCACGCCTCGCACACGCAACGCCCGCGCAACTGCGTATCTGGGAGATCTCCGCGGGAGGCTACGGGATTCACTGGCCAGAGCTCGACGAGAACCTGAGCACCGAAGGACTGCTGCGAGGCGCACCTGCTCCCGCTCGTTAAAGGTTTTTAAACCTGAGGACGACTTTCACGGCTTTTCGTCACTACGCGAGGACGCGCCCCCGGATCGATCACGGGCTGGTTGAGAGAAGGAATTGTGGGCTCGGGTTTTGTCCCTGGATTAGTAGGCCTGATCTGACTCGGGCCAAGAGTAGTGATAAGCGACGCATGGAGGCGCGCATGGTTTTACTGATTCTGTATATCCCCGCAGTGCTGGTCGCACTGGGAATCCTGTTTCTCGCCAGGCGGGCCGCACTGGGGCCTCGGGTGCGGTACGCCCTCGCAACGCTGATTCTCCCCGTTGTGGTGCTGTTTGCAGGCTGGGCTATCGCCGGTGGTGATCCGTCGATGGGGGTGGCGCTGACAATCTTGTTTCTGGCGTTTGTGGTCGTTCCCGCCGGTCTTGGTCGGATGTTCATGCGGCGATACCTGTCCGTATCGCCAACGCAGGAGATGAATGTGACTCCGGATCGCGACCCTCTCGTGACCGACGTTGCGGAGCGGGAGTCCGATTCGCGGCATGGAAACGATTTGACCCCGGGACAGGATGGCCGTTCGCGGACGATGCGGCTTGCTGTCCTGGTGCATACGCCCGGAGCGATGTTGGTGGGACTCGGTCTGGCGGAACGACTTGGAAATTCGGATCCGCTGCTGCCCTGGTTCGAGAACGGCTGGGTGGTCGATGGCATGCTGCTACTGGGAGTGGTGCTGATCGCGATCTCCACGCGGATGATTCTTGCCACGTTGTTCGGCCCGTCCTCCAAGGCACGTGATTCGGGGAGCCTGGGCCGGCGGAATCCACGCCTCTGATTCGCTGCGAAAGCACAAAGACGATCCCGGTCCGATTCAGGGTGTACCTCCTTGGAGATCCCAGACCGTAGGAATGTTGCGAAGAGTGATCACGCCGGCACGGTGAACGTGGAGAGTGGCAGGGAAGAGCGCATCCAGAATTACTAGGAACGTGTCTGACCGAAGGCAAGGCCCGTCAATGGTTCCGATGGCATATTCACACGGACTGGCCTAGGCTCGTTTGGCACGGGCGACGGGCCAGGGAGTGGCAGGATGATCAGGGGGCTGAGACGGGTAGCGGTTGCTACGGTTGGGCTATGGATGACTTGGGGTCTGTCGGGATGTGCCGGGCCCCAGCATGGGCCTACCCAGTATGTGCTGACGTCGGATCCGCCAGGAGCCGAGATCTATCGAGGGGATCGTCCGGATCGCCTTTTTCACTATACGACGACCCCATTCCGGTTGACGACCTCGCGGTCCGAGGGGTGGTCCGGGATGTACTTCCTGGCGCGAAAGGAGGGGTATCACGACTCGGAGCTTCATCAGCAGCCCACGTCGGCTATGGGGGGCGAGCCCATCGCGATCCATCTGGAGCTGGAACCCCGTGGCGATGAGGAAGATTTCGAGCCGTATCGTGAGCGGGACACGCTGGAGGCGTATCGGGAATTCCTCGAGGCCTATCCCGCCACGCCACTGCGGGAGGTGGTGTTCGAGCGAATGGTGGCGCGCATTGAAGACTCGGACGACCCGGAGGCGCGCTACGAGGAGCTGTTGGAGGCGTATCCGGAGGCCGAGGCGCCGGAGTTGGAGTCAAAATCAGAGCCGGAGGCGGATGGCGGGGAACAGCGGGTTGCGGACAACGGTCCGGAGGACGGCAATGAGGACCCCGCCGTCGCTCGGAACGATGCGGGGCTGGAAGGTGACGGCGAGCGGGTGCGGGTGGCCCTGGAGCAGCAGGATGAGGAGCTGGATCGCCGGCGCGCGCATTACGAAGCGCTGACGACTCAGCAGGAGGATCTCCGGGATGAACTGGAAAGGCGGTGGCAGGTGCACCCGGCCTTCGGTGCCCCGGATATGGACGACTCGATTGCCCGGGCGGCGATCCCGTATTGTTTTGAACAGTATGGGCGTCGCGCATGGGAGAACGATCAGGCGCGCATGGAGGATCGGTGCGAATCGGAACTGAACCGGGACGCGCGACCGACCCTGGAGGCCTACTGGCGTCTTGATGAAGAGGTCCAGCGCTCGGTGGAGCAGTACAGTGAACTGCACGAGGAACGCAGTCAGCTGGCCGAGGCCGCCGAGCAATGGCGGGAGACCGGCGAGACGACGGACGCGCTACTGGCCGCAGTCCTGGACGACGAGTATGACCCGACCCTGACGGGGGTAACGCCGGAGTCGGTGGCCGAGGGCGTCGCGGGCGCGCCCGGCGGGGGCGAGCAATGCGCCATCAAGCATCGGCAGTACGATGAGTTCACGCGGCAATTGATCCAGGTAGCGCGGGGTACGGAAGACGTTTGTGATCACCACAAGGTGAATTACCTCGGTCAGGCCTGGGCCTATGATCTGGCGCGAATCTGCCTGGAGGAGGGCGATCCGGAGATCCCTCCGGACGAAGTGGAAAAGCTGCGTCAGGCCATGCCGGAGCTGACACGCCATTTCGAGCAGGTGGACCGCCGGATCGGCTGCCAATTCGATCCGACACTGACGCGGTTGCGCCGGGAGTGGGGCCCCGTCCCCTACTGACTCGAGGACAACAGCGAAGAAGAGGCCAGCCGTGATTTCGTCTCGATATGAGCTTGCGAGGTCCGATAAAGGGGTGTCGTTGCTTGAGCATTGTCGGCAAGCGGTCTAGCGTCACAGGGAAGGCCGAAAGACTGCCCGGGATACCGGGAAGGAGTGACCTCATGGCCAGCGATAACATCCCGACCGTGGACTGGCAGGACGGACGGAACGCGGGACGAGTGAAATTCCAGGTGATGCACGAGGAGCCGGTGGTTTTGATGATGCCATCGGGTATGGACTGGTCGGTGGATGGCAGCGAATTTGGATGCAAGACGGACCCGGACAGCGGAATGCAGCGCGGCTGCGAGGGTGCAGGCCTGGTGCGGAAGCTGGCCGAGCTTAATGACATGCCCAAGCTGAACGACATTGCGGACGCCTGCGAGTACGCAAGTTGTCGCGTGGATATCGACCCCGTCGGCGCACGCATCATCTTCCACGACTGACCCGTCCGCTAACGCATCGCTGCGACCGCATGGCCTTGCTGACTGCGGAGAGGGGCGGATGATTTTTGTGTTCGAGATCCGTCTCCGGCCGGGCTGTTCAGCCGAGCAGTATGCGGATGCCTGGGTGCGGGCCAGCCGGATCATCCAGCAGGCCCCGGGTGCCCGTGGCACTCGCTTGCACCGGAAGATTGGCGACCCGCACGTACTGCTGGCCATCGCCTACTGGGAGTCGAAGGACCAGCGCGATGCGATGGAGGCGGACCAGCCGGAGAACGTGCGCCGTATCATTGCCGAGCAGGCGGCGTGTGTGGATGTGCGGGTGATTGGCGAGTTCGCGGACCCCGAATGGCGCGTCGATCCACCCGGAACGGACGACACGACTCATCGCTGACGCTTCGGTTGTAGGGATGCCTCAGGCTTGGGGCCCACGTAGATCGGCGGGGATACCCATGTTTTTTGGATGAAACGAGGCCGCACACCGCAGGGGAAGGTTGATGCTCTGGGACGGGTTGCTTCTGTTGGGTCTGCTGGCCGGGGTGCTGGGTGTGCGGTGGCTGGCCTTGTGGGTGGCCCGGCTTGGCTGGGGCTTGGGTATCCGGCTGTACGAGCAGGTGGGGCAGGCGGCGAAGGACGAACGCATCCGGTCGGTCGTGTCGGCCGCGCGGTCGCGGTTTCCGCGTTTGATGTACTGGACGGAGGCCCGGCTGACGCCGCGCCGGTTTGCCGGTCTGCCGTTGACGCTGATCGTGATCTCGGCGGTGTATCTGCTGGGACTGTTCGCGGGTCTGATCGAGGAGCTGGTCGAGGCCGATGAGCTGGTGCGGCTGGATACGGCCGTGAATGCGATGCTGGCGCCATTTCGTACGGACACTACCGTGGCGGCGTTGGCCTGGTTTACAGGGCTGGGTGGATCGGTCGCGCTTACGGCCGTTGTAGTGGTGACGACGGCACTCGTCTGGGGTCTTCGGCACGCCTATATGATCCCGGGGTTGTGGGCGACGCTGATCGGATCCCAGATCACCATTTATGTGACGAAACGAGTGCTGGACCGCGAACGCCCCGAGTTTCTGTTCGATATCGCCGCGACGTCACCGTCTTTTCCCAGCGGGCATGCGGCCGGGGCGATGGCGGTGTACGGATTTGTGGCGTATATCGTCGCGCGCCATCTTGTGACGGCTCGTCGGCGTTTCGAGCTGGTCTACTGGACGGCGGTACTGGTGGCAATGATCGGGTTCAGCCGCATGCTGCTGACGCTCCATTACCTCAGTGATGTCGTTGCGGGGTTTGTGGTGGGTGCATTCTGGTTGCTGGTCGGTTTTGTCATGGCCGAGCAGTTGCGCCTGCGGCAGCATACGGGCCACGGGCGTGCACATTGATCGGTGTTTACTGGACGAGCGAGGCGGCAAGGAGTGAGATGCCGCAAGCACGTGCTGTCGCCGCCTCAAGGGGTTCCGGGGACTTGAGGGTGCGCTGAGCTTTCCGACGCGGGACGGACCCATGAAAACGAGTGCACCCAGGCCCGATCCCAGGCTGTGGCTTGGGCTGCTGCTATTCATCACGGGGATGGTTGGCGTGGTGGCTCTCGTGGTCACGGTGCTGCCGCAGCTGGTCGACGGGAGTGCGGGCGTTCCCGCCTTGTGGGTCGTGTCCCTGGCCAGTCTTGTGCAGGGCGCGCTCGTGGTTGCGCTGGCGGTGTGGTGCGGCGTATTGCTCGGTCCGAAGGTGGGCCTTCGTGCTCCGGGGTTCGAGGCGGTGGCATTCAGTCGGCCGGTTCTGGCGGCTCTGGGGCCCCAGATCCTGCCCGGGCTCCTGGCCGGTGGGGTGGCGGGTATCGGACTCTTTGCGATCGGCGGTTATGCCTCGCCGGCAGCCGTTGCCGGGGTCGAGCCTCAGTTCACTGTGCCACTGTTCGCGCGCGTGCTCTACGGGGGCATTACGGAAGAGTTGCTCTTGCGATGGGGGGTCATGACCCTGCTGGTCTGGCTGGCGTGGCGATTACTGCAACGGCGGCAGGGTGTACCTCGCGCGGGGTATGTCTGGCTCGCCATCGTTGCGAGCGCAGTGCTGTTCGGCGCAGGGCATCTCCCCGCCGTTGCGGTGCATCTGGAGACCTGGACGCCTGAGGTCGTGCTGTTTGTGATAGGCGCCAACGGGGTGTTTGGCGTTCTGTTCGGTTATCTGTTCTGGCGCTACGGTCTGGAAGCGGCAATGATGGCGCACGCCCTTGCCCACGTGGTGGCCTGGTTCGCGGATCGGATCGTGACATCGCTGCAATGAGCGGGCGCCGGGAGCGCGCGGGTCTTTCGCCTTTGAGGCTGCGCAGGGCCAACGGCCGGCTCTGGCCACGGGTGTACGCAAGAACCGGAACAGGTCAATACACCTCGACATCACTTTGTGTTGAAGGTTAGTCGCCTTGTGGGCCCTTCGATGGTGGGTCGTTTGTGTCTTGCGGGGGCGTTCCCTCCTCGGCGGCGGCCTGGGGCAGTGCCCGCGGGTCGAGATGGTGGATCACCGCGGTGGTGCGGGTGAGGGTGCGGAAGGGCTCGCGAGCCTCGGCCGTGTCGCGCCTGAGCAGCCATGCGGTCAGTGCGACCAGGGCGCCGATGGTGGCCATGTAGGCCAGCAGCCCGACCCCGCCCAGCCAGGCGATGGCCCACCCGCCGACGATTGGGCCCGCGACGGCCCCCAGTCCCCAGAGGAAGAGCAGGGCCGCGGTCACCGCCACGAAGTCGTCGGGCTGGAGGACGTCGTTGGCGTGGGAGACGCTCAGCGGGTAAAGGGTGAACGCGAGCCCGCCGAACACCGCTGCGAGTGTGAGGATGGCCCAGAGCGGGGCAGGGCCGATGGCGGCGACGAGCGCGAGCGAGACCAGGGCCACGCCACCACCGACCACGATCATTAACGGCCGGCGGCCGTAGCGATCCGAGAAATAGCCGATCGGCCACTGGAGCGCCATGCCGCCTAGAATCAGGCTGGTCATGACCAGCGATACCCCGGCGATGTCGAGTCCCATGCGCAGGGCGAAGACTGGCGTCAACGTGAAGGCGGCGCCACTGACCAGTCCGGCGGCGACGCAGACGATTGCCGCCAGGGGCGAGACGGTCACGACTTGGCGCAGCTGCATGCGTTTGTGCGCAGGGGTGTCCGGGGGCATCCCGGTGCGTGTCAGAGCCACCGGCACCAGGCAGAGGGCAAACAGTACCGCGACGACCATGAAGAGTTCGGTGCTGACGGGTTCGTAAAGGTTGAGCAGAGGTTGGCCGGCCGCCAGCCCGAGGTAGGCGAGGAACTGGTAGATGGAGAACACCCGGCCGCGTGTTCGGTTCTCCGTTCGGGCGTTGAGCCAGCTCTCGACCACCAGGTAGGCGCCCGCGAGACAGAACCCGATCACCACGCGCAGGGCAAACCAGGCCCAGACGGCAACATGGAGTCCCAGAAGAAGCACTGCGACGGTGGCGATCGCCGCGAAGATTGCGAAGGCGCGGATATGGCCGGTGCGCCGCACGACCCAGTCGCCCTGCTGGGCTCCGATGACCAGCCCGATGTAGTAGGCGGACATGATAAGCCCCTTGAACTGGGGATCGATGGCCTCGAGGCTCAGGCGTGTGCTGACCAGCGTCCCCATCAGACCGCTGCCCATCACCAGGACGGTGATGGAGGCGAGAATGGCGGCGATGGGGATGAGCAGGCGAGCCAATGCGTCGGGTCTCGGTGGACGGGCGATACCGGCAGTTTGTGCCAGCCCCGGGCCGGCCGACAAGCCGAGTCAAGCCGGGGAACCGCCCAGGGTAGAGGGCAACTGGAACGTCTTGATGTTCCAAGCCGGGCGGGGGATGGTTGCACTCAATGGGCGGTCAGGATTGTTGAGACGATGCCAGGACGACCTTGTTGCGGCCCTGACGCTTGGCGGTGCTCATGGCGTCGTCGGCTCGGGTCAGCAGCGTGTCCAGCGCTTCCGGGCTCTCGGGGATGTGGCTCGCGATGCCGATCGAGACGGTCAGGGGGATAGGGGGATGCCCCGAGCCGCCCTCGGCGAGGGGCTCGCGATCGATGCGTGCGCGCAGCTGTTCGGCTACCTGTTCTGCATCACGGGGACCGGTGCCCTGCAGCCAGACGAGAAACTCCTCGCCGCCGTGCCGGGTGACGAGATCGCTCTCGCGGAAGGTTGCCTGCAGCAGCCGTGCGACATGGCACAGGGCGCGGTCGCCCATCGCATGGCCGTGGGTGTCATTCACCTGCTTGAAGTGGTCGATGTCGACGAAGAGGACGCTCACGGGCTGACCGGTACGGTTCGCTATCGCCAACTGGCGGGGGGCCACCCGGAAGAAATGGCGACGGTTGGGCAGGCCGGTGAGCGGGTCACGCTCGGCCTGTTGCGTCAGCTCGATGCGTGTCTCATACAGGCGCCAGTAGAGAAACTCGACCAGCGTGAGGATCAGGGCAAAGGGCAGGAAGGCCACCCAGACATAGGAGTGGTAGACGGCCAGGTTCAGGTGCTGCACGAATCCGGCGGCGTGCAGGAGGGTGGGGGTGATGGCGATGACCGCCAGGGCGAACAGGTTGAACCCAAGCCCCAGGGGCCGGCCCATGAACGGCATGAAGATGAAGAAGTAGAGGATGCCGCCGATGCCGTAGGCCGCGCCGCCTTCCAGGCGTGCGAGGATTTCGAGGAACGTGATCAGCACGAACATCGGGACCACGATGAACACGATCCGTGCCGCGAGAGACCCCGGCCAGGTCCAGAAGACCCACGCCAGCAGCATGACCGAAGCGGACTGAGCCAGGCGCAGCCCGATCGCGTCGGTGAAGTGGACCGGGTCGATCGCGTAGTCCATCAGGATCGTGAGCAACACGAATACGGCCGTGATCGCCGAGGCCACCGCGCCGAAGAGGGCATTGTCGCGGACGCGTGCCGCCTTGTATTCCGGGGCGCGCAGGGCGCGGAGGAACAGGCGGACGTAAACGGCTAGCGAGGCGAGTGATAAAGGCGGTTGGTGCGAATCGTTGGGCATCGCAGGTCCGGGTGTGAATCGAGGTGTTGCTCGTGATCCGGAACGTCGAGTCGCAGCATACCGCAGCTGGCGGGTCTTATGAGGCAGCGTTTCGTTGTCAGGGGGAGGAAGGGGCCGGGACGTAGACCGGCATACCCGGGCTACCAGGAGGCCTCGGGCAGCGTCAGTGCCTCGACCCGGTTGCGGCCGGCGCGTTTCGCGCGGTAGAGCGCTTCGTCTGCCTGGCGCAGCAGAGCCTTGGGCTCCACGGGCCACCGGGTGTGGACGCTGCACACGCCAATACTGATGGTGACGCGCCCTTCGTCGGTGTCGGGCTGTTTCAGGTCGAGCCCGTACACCGCCTCGCGGATGCGTTCGGCGACCCGCAGCCCTCCCTCGGGGTTGGTATCGGCCAGTACGCAGGCGAATTCCTCGCCACCGTAGCGGGCGCCGACATCGGCGGGGCGGTTCAGTATCGAGCGGATCACGTCGGCCACCGCCCGCAGGCAGTCATCCCCGGCCTGGTGGCCGAAGGCGTCGTTGTATGGCTTGAAGTGGTCGATATCGATCATCAGCAGCGAGAGGGAGCGCTCGCGCCGGGCGGCGCATTCCCGCTCGAGCTGGTGGTCGAACTCGCGTCGGTTGGCGAGGCCGGTCAGTCCGTCCACGCGCGCCTGGCGTGCCAGTTCCTGCTCCACCTGCTTGCGCGCCAGGGTGCCGGCGATCATGTCGGCGACCAGCCGCAGCGCGGTGATCTGATCGTCGGTCCAGCGATGCGGCGCCTCCACGGCATCGAATCCAAGCATGCCGAACGCATTCTGGTCGCTGACGAGGGGGATCAGCAGCAGGGACCGGATCTGTTCGCGACGGAATTCCTCCTGTTCCACCGCCGCTTCTGCCGGAAGTTCGTGGACGTCTGGCACGTGCACGACCTTCCTCGCGAGGATCTGTGAGGTGACCCAGTTGTGTTCGTGCAGTGGAATCGCCTGGAGGTGGTCGCGGTAAGCTTGTACGCCGCGCGCGCACCATTCATTCACCAGACTCATCTGCCCGGCGGGGAGATCGAAACGAAATACGTAGGCGCGCCCGAGGCCGAAGAAGTTTCCCAGCCGGGACAGGCTCTCTTCAACGACCCGGTCGATGTCTTCGGCCGTGATGTTGATCAGTGCGGCGGAGATCTCGGCGATCATGCCCTGCAGGCGATATTGCCGATCGTGGGCGGTCTCCAGACGGCGACGGTCGCTGATGTCGATGGCGACGGCGCTTGCCCCAAGCAATTGCCCGTCTGCTGCGAACAGTTGCTCGGAGTGCCACTCCAGCGTTCGGTCGTCGCCGGCGCGGGTGCGGATTGTGCTCTCGAAGCCCTGCAGGCCCTTGCCCAGCTGCATGATCTGGCGGGCGCGGGCAAAGACCGCCTCGCGGTAGTTGGGCTCGGGATACAGCCATTCCCAGACGCGGTCGTGCCCGAGCACCTCCTCGCGGGAGTAGCCGCTAATCTGCTCGGCCGCACGGTTCCAGAAGGTGATGCGGCCGTCTACATCCAGTGAATTGATCCAGACCGCTGCGTTCTCGACGATCAGCGCGTTGAACTGGTCCTGATCTTTAAACGCCATCCACGTCCCCTGACCAAACCATTGGTCACGCCTCTACCGTCAGAATGCCAGAATGCCGGGTCGGGGTAAGCATTGGAGGGGAGGCGCCCACAGGCAAAAGGAATGACAAAGGAACGGGGTATCCACGGTCAATGCGATCAGTAGGGAGAGTCAGCAGGAAGGGGCGCCCATGATGGTCTGCCGTTGATCGAGACCATCCTTGGGCGGCTCAGCGCGTGAAGCCGGGGTTTCGCTTTGGCGCCCGGGTCGAGCCGCAAGGGAAGCACCGATCAATGTACACACTCGCGTTGGCACCCCAGGTTTTCCGAGGCAAGGCGCGTCGCGCAGCGGGTGGTGGTCCTACCCACAAGCGGCGCAACGCAGGATCGGGGACCCTGGGGTGACAACCCCACAAGTTAATGAACGAAGGGGCTCGGCCGCTCGTTGTGGATCAAAAACGGGGGCGCGAACGGCGTTGCGGTTCCCTTGTGCAGAATGATTGCACGGCAGTGACCGCGCATTAAACGCACGCAAAAGCTTTGAGGCAGCGAGCGTGTACATTAATCAGTGTTTCCCAAGGCGTGAATTATTGCAGTGAGTGGACCTCGCTAATGTCCTTGAGTGCGATCGGCATGACTATGTAGCCGCTCCCGATGCGGCGGCGTACGCGGATATGCCCCTCATGGATTTCGAGCAGCTCGCCGTTGCGGGCGCGACCGTCCGCGAGGGTGATCTGCAGGTTGCGGCCAATGTGTTCGCCCAGTGTATTCAACGCGATCACCGAGTCCCGCGCCGTTTGCGGGGGGCGGGCGGAATCGGATGGCAGGGCCGGTGTGGCGTTCCATCCCGTGTTCGGGGTCGCGGCGAGCCTCCCGGGGCGCGGCGTGATCGGGCGCAGGTCGATGCGACCAAAGGGCCGGCCGGCCACGTTAAGGCTGGTTTCGACCTGCCGTAGCCATTGTGTCGGGGAGTCGAGGCCGGGCCAGAGCAGGGCGGGGTTGTCGATCGGGCCGATGCGGACGGAGTAGCCCCGAGGCTCCTGGATGAAGTGGCCATAGGCCTCGACCATCAGCGGCCCCGGCTGCAGACCGAGCGGTTCCCAGGCTTCGACCCAGGCCGCCTGATGGTGCTTGAGGTAATCCCGGTGCTCCATGTCCATCTCGGCCGCACAGAGCTCCATCAGGGCGGCATAGTACCCGCGGTCCTCGTAATCCACGGTCATGGACTGCAACGAGGTGGTCATCAGGGCGGGTGCGAGATCGCGAGCGCGATTCGAGGCGGCCTGGATGTTGAAATGCGCTGTGGATGTGCCCAGGCCCAAGGGGCCCATGCCAAAGGTGCTGTGCACGGTCAGACGGTTCTGGTCCTCCTCGAGACGGTAGCGAATGCTCATGTCCAGCGGGATGTCGCGATAGCCGAGGGCGGCCAGGAGGTCGTCCGCAGGGGCCGCCTGGTAGGCGCCGCAGCCGGCGGTGTCGAGCCACAGGGCCGGAATGCCGTCCTGTGCGCCGGTGGCCAGGCCGGGCGGCAGGGTCAGACCGTTGACCGCAAAGCCCAGTTGCCGGGGCAGGCGGCGGGCATCCAGCGTGTGGCGCAGCCGGAGGAGCTGCCACAGGTTCCCGGTTTCCAGCGTGATGCGTTCGGCCCGTGTGCGGCCGATAGCCGTACTGCGCGGTTCGAACAGGAGCCTGTCGACGTGGAGCTCGCCGCTCAGGCCGATCTTTACCGCTCCATAGTGCAGTGTACCGAGCGGCTCCAGCATCTGTGCCATATCGTCGAGCTTCTGCTCGACCTGGCGAATCTCGTAGTGGTAATAGCCGATACCCGCGGCGACCACGGCAAGGCCGCCCACGATCCATTTCCCTGGCATGTTTTCCCCCTGCGGTTGCTCGTTCGGGCCCGTGACAGTCGACCCGACAGCGGGACTACCCTGTCCCGCGATACGAAGATAGCCGCTGTCGGGACATTTCGCACCTGCGAGCAGGGCGTGCGGGCCTGTCGGGCATGCGAGCCAACGTGCTTCGGCATTGGGCATTGGCAGGAACGGGCGGTTTGACTCGCATGCGGGTCCGCGTCGATGGTGGCGTGATGCGAGGTCCGACGAACAGTCGAGAAGGAGTGGATGTGCTGGCGGAGCGATCGGCTGCGGGCGCATTGCGGCCTGGATATGGCCGCTCGGTTCGATCCCCCGCAGCCTTGCTCGCCCTGGGCGTCGTAATGGCGCTGATCGTGACCGGTGGTTGCATGCCGTCCGGCGAGGAGGAGCGATCCTCCGACGATGACGAGGCGTCGATGCTGGCGCCGCTCGACATGAGTGAGGAATCAATTCGCACAGTAGAGGGCACCACGCTGCTCCACATTGATGATCTGCCCGGCGACATTCAAGTGGACGAGCAGAACGCCTTCGGTGCGGCGACGCGATTCCGCGAGGCCAAGGCATCCCCGGACGATACCTGGGTAGCGGTGGTCACCAGCGGTGCCGCCCACAGCGCCGGCTGGCTGGTACGGGCGGACAGTGGCGAGGCGTTCCCGGCGGCGTTTCAGTACGGGGGCAGCGTCACGATTGGCCCCTGGAGCGGCGATGGGCACCACGTGGTGTTCGCGCAGGAAGGACCTGCAGGAAACCGTACGCTGACGGTCGTGGATCGCGAATCGCTGGGCGACTCGGTGGAAGCGAATGCGATCCCGGTGCGCGTCGATCAACACGGGGACCTTGATCCGGAGGACCAACACTACGAGGCGCTGGGCTGGGAAGAGGGAAGTCTTCGGTTCCGCCTCGGCGACGAACCATGGGTGTTTGATCCGGCCACGGGGGCGGTGGAAGCGGAGTAGTGCCAGACTGAATGGGCAGGTCTCCGCGAGCCCTGGTTACTCGTCGCTGGCCGGCAGGGAGGCGTAGTAGGCCGCCAGGGCGGCCATTTCTTCTTCTTCCAGTTCGCTCACGATTCCCTGCATCAGACCGGCGAGTGAGGTTTCGCGTGCGCCGTGGGCGTAGGCCTGGAGTTGGGCCATCAGGTATTGGGGGGGATGGCCAGCCAGCGGCGGCAGGCTGGGATTGCGTTCGCGTCCTTCTTCCCCATGGCAGGAGGCGCAGGACTGGATGTTGCGTTCCGAAAGCCCGTCGAGGGCGATTTCGCGCCCTTTGTCCACCAGGTCAGTCGGCACGTCGTGCGGGCCGCCCGCCGGTTCCATTTCGGCGTAATAGCGGCTGATGGCTTCGATTTCGTCGGCGTCCAGATTTTGTGCGATCTGCGCCATGGTGGCGTTCGGGCGCAGGCCTTCCCGGTAGGCTTCCATCTGCTCCACCAGGTACTGCTCGGGCAGCCCCGCCAGACGCGGGAATGGCGGCTGCGACTGACCCTGACCCTGTTCGCCATGGCATTGAATGCAGGCGGTCGCCCCGCGCTCGTTGCCATCCTGTGCGATGCGTGCCCCGAGGTCCTGGTCCGCGCTGGCGCTGGCCGCCAGAAGACCAAACAAGGCCGAGGCGAGGGCGAGCCCGGCAGCCGGGCCGAGAGGCGGGTAGACACGTGTCATACGCAAGCGAGGTCATCGGTGGAAGCGTGATGAATAATCGTAGCCCGTATACGGCCCTATTGCTGCGACTGGTGCCACGGGTTGGTGGACGCGGGCGGATGCTGCGCAGGCAGGATGGGCCGTGTGGCAAGGAAGGCCCGCCCTGCAGCGCCGCTCAGACATGGGTCAATCCAGCTGGATGCGACCAATGGTGCCCGTGTCGGCCCCGAACCAGATCGTGTTGCTGGGGCCGTGGTAGGTGATGTGGCGCACGATCCCGCCACCATCGGCGAGCTCCAGTGCCGGCAGAAAGGTCTCGGTACTGGGGTCGAACGCGATCAGCCGGTTGGGCGAGTGGGCCGTCTCCGAGAACCAGACCCGCCCCTCGCCGTCGGTGGTGATGGCGTAGGGGGCACCGGCCGCTCCGCCCGGCGTGATCCATTCCTCGATCTCGCCGCTGGCAGGGTCATAGGCGCCGAGGTAGCCATCCGCGAAATCGACATACCAGACGCGGCCGTCGTCGGTCACCGTGGGTCTGCGCGGGCGCGCGTCGTCGCGCGGCAGTTCGATCTCCTCGACGGCTTCGCCAACGCCCGCCACTGTGGCGAGCTTGTGGGTGCCGAACAAGGTGACCCAGGGCTGTTCGTTGCCATCCAGCATGAGTCCATACGGGCGGGAGCCGTCGGTGGGCACCTCGTGCAGCGTGATGTCCCCGCTGGTTACGTCGAGATATCCGATCTGGTTGCCGTGCTGGACCGTGAACCAGATGTTGCCGTCCTCGGTGAAATCCATGGTGTGCGGGTCGCGTCTTCCTTCACCTGGCAATTCGAAGCGTTCGATCTCGCCGGTTTCCGGGTCGATGCGCCCGATGTGGTCGGCGCGGTTTCCGGCATACCAGGCGCCGCTTTCGTTGGTGATGACCGTATGCGGACCCGCGCCGGATTCCAGGTCGAAGCGTTCGAATTCCCCGGTTTCGGGATCGAGGGTCGCGACGTAGTGGCCTGTTTGCCCCACGAACCAGACGCGCCCATCGGGGCCCATCCAGGGGTCGCGCGGGCGCGTATTCGGCCAGGGGACCTCCCATTCCTGAATCGAGCCAATGGGTTCGGCATCGTCCGCCGCCATCGCGGTATGGCCCATGGCCAGGGCCGGAACCGCCAGTGCTGCCGCCACGAATCTGAACATGTTTGCCACTCCTGAACGGCTCACTTGCCGAACGTTGGTTATAGCACCTGGAGGAATCGTCGTTGCCAGGAGCGAAGGGCAGGTCGGCCACGGGAGGCAGACGCCACCAAACCCGGTTACGCGGTAGACGGCCCGCGTGACGGAATGGTTCACCGGGCGATCGCCCGCCCCGTCGCAATGCCGGGGACGGGCAGGGTGGTTGGGGTCAGGCGCGGTCGGCGCGAACGCCCGGGTGGGCGTGTCGGTGGTAATTCGCTCGATCCGGGATCACGTTGCGGATGCCGCCACGGGGGTCTTCCACATCGCCTTCGTAGCGGGGCAGCACAATCACGTGCAGGTGATCGATGCTGCGCCCGGCCATGCGGCCGTCGTTGTTGCCGACGGTGTAGGCATCGGGCCGATTGCCCAGAAAGGGGAGTTCCAGCACGCCCTCGATATGGTCCTTGGGGCGCTCGCTCAGGTCCTCGCGGACCAGCATGCTGCGGTACAGGCTGGCCAGGTCGGTCGACTCGATCACCCGGCGTACGCCATGAACGGCGTCGAAGTAGTCCGACTGCTCGTCCTCGTTGAGTTCGAACAGGGAGACCACGTGCCGCCGCGGGATGACGAGGGCATGTCCGGGGTTGACCGGGTTGGTGTCGAACAGGGCGACGAACGAGCGGTTCTCGTAGATGAGGGGATCGGCCAGTCCGGCCGCGACGCGGCAGAAGTAACAATCCTTGTTGGCTGCTGTGGCACTGGTCATCGAAACGCCTGGTTGATCGGTTTGTTTTGTAAGTCAACGATCTTACTGGATTTTCACTTGTTCGTTCTCCTGCGGCCGATGAAGTTCACCTGGCGGTATGCCCCGGTCGAGGCTCTTTAAGGCGCCTTTCGCGCGCGGTTTGCATCCACCGCGCTTGACGCCCTGCAAGTCACCACGTAAGTTCCCTAGCATTGTAAGGGGTTTTTGCGGTCCTTCCTTCGAGCCCGTTTGCGGCCAGACCCATCATCCCCCGATACGTTTGTCGAGGCTGTACGCCCCGCGCCAGCGGAGGCCGCGCGCCTTGACCGTCGCGCGGATGCGCGGCGCCAGCACAAACCGGATGCCCGGATTCGCGCCGGGCGGCCGTGTCGTGTCGACAGCCTGCCTGTCGGCCGCCGCGGGTGCCCGACGTTCCGGATGTTTTGTGTCACGACGTATCGAAGGGGGAGTCCATGTCCATGCCATTTTTCGGCCTCGTGTTTGCGCTGCTGTGCGGCGTTGCCGCGCTGGCCTATGGTCTGTTTTCCATCCGCTGGGTGCTCTCGAAGTCGGAGGGGAGCCAGGAGATGCAGCGCATTGCCCGTGCCGTACAGGAAGGCGCATCGGCCTACATGAAGCGGCAGTACACGACCATTGCGGTGGTCGGGGTGGTTCTGTTCGTCGGGTTGTGGCTGGTGATCGGCGTGGGCTCCGCGATCGGGTTCCTGATCGGTGCGGTGCTTTCGGGTGCGGCGGGCTTTATTGGCATGCACGTGGCGGTGCGGGCCAACGTGCGAACCGCGGCGGCCGCGAAGTCGGGGCTGGAAGCGGCGATGGACGTGGCCTTCCGCGGGGGCGCGGTGACCGGCCTGCTGGTGGTCGGGCTCGGGCTGCTGGGAGTGGCAGGCTATTTCGCCGTGCTCTGGTGGCTTACACCCGAGGGCGGCGACGTCGGGCTCTCGCCGCTGGTGGGGCTGGCGCTGGGCGGCTCGCTGATCTCGATTTTCGCGCGTGTCGGCGGTGGCATCTTCACCAAGGGTGCGGATGTCGGCGCGGACCTGGTGGGCAAGGTCGAGGCGGGCATCCCCGAGGATGATCCCCGCAACCCGGCCGTGATCGCGGACAACGTGGGCGATAACGTCGGGGACTGCGCGGGCATGGCCGCGGATCTGTTCGAGACCTACGCGGTGACCATCATCGCGACGATGATCCTGGGGACCCTGCTGATCCCCGAGCTGGGGCTCATGGCCTCGGTGTATCCGCTGGTGCTGGGTGGCGGGGCGATCCTCGCGTCGATCGTGGGCACCTTTGCGGTCAAGGCGCGCGAGGGCTCGGAGATCATCAAGGGGCTGTACAAGGGCCTCATGGTGTCCGGCGGGCTTGCTGCGGTGGCCTTCCTGCCGATTACGCTGGTGCTGGTGCCGGACAACGCGCTGGCCACCAGCATGGGCATCGAGAGTGGCGCGGCGCTGCGACTGTATGGCGCGGCACTGGTGGGCCTGGTACTAACCGGGGTGATCATGGTCGCCACCGACTACTACACCTCCACGGTGTTCCGTCCGGTCCGCCATCTGGCCGAGGCCTCGACCACCGGGCACGCGACCAACATCATCGCCGGTCTGGCGCTGTCGATGAAGGCGACCACCGCGCCGGTGCTGGCGGTCTGCGCGGCGATTCTGGTGGCCTACGCCTTTGGCGGTCTGTACGGCATCGCCATTGCCGCGACCACCATGCTGTCGATGACCGGGATCATCGTGGCGATGGATGCGTACGGCCCGATCACCGACAACGCGGGCGGCATCGCGGAGATGGCCGATCTGCCCTCCGAGGTGCGCGAGACCACCGATGCGCTGGACGCGGTGGGTAACACGACCAAGGCGGTTACCAAGGGGTATGCGATCGGCTCGGCCGGGCTGGCGGCCCTGGTGCTGTTCGCCGACTACACCCACGAGCTGGCGCGCCACACGGGTGGTGTACACAACTTCGAGCTCAGCAATCCGAATGTCATCGTGGGCCTGTTCATTGGGGGGCTGGTCCCGTTCCTGTTCGCCGCGATGACCATGGAGTCCGTGGGCCGGGCGGCTTCGGGGATCGTGAACGAGGTGCGGCGGCAGTTCCGCGAGATCAGCGGGATCATGGAGGGCACCACCAAGCCGGACTACACCCGGGCAGTGGAC
Organism: Thioalkalivibrio sp. HL-Eb18; assembly: GCF_000364985.1. Taxonomy (NCBI): domain Bacteria; kingdom Pseudomonadati; phylum Pseudomonadota; class Gammaproteobacteria; order Chromatiales; family Ectothiorhodospiraceae; genus Thioalkalivibrio; species Thioalkalivibrio sp. HL-Eb18. Next base: position 22,260 of record NZ_KB822967.1, read on the forward strand.
ATGCTGACCAGCGCCGCAATCCGCGAAATGATCCTGCCCTCGCTGCTGCCGGTGCTGGTGCCGGTACTGGTCGGCGTGTTCCTCGGTACCGAGGCGCTGGGCGGGCTGCTGATCGGGACGATCGTGACCGGTCTGTTCGTGGCCATCTCCCAGACCGCCGGGGGCGGGGCGTGGGACAACGCGAAGAAGTACATTGAGGATGGACACCACGGCGGCAAGGGCTCCGAGGCACACCATGCCGCCGTGACCGGCGACACGGTCGGCGACCCGTACAAGGACACCTCGGGCCCGGCAATCAACCCGCTGATCAAGGTCATCAACATCATGGCGCTGCTGCTCGTGCCTGTTCTGTAGGGCGTCACGAACCGGAAGGAGAACCGACATGCCGACAATCCGCGTGCAAATGGCCCCGGATCTGGAGTTCAACATGGAACTCGACGTCGAGGGCGTTGATTGCGACAGCCGCGACTGGGACGTTCAGCAGCACAAGGCCGAGATCTACGCCGAGTTCGAGCGGCGGCTCAAGGCCGCGTTCCCCGAGGGCTTCAAAATCCATACCTTCGAGTTCGGCCTGGCCTGCAAGCCGCGCTAGCGGAGGGGGAGAACACGCACATCGGCGTGTTCTCCCGAACCGCGGGGTGGACCTTGGGGCGAGCGCGCGGCGTGTTGCCCCCTGACACCATGCACAAGAGCCGACTCGGAAACCTCGTGATTGACTGCCGGACGCAGGATCTGGCCGCCCAGGCGCGTTTTTGGGCCAGTGCACTGGGCTTCCCGATGCCCGAGGACTTCGATGCGGCCAGTGGCTTCATCCAGCTCGTCACGCCGCCCGGGGAGGTGCAGGTCATCATCCAGCGCGTGGATCACGATCCGCGCGTGCACCTGGATATCGATTCCGACTCGATCGAGGCCGAAGTCGCGCGTTTGCAGAGTCTGGGCGCGACTGTTGTGTCCCGGCACGAGGCCTGGGTGGTGATGCAGGCACCCAGTGGGCATCGTTTTTGTGTGGGTAGCCCCTATCGGGGCGGCTTCGAGCAGGGAGCCAACACGTGGGAGTAAGGTCAGAGTAGTAGGGCCCGGGCCTTGCGGGAGATACGTGATGGCAACCATTCGGCAGAAACTCGTTCCGCACCTGTGGTTCGACCACCAGGCCAGAGAGGCGGCCGAGTTCTACGCCTCGGTCTTCGAGAACTCGTGGGTCGAGAGCTCGGTCACCCTGGAGGGGACCCCGTCTGGCTCGGTGGAGGTCGTCACCTTCTTCGTACTGGGGCAGGAGTTCCAGGCGATCAGCGCGGGCCCGCTGGTCCCGTTCAACGAATCGATCTCGTTCATGGTCAAGTGCGACACGCAGCAGGAGATCGACTACTACTGGGACAAGCTGACGGCCGATGGCGGGCAGGAGGTGGAATGCGGCTGGCTGAAGGACAAGTTCGGCCTGTCCTGGCAGATCGTCCCCGCAGTGATGGACGGGATGATGCAGTCTGGTGATCCGGTGGCGCTGGCGCGGATCACGCAGGCGTTCCTGAAGATGAAGAAGTTCGACATCGCGGCCCTGGTTCGAGCCTTTGAGGGCCGGTGAAATGGACGCCCGCGGGCCCAGGATGGCCGAGGTGCTGCACCTGACCGTATCCATCGCGCGCACTCCCGCGGATGTCTATGCCTTTGCCTCCGATCCGAGAAACCTCCCGTTATGGGCCGAAGGGCTCGCCCGCTCGGACGTTCGGCAGCAGGGGGATGCGTGGGTCGTGGAAGGACCCGCTGGGAGGGTGACGGTGCGGTTTGCACCGCCCAACGATCTCGGTGTGATGGACCACGATGTCGAGCTTCCCTCGGGCGTGATTGTTCACAACCCCATGCGCGTCCTGCCGAACGGCGAGGGCAGCGAGCTGGTGTTCAGCCTTTTCCGGCAGCCGGGGATGTCCGACGAACAGTTTGTTGCGGACCGGTCCGCGGTAGAGAAGGACCTGGACCAACTGAAAAGTCTCCTGGAAGAAAACCCGGCCCTTCCTAGTCGGGACGCAGCCAGCGGGTAAACCAGTCCGTTGCCAGATCGGCCGCCTGCTCCAGGGTGCCCGGTTCCTCGAACAGGTGAGTGGCGCCCGGGATGATCGCGAGCTTGCAAGGGGCGTGCATGCGGGCCTGGGCCTGGCGGTTGAGCTCGATCACCATGGTGTCGTCGCCCCCGACAATCAGCAGGGTGGGCGACGCCACCCGCGGCAGGGCCTCGCCCGCCAGATCCGGGCGCCCGCCGCGGGAGACGACGGCGCGGATGGTATCGGGGGCCGCCCCTGCCGCTTGTAATGCGGCCGCCGCCCCGGTGCTGGCGCCAAACAGGCCCATCGGGAGCCCTGCGAGTCGGGGTTGCGAAGCGGCCCATTCGCAGGCCTGTACGAGCCGTCGGGCCAGTAGCGGGATGTCGAACCGGTTCTCGTAGGTGCGATCCTCGATCTCGGTCAGGAGGTCGAACATCAGCGTGGCAAGATTGGCTGCCTGCAGCACGTGGGCCACCTGATGGTTGCGCCGGCTGAGGCGGCTGCTGCCGCTTCCATGGGCGAACACGACCAGCCCGGCGGGCGCCTCGGGCAGGCCGAGGATCCCCTGATGGGGATGCCCGTCCAGGGCGAAGGTTACATCCTGTTGCTCAGCGCGAGACATCGGGTTTGCGGGTGCGGTGGGCGGTGGCGAGGAGGTCGATCACCTCGTCGTCCGAGGTCTGTTCGAAGGATTCGTAGTAGGAGCCGACCGAGCCCCGGTAGTACACCGGGCGGTCCAGGGTCACCACGTGGTCGACCTCGGCCTCGAGCAGCTCCGCCGTATCGGCCGGGGCCACGGGGATTGCCACGACGATCTGGCTGGGGCGGCGTAGCCGGGCGTCGCGGATGGCTGCGCGCATGGTCAGGCCGGTGGCAATGCCATCATCGACGATGATCGCCAGTCTGCCGGCGACGTCCGGGGCGGGCGTGGTGCAGTACAGTTCGCGCCGTCGCCGGGCCTCGGCACGTGCGCGGGCTTCGGCGTGTTCCAGCCATTCGGGGTCGATGCGTTCCTCCTCGCGGCGGTTGCAGACGCGCTCGCCCTGTTCCGGAACCGCGCAGATCGCGTATTCGGGGTGGAACGGGTGGCCGATCTTGCGCGGGATCAGCAGATCCAGCGGCATGTCCAGGTGACGCGCGACCTCGGCCCCAAGCGGGACACCGCCGCGCGGCAGGGCATACACCACGCCGGGCTGGCCACGGAAGCGGTCCAGCGCCTGCGCGAGCCGCCGGCCGGCGTCGGTACGGTCCCGAAAACGCATGGGCCCTCCGATCAGTACGCAATTGAACTGACCTGAAGTGTAGGCCCGAGAGGGCAGGAATACGGGGAGGTCTGAGCAAAATAGGAGACCTCGGCGCGGCCCCTCTTGCGCTGTTCGGCCTAGCGGATCTCGAGATTGTGGTAGCGGATCACGCGGTCGAGTTCGGCGGGGTGCAGTTCCAGGCTGTAATTCAGGCGCAGGCGTTCGATCAGGCCCGCTCGGTGGCTGGGCGGTGGGTCCATCTGCTGGATGAACTGGCCGACGTCCTCGACGACCGCCCAGGGATAGAGCAGCCAGCGCCACTCGCGGACGGTGTGGCTGCGGAAGTCGGCCGGACAGGTGGTCGTGGTCTTTTCGTGCAGGACGGCGGTACGCACCGCCTCGGGCTTGAAGGTCTCCAGGTAGGGGCGTGCCGCGGTCAGGGTATCGCCGCTGTCGTTGACGTCGTCCACTAGCAGGACGCGTTCACCGCGGACCTCGCCACTTAGCGGCACCGTCACGGCCGCAGCCTGCTTCTTGCGGGCGCCGGAAGTGTAGTGCTCCACCTTGAGGCTCAGCAGTTTGTGGACCTGCAGGAAGTCGCACAGAAATCGCGCTGGCATGAAGCCGCCACGGGCAATGGCGACGATCGAGTCCGGCCGGAAGCCGCTGTCCAGGACCTGGCGGGCGAGGGTGTCCGAGGCGTCGACCACCGCGTCCACACTGATCAGTTCTACCGGCATCTTGCGGGCTTCAGACATCGCGGGCGCTCTCCATCGCGGCTTCAGCAAGGATGTTATCGGCCGACCAGAAAGAGCAAGCGTGCGATGAAGGCGATGGTCAGGATGATCCATCCGATGGGATAGGGCAGTACGCCGGTAAAGAATGCGGCCAGGCTGGCGACCAGCAGGAGGCCAAGGATAAGTAACGGGGTGTCCATACCGGTAGGATTGGGGGATGCGGCGTTGGTTCGCAGACGAGGCCTTCGAGGGCAAGCGAACGGAACGACGGGCCCTGGCGCCGGACGATTGAGAGAGGCTTGATGACTCAGACTAGTAACAATCCCGTCCACTCCCTGGAGATCGGCACGGTTCGCCTGCCCGGGGGCGGAACGATCGGGATGACGCTTTGTCCCGGCAAGTGCGAGCCGGGTGCGCCCGGTGGCCAGCGGGACCTGGAGGCGGATCTGGCAGCGATCCGGGACTGGGGAGCGACCGCCGTGGTCACGCTGAACCAGGGGCATGAACTGGACGCGCTGGGGGTACCCGAGCTTGGCGAGGCCGTGGATGCGGCGGGGATGGCGTGGCTGCACCTGCCGATCGGTGACATGGCGGCCCCGGATCGCCCATGGGAGTTGCGATGGGGCGAGGTCGGCCCCGAGGTGCACCGGCGGCTGGATGCGGGTGAGGGGGTGATTTTTCACTGCGGTGGCGGGTTTGGCCGCGCGGGGACGATTGCGGCCTTGACGCTGATTGAGCAGGGCCTCGCTCCCGAGGAGGCCATCGCAACCGTGCGCGGGGCGCGCCCCGGCGCGATCGAGAGCCCGGACCAGCAGCGCTATTTGTTGAGCCTGTCCGCTACCGGGGTCTAATGATCCGGGCGTGGACGCTGCCGGTCTGCGGTTTTTCGCGGTGACTTCTGCAGCTTCGCCTCCACGTTGTCGATGATTTCCCGGCTCAGGGTCTGGATCAGCGGTTTGGCCGCCTGGCGGACCGTCTCTTCGAGCAGCGGATTGTCCAGCTCGTACTCCAGACGCAAGTGAATCGTCGTCCCGTCTCTCGCGGGTGTCAGGTAATAGGTGCCGCGATTCTGCACGCCGGTCAGCGATTGCCAGGAAAAGCGCTCCGGTGGTTCCGATTCTGTGATCTCGACATCGAAATTCAGAGGGATGCCGGCGATGCGGACGACCCATCGGTAGCGGCCCTCCCCGACGCGCGCTATCGTTTCGATGGCCTCGCTGTAATGGACGAACTCCTCGACCCGCGTGATCAGGGCGAATACATCGGGTCGGTCCGCGCGGATGTGGGCCTGGTGCTCGATCGTGGGCATGGTCAGAGACGGGGTTCGGAGGAATTCGAGTATGCAGGGAGGCAACCCGGTATGCACCACGTGCCCCGTCCCGGGTGGTAGTGGTTGCGAGGCGCTTTCCGGGAGCTACTGCGCATGAAGGTGCTCGTGATCCTGGGCCACCCGCGTACCGACAGCCTGTGCGGCGCGCTGGCCGCGGCCTACCGTGATGGCGCCCGGTCCTCCGGGGCGGAAGTCCGCTCCCTGGAGCTGGCAAATCTCGAGTTCGATCCGCACGTTCACACGCCTTCGCCGAATGAGCAGGCGCTGGAAGACGACCTGGACGCAGCGCGCGAACTGGTCGCCTGGGCCGATCACCTCGTATTCGTCTTCCCCACCTGGTGGGGCACCATGCCGGCGCTGCTCAAGGGTTTCCTCGATCGGGTGATGACGCCCGAGTTCGCCTTTCGCAGTTGCGAGGGCGGTACCGGATACGAGGGACTGCTGCAGGGCCGATCCGCACAGCTGATCACCACGATGGATACCCCGGTACTGATCCATCGGTTGCTGTATCGCCAGCCGGGGATCAACGCGATGGCGCGGGCTACCCTGGGCTTTTGCGGCATCCGCCCGGTGCGCTCGCTGATGCTGGGCTCGGTGCGCGAGGCTGACGCCCGTCAGCGCGAGGTGTGGCTCGAGCGTGCACGACAGGAAGGGCTGCGCCTGCAGCACGGGCGCGAGAGCCTGCGCGAGCAGGCCGCCTTCAAGCTGGGGGGCTGGCTGCAGGCCCTGCGCCTGCAGTTCTACCCGATGACCTTTGTGGCCTACACCGCAGGGGCCCTGGCAGCGGCCCCGGACGGTGGTGTGCTGCGCAATCCGGCTTTCTGGCTGGGCTATCTGTGCCTGTTCCTGCTCGAGGTGGCGACGGTCCTGGTCAATGAACGGGTGGATTTCGGCTCCGATCGCCAGAACCGTTTCTACAGCCCGTTTACCGGCGGGTCGCGGGTGCTGGTGGAGGGGCGGCTGTCCCTGCGCGAGCTCAACGCCGGTACGGCGGTGGCGCTGGGGGGCTTCGCGGCGGCTTTTGCCGCACTGGTCGCCGTTGCGCCCGGCGATGCCGGTCCCATGCTGTGGGTGACGGGTGTGCTGGCGTTGCTCGCGATCGGGTATACGGCGCCGCCCCTGAAGCTCAGCTATCGCGGGCTGGGGGAGGTGGATGTCGCGCTGACTCACAGCCTGGGCGTGTTGCTGTGCGGGTATGTGTTTCTCGCGGGGGACTGGACGGACCCCTTGCCCTGGTGGCTGAGCCTGCCGCTGTTCCTGGCCATCATCCCGTCGATTACGCTTTCCGGTATACCCGATCGTGAGGCGGACGCCGCCGTGGCCAAACGTACCCTGGCGGTGCGACTGGGGAATGGTGGTGCCCTCGTTGTGGCGCTGGTGTTCACCGTTCTGGCGGCGGTTGCCGGAGCGGCATTCCACCTGACCGGTTGGGCTCAGGGGGCCTATGCAGGGATTGCCTATTTCGTCGTGCCGCATGCGGCGTGGCTGACGTGGCTCCTGTGGCGCGAGCGGCAGCGCGGGGCCCCCGGCGGACGTATCGACGGGCTGATGGCGGTATCGCTAGCCTATGTCCTGTGGTTTGGCCTGGTGCCGCTGGTGAATCTCGCCGCGGCTTGAGTGACTGGATGCCGGCCTCCGGCTGATTCAGAGGCCGGGCGGTGCGGTATGGAGGATGTGAGCGATGTTGGGACGGCTGTTAGCGGGCATTGCGGTTTTGGGCATGTTGTCGCTGCCGGCGGTGGCGGATCAGCGCGAGGCGTTTCATATCGCGGGTGATCAAGACGAGGCGCCGTATGGGTACATCAACCGCGACGGGCGCTTTGTCGGTCACTACGTACAGTTGATGCAGGAGGCCTTTGCCCACTTGTGGGTGCCACTGCGCCACGAGCCCTACGAATGGGAAGAGGCGCAGCGCCTGGTGAAGGAGGGCAAGGCCGACGCGATCATTACCACCATGACGCCGGAGCGCGAGGAGTATCTGATCGCGAACGAGGTCGCCCTGGCAGAGCCGGAATGGGTGGCCTTCGTGCGCGAGGATCACCCCGAGCGTGATGAATTGCTGGCCAAGGAGCGGCTGGAGGACTTTCCCGGATACCGCGTGCTGGACTACGCCGGCAACGGCTGGGGCAAGGCCAACCTGGAGGGTCTGGACGTGCAGCGCGAGGGCACGCTGTCGGAGAACCTGCGCCGCCTGGCGGCCGGCGAGGGAGACGTGCTGATCAACATGAGCGAGGTGACGGAACACACGATCCGGGAGCTGAAGCGGGCCTATCCCGACGAGGCGGATGCCCTGGATCGGATCGTAGCTTCCTCCAACGTGCTGGACGTGACCTCGATGCGCCTGCTGGTGCGCAAGGACTCGCCGCATGCGCACCTGGTGCCGCGCATCGACAAAGTCCTGCGGGAGCTGGGGATCTGACTCCTGCGCTGGAGAGACGTTAGTCTTGCGGGGTAATCGCGGGTACAGGCCGGTCTTCGCCCCGCCAGTCGAACAGGATATGCAGGACCGGTTCGACCGCGGGGGGATATTCCGTCAGGGGGCCGGGCACCAGAAGACCGCGGTGCGAGGCCTCCAGGATCTGGGGCTCGGGGTGTCCTTCCAGTGACAGGGACTCGACTGGCACGACCCCGTCACCGACACCTTCGCTGGCGTCTTGCCACCATTCGCCAATGCGCTCGGGCAGGTTCTCGATACCGAACTGCTCGCTCAGGGACTGCAGGCTGGCCTCCATCGCCGGGGTGGGCTCGGGTACCACGCCGCCGATGATGCGCACGGGAATGCCCTCTGGCCAGGGACGCTGATTCAGGTCCGCGAGAAACTCGCTGTCGGGCCGCAGATCGATCTTGGCCGCGCCCGTGCCGTCGCGCAGGCCGGCGAAAAGCGAAAAGCGCTGTTCGCGAATGTCGGTGAGCCATTCGCGCACCTCGAGCCAGACACGCAGGCGTGCCCAGTCGGAGCCCTGGTTGGGGGTAGCGACCAGGATCACGCCGGCAATTGGTGGCCCTTCGACCCCTGGGTCTTCGCCTGTCGGGTGTCGCCAGCGGGTAACAAAATCGCGGATCACGAGCCCACCCATGCTGTGCCCCACCAGGATCACGGGCTGGTCGGTCTCCAGCGTTTCCCAGTACTCGGCCAGGAGATCGGCGCTGTGATCAATCGCCTGGTCGTTCGGATAGCGAAACTCCCAGCCGTTGATCCCTGCGGTATCGAGGGCGGACGCCAGCGTGTCCCAGATATCGCCGGGCTCGTCGAGCCCGTGCAGCATCACGACTTCGGGGGGGGCGCTGTCATCGAATACCGTGGATCGCGGGACAAAGCCGCGAAGCTCGTCGGGCAGTTCCATGACCTCCGGAAACCATTCGTGCAGGCGGTCCTGGACCTCCACACGCAGCTCGCGCTCCTGTTCCGGGTGCTGTTCCGTCCAGGTCACCCAGGCGATGAACGCGAGAAGCGGCAAGCCGAGCAGGACGGCGGCGGCGTACAGCCGCTTGCGGGAGAGTCTTTTGCGGCGCGGGTCGCGGTTCATATTCCCTAACGATTGAGCATGCGGGGGTGGATCGCAAGCCTGGCGCGGTGTCGGATGTGGCGAACGGGGCACGGGGTATGCGAGGCGTGATGTGTATCATGCCCCGTACGATTGTTGTCGGAGTGTCCGCATGCGTCATTCGCCGCTTTTGTTGTTGCTGTTTCTGCCGTTCTTTCTCTCCGCCTGTGCGGGCCTGGATGTCCGCGACTTTGGCCTGAATGGGGAGGGGAGTGGTGGTGACCGGGCGGAAGACGCGATCCGCGAGGCCCTGCGAGTCGGCACCGAACGGACCGTGGAGCGTACGGGGCAGGAAGACGGCTACTGGGGCAACCAGGCCATCCGGATCGGTCTGCCACAGGAGTTGCGGCAGGCCGGGGATATGCTGCGCAGTGCCGGGCTGGGCAGCCAGGTCGACGATCTCGAGCGGCGCATGAACCGGGCCGCCGAGGCGGCCGCACGAGAGGCGGCCCCGGTGTTCGTGAGCGCGATACGGGGCATGCAGCCGTCCGACGTTCACGCGGTACTGCGCGGTGATGACGATGCCGCGACTCAGTACCTGCGCGGTGCGTCCGAGTCGGATCTGCGCGAGCGCTATGCGCCCGTGGTGCGCGAGCACATGGAGGGCGCCGGGGTGTACCGGGTGTACCAGCCGCTGCGCGACGCGGCCAGCCGTATCCCCGGCCTGGCCGATCTGGATGTGGACCTGGATCGCTATGTGACCGACCACGCACTGGACGGTCTGTTTACCATCCTGGCGGACGAGGAACGTCGCATTCGCGAGGACCCGGCCGCGCGCACGACGCAACTTCTGCGGGAGTACTTCGGCCCAAGCTAAACCTGACGCCGAGCAGAACGGTGGGCCCCGTGGCATTGCGCCTGGGGCTTTTTTGCAGGTGAAGGACCTTGTCGGTGTTGACCGAGGCGGGGAGTGGGTCGGAGCGACACGGGTCGGGGCGATGCATGTGTCTGAATGACCCACTTCTGGATGTGATGGAGTTCCATTCGGTCAAGGCATCCAAGTGCGGGAACCGCATGAGGGCGCGATATGCAGCATTCAGGACAAATTGGCACGGAGGCTGCAGCGTTTCAGACCAGACGGCCCGTGCATGGCGACGGGCTATCGCAATCCAACCGATCTGATGAAGCAGGAGGCGCAGCATGGGACACAAGACCGCTACCGCATATTCGATCGCCCTGGCTTTCGGGCTCGCATTGGGTGGCACGGGCATCGTGGCGGCGGATGATCCGAATGTGTTCGAGCAGGAATGGACCGATGATCCCCAGATGTCTGCCGAGGACGTCAGTGAGAGCGACCTGGAAAGCTTTCTGGCCGCCGCGGAAGCCGCCCAGGACATCCGCGCGGAATACGCAGATGACATCGCGGAAGCAGAAGGCGAGGAAGCCCAGGAGCTGCGCGACGAGGCCAATGACGAGATGGTCGCCGCGATTGAGGATGAAGGGCTGACCGTCGAGGAATACCAGGAGATTGCCTACCTGATCGATAACGACAGCGACCTCGGTGAGCAATTCGCCGAGATCGCGGAGGGTTCGTAACCTCCGGGAGTACTACGCCCGATATCTCCCAGGACCCCGGCGGCGGCGCTGTGCCCGCCGGGTTTTTTTACGCGCGTGTTGCCTCCGGCGTTGGGGGATGGTCCGGATCGACGTTGTCGATCATCAGGAGCGAGGGGATCTGGTCTGCGGTCAGCGGCCGCGCAAAATAGAACCCCTGAATCAGATCGAAGCCGAGTTCCTGGCCGCGCTCGACCTGTTCGAGGGTTTCGATGCCCTCGGCGACCATCTTCAGCCCGAGGGAACTGGCCAGCAGTACGATGCCTCGTGCGAGATCTTCGGCCGAAGGGTCATGGCCGAGACGGGACACCAGCTGCCGGTCGAGTTTAAGCGTGTCGATCGGGAAGCGGTTGAGGTAGGCGAGGGACGAATACCCAGTGCCGAAATCATCGATGGCAAGATGCACCCCCAGATGTTTCAGGGCCTCGAGGGCGGGCTCGGCATCCTCCAGGGCGAGAACGCTCTCGGTGAGTTCGATGGTTAGCAGTTCAGGCGGCAGGTGGTGGCGATTGAGTGCCGACGCGACGTCATATGCGAGCTCGGGGCGAACCAGGTCCCGGGCGGAGAGATTGATCGCGGTGTACCAGGGTCCGCGGCCCTGCTCCCGCGCGAGGGTCGCCCATTCCTCGGTCTGCCGGCAGCCTTCGGCGATTACCAGTTCGCCGATGTCATGGATCAGGGAGGAGTCCTCCGCCACGTCGAGAAAGTCCGCTGGAGCGAGTTCGCCGTGTGCGGGGTGCTGCCAGCGAATCAGCGCCTCGACCCCGACAAAACGGCGCTGGCGGAGCGAATAGATCGGCTGGTAGCGCAGAAAGAATTCGTTGTGTTTCAGCCCTCGGCGGATGTCGAACTCCTGGCGCATGCGCCGGAGCTCTTCGGTGACCGGGTGCAGCGCGGGAATGACCAGCCAGGCCATCAATTGCCCGATGCCGACGAAGAAGGCAGTGCGCGTCAGCCAGCGTTCCGTCTCCTGTGCGGTAGCGGCCGCGACATCGACATAGGTCAGCGGACCGGCGAGTACGCCGGCCACCAGTGCCACGATGAGGGCGGCGCCGGGACCGAAGCGCGCGGCGGCAAACAGGATGGGCACGTAGTAGAAGTGCGGCACGATGCTGTCGGCGCCACCCGCCAGGTACGGCATTAACCAGGAGATCAACAGGCCGGCGACGATGATCAGCGTCGCGGATAAAAAGGACATCCCGACCCAGGCGCGAAGCGTGGTTCGAGCCAGATAGTCGGAATACCGGATATTCGCGGCCAACGGTTGTACCGACTCGAACCTGGACATCGCGAGGCATCCTTTGGCCTTCCTGGCCGGCGTTGCGCCCTGTCGGGGCAGAGCAAGTATGGCGGCGCGGTCGCGGATCCTCAGCGATAACCGCCCTGGCCGTTATAGGCAGTTGTAAGTCGTTGTTCTGGAGTGTAGTTCATAGGAACAGGAAAGGGAAGCCCTGGCCGCTCAGCGATCGGTCCGGGTGTCCTGGTTTGAGACCTCGGGGACGCGGCGCGGAGTGGGAGGCCCCGCGCCAAGGCCGCCAGGGAGACGCTGATTGAATCGCGCGTCCGCGCTCGAGTCGCTTTTGCGTGCGTTTAATGCGCGGTGACGGCCGTGCAGTCATTCTGCACAAAGGTGCCGCAACGCCGTTCCCACGCCCGTTTCTGATAACAACGGGCGGCCGAGCCCCTGCTTTCAATGGCGCGCGGGGCTTCGGCCGTCAGGAGTAACCCGCGGTCCGGATGGTTCTGCATGGCGGATGTGCGTGGCCTCGTGCAGGCCGGGTCAGATGCGCGGGATCGAGGAAACCGATTGAACAACATGGCTGGCGCCTTCGCGAATTTCGGCCATGATCTGCTGTACCGACAGGACCTGTTGGCGCCCTTGTTCCGCCACCTTGTTCACAGTGTCGATACGCTCGGCGATCGCCTGGGTGCCTTGCAGGTTGCCATGAATGACCTCGGCAATCTGACTGGTGGCGTCGCGTGTATCGGACGCGAGCTTGCGGACCTCCTGTGCCACCACGGCAAAGCCGCGCCCTTGCTCGCCGGCACGCGCGGCCTCGATAGCGGCATTGAGGGACAGCATCTTGGTGGTCTCCGCCACGCTGCGGATGGTCTCGATGATTGATTCGATGCTGCGCGCCTCGGCATTGAGTCGATCGATCGCCGATTTGGTTTCGGCCACATGCTGGCGGATCTGTTCGGAGTTGGTCGCGTTGGCCTCCAGCGAGGCCTCCCCACGTTGCGCGCCATCCGCTGTTTTCTGGGCCATTTCGCAGGCGATGGCGGAGGCCTCCCGGGTGCGCTCGGCCATGTGCACGCTGGCGGTGATGTCTGTGGCGAACTTGATGACCTTCACGGTGCGGCCCTGGTCATCGAGGATCGGGTTGTAGGTGGCCTCCAGCCAGATCTCCTCGCCGGAGGACTTGAAACGGCGGAATTTGCCGCTCATGAAGCGCCCGCCGGCGAGGTCTCGCCAGAAATTCGGGTTCTCGCGGTAGAAGGCGTCGTCGCAGAACATCCGGTGGTGCTGGCCCTGAATGTGTTCGAGCGGGTAACCGACGGCCTGCAGGAAGTTGTCGTTGGCCTTGAGGATGGTGCCGTCCGGCGTGAACTCAATGACCGCCTGGGAGCGATCCAGCGCCTCGAATACGGCTGCCTGGTCGTGGAGCGTCTCCATCTTGCCGGTCACATTCGATGCGATTATGACGACCTTGTACACCTCGCCCCGGGCATCGCGTACCGGAAAGTAGGTGGCCTCCAGCCAGATGGTTTCGCCAGCTCGCGTGACCCTGGGGAAGGTGCCGGCGTGGGACTCGCCCGCAGCCAGCTGCTGCCAGAACTGCCGGTATTCCATGGAGCGAACATAGGCCGGGTCGCAGAACATCCGATGGTGCTGGCCGATCACATCCTCGCGGGGGTGACCGACGGTCTCGAGGAAGTGCGAGTTGGCGTCGAGCACCGTACCGTTCGGCGCAAATTCGATATAGGCGACGGCATCGCGGACGGCCGCGAGTATCGCCGTGGCGTCGTCGCGGGAAACCGCAAGGGGTGCGCCCTGGGTGGGGAGCCGGGTGGCATTTGCACACATGGGCACATCCTGAGCGGTTGGTTGATGACGCCCTATTGAACTCCATGTACATACATTGTACAAGAGCTGTACATAAAGAAAGTTCGAGGGTGCAGAAATGGAGAAAAAGAACAAGACCACATGGCCGGTGTACCGTGCGAGCGCATGGGTAGCGCCGCTGCTGGTTTTTTCTGTACTGCTGCTGGCGGGTTGCGCCACTACCTTCCCGGATCCTGATGACGACCGGGCTTTCGCGGACGGGATGACGGCCCAGGAACTGTTCGACCGGACCATGGCCGCTCACGGCGGGGACCTTCGCGAGTACGACGGCGACCTGAACCAGGCTACGGACGGGGAGTGGGGGCGAATGGTGCAGCGCGTGCAGCCGCTGGTGGCGGATGGTGGGTACCGTGGCCAGGGCGAGGAGCGCTACCGCCCGGCGGACGAGCTGTATGCGGTGCATTACACGGGGCCGGAGGGCACCAAGACGGTCATCCGCCAGCGTGACGAGATTCGCGTGTACTACAACGGCGAACGCAGCGAAGACGAGGACCGGATTCATGCTACCGCGATGACGACCGATGCCGGCAAGCTGTTCCACTATGGGCCGACCTTCGTGAAACACCGGGCGACATCGATGACGCGGCTGGAAGATCGCCGTGAGGGTGGCGTGGACTACCGTCGCGTGCTGGCCACGATCCAGCCCGGTTTCGGCAAGGCCGACGAAGACCAGGTGGTGATGTGGATCCACCCCGAAACGGATCGCCTCTACCGGGTGCACATCACCCTGACCGGCTTCGAGCCGACCCGGAATGCCCATGTCGATACCACCTTCCTGGAGTACGAGAAGGTCGGACCGTATACGCTGCCATCGCGCTTCGAGGAGCGCGTGCTCGGGCCGATTCGGCTGTTTGTGCACGAATGGTGGGTGACGGGTCGTGACCAGGACCGTGGCTGGACCGACGATGATGTCCGGGGGGCGGAGTTCTCCGGCGCGGCTGCGCGGCCGGCAGGAGAGTAGGGACGCCTCGCCCCTGGTTACTGGAGCAGGCGCAGGAAGGTCTGCGGTAGCGCGTTGGCCTGAATGAGCACGGCGACTCCGGCCTGTTGCAGGATCTGGGCGCGCACGAGGCGGGTGACCTCGGCCGCGTAATCGGCATCCAGGATACGGCTGCGGGCGGCCGCCAGGTTGTCACTGGTAATGCCCAGGTTGGTAATCGTCGACTCGAAGCGGTTCTGGATGGCCCCGAACTGGCTGCGCCGCGCGTTGACCGCGTCCAGTGCGGCATCCAGACGTGAGAGGGCATCGCTGGCCCCTTGGCGCGTGGTCAGGTCGACATCGTTCAGGCTTCCCCCGGGTTCGGTGGTGGCCGGCAGCCCGAGCGTGTCGATGGCGGTCTCACCCGAGATCGTCAGGGTCTCGCGGGCGATTAGGTTCAGCCGGCCGTCGTCGGTCAGGACCGCGCGTCCGGTGGATCCGAGGGCACGGTCGATCGCGGTCGCCAGTTCCTGGGGCGTGCGATAGTGGCCCGCAGGGATCTCCACCGGGTCGCGCTCGCCCACACGGATGAAGAAATCCTGATCCACCTCCAGCGGATCGCTGGCGAAGGCGGCCTCCAGTTCGCCGGAATAGGCGCTCGCAATGTCGCCCACGAAGCGGTTGCGCATGCTGTCGCCGAGGTCGATGGCGAGCGTCTGTCCGGCATTGGCGCCGATCTGGAAGAACGCGGTGCCCATGGACCCATCCAGCAGCGAACGGCCGTTAAAGGTTGTCTGGGTCGCGATGCGGTCGTTCTCGGCCAGGAGCTGGCGAACCTCGCGGTCGATGGCGCCACGATCCGAGGTCGACAGGGTGGCATTGGCCGCCTGTATAGCCAGCTCGCGGACACGTTGCAGGTTGCCGGTCATGGAGCCCAGGGCGCCCTCGGCGGTCTGGGCCAGCGAGATGCCATCCTGCGCGTTGCGCATGGCCTGGTTCAGGCCGCGGATCTGGGTTGTGAAGCGTTCGGAGATGGCCAGCCCGGCGGCGTCGTCGCGCGCCGAATTGATACGCTGGCCCGAAGCGAGGCGCTGAAAGGCCGTCTGCAGGGCGGCCTGCGACTGGCGCAGGTGGCGCTGGGCATTGAGCGACAGGAGGTTGGTGGCAACACTCAACACCTGGGCCATTTTGTCGGGTCTCGCACGCCACAAGGGCGATCCGGCGAAGGGCCGGATTCCGCAGCCGGAATTTCCCGTCCACAGCGGCTTAACGGCCGCGTTTGAGGAAACTTGAGGGCAGGGGTTCCGGTTAGATACGCCAGGTGGTGGGCCCTGGCGTGCACATCGGCGCGTGTTTGCTTAGGCTGCGCCGATTGGACTGGATTGGAGAGGGGCATGGCCGATACGCAACCCGAGCGCAGGCAGTCGCTGTTCTGGCGCACGCTGATCGCGATCCTGCTCGGGGTCGGGCTGGGGGTCGTCTGGCTGTATGTGACCGCCCTGCTGGGGCTCGGCGGCGGGATCGACTTCATGCCCGTACCGCTGGCCCGGACCTTCGAGTGGGGTACGCCGCTGTTGCTGCTGGGCGGTGTCGTCGGGTTTGCGCTGGGCTGGCGGCGGGTGGCGGCTACGCTGTTCGGCCTGGCGGGGGTACTGCTGCTGGCGGCCCTGGCCTTCGAGGGGGCACGCGTGATCCTGCAGGACCCCGAGGCGCGCAGCTACGAGCACCAAATGGCGCAAACGGCGCGGGAAGGGGCGCTGCAGATCGCCGAGTGCGACAACGGCGAGACGCTACTGGTGCGCGAGGACCGAGTGACGTCGGAGGGGGTCGCCGTACTGCAGATCCAGCGCATCCATGTGGATGGGCGTCTGGACCCGGAGTTGCTGGCGAGCACGGGAGTAGGGTTTACGCCGACTATTAGCGAGGGCATGCGACCGTATCTCGATGGCTCGGTCGAATGTGGCCTGGAAGGCTTTTCCAGTGCTGGCGAGGCGCTTGGCCGGTTGGAGGCGTTTATTCAGGAACATCTGCCGCGGCACTCCAGTGCCGTGGCGCCGGTGGAGCCGGAGTAGCTGCATCGGCATTGGGCTGGCGAACGCGGCAAGTCCAGTAGATACCGTGGAATTCGAGCATGGCGGCTTCGCCCTTGGTCCAGAACACGATCTGCTCGCCGGGGTTGGCGTAGCGCGCCCCGGAGGCCACCTCGGTCGCCTGTAATACGGCCCTGGAGCGGCCAAAACGCAACTCGGCCTCGTTGCCACTGAAGCTCGCCATCAGGTTCGGGCCACGGTCACAGCTGTAGGGCACATCGCGTGCCTGTTCAGCGGTCGGGGGCAGGGTGCCGCAGGCCGCCAGTGCCAGCGTGGCGCTGATGACAATCCAGGTTCTCACGCGCCGGTGCTCCCGTGGGAAGAATGGACTTTTCATCATACGCGTAACAGGCTGGCGCACGTGAAGGAACACTGTGACTCCGGGTTCGAACCGTTATAGTGAGGGCCCGGCCCCGTCAGGCGATTACGCTTTGTTTCCTCGCTGGTTTCTGGTTGTCTACCTGCTGTTTGTCTGCGTCCTGGTGCCGGTCTACGCGGTCCAGTATGGCTGGCTCAATTTCCTCTGGCTGTCCAATCTCGCGCTGATCGCCGGGTGCGCGGCGGCGTGGCTGGAGAGCCGGCGTCTGGCGAGCATGCTGGCGGTAGGCGTGGTGCTGCTGGAGATGGGGTGGGTGATCGACTTCCTGCTGGGGCTTGTGTTGCTGGGCAACCCGCCCTTCGGCTTTGTCGCCTACATGTTCGATCCGGAGATTCCGCTCTACCTGCGGCTGTTTTCCCTTTACCACCTGCCGCTGCCCTTTGTCCTGCTGTGGATGGTCTGGCGCCTGGGGTACGACCCGCTGGCGGGGCGTTTGTGGATACTGGTGGGCTGGGCCGTCTTGCTGGTGTCGTACCTTCTCTCGACCCCTGAGGCGAACGTGAACTGGGTGCTTGGACCGTGGGCGCGCCCTCAGGAGCTGGTGCATCCGTACGTGTGGCTCGCAGCCCTGATGGCCGGCTGCGCCCTGGTCTGGTGGCTGAGCCATCGCATGCTGTGGTGGGGCATGGGTCGTTTCGGGCATGTTCATCCGCGCCGGGAAGATGAGCGCGGTTGATCTGACGCAGTGGGCCCCGGCCCGGGACAGGCGATACTCTCCCGGGAACGCTTTTTCGAGGATCGCGCGCGCATGACGCTTTTCTGGGTGGCCCTGGTGCCGTTCGTGGTGCTGTTTGTCTGGCTGGTGCCGCTGCGTCGGCCGGCCTACGAGGCCGCGCCACTGGCGTATCTGGCGACACTGATCATTGCCCTGTGGGTCTGGCAGATGCCGGGGGCCGTGCTGGGTGCCAGCCTGCTGGATGCGGGGGTGGTGTTTGTCGAGGTCATGCTGATCGTGGCCGTCGCGCTGTTGGTGCTGAACGTGATGATCGCGACGGGCCACATGGATGCGATCCAGTCGGTGATCGCCAGTGTGTCGCGCGACCCGCGCGTGCTGGCGATGTTGCTGGGGTGGGGCCTGGTCGGATTCGTGGAGGGTATCGCCGGGTTCGGGACCCCGGCCGTGCTGGCCGCACCGCTGCTCGTCTATTTCGGGATGAAGCCACTGAAGGCCGTGGCGATCGCGCTGATCGGCAACAGCACGGCCGTGCCGTTTGGCGCGGCGGGCACTCCCGTGGTGATCGGCTTCGCGGGGCTGGGGCTGGACGATGCGGTGGTGCAGGAGGCGGTGGTTCGCACGGCATTCATTCTGGCGCTGCTGGCCGTTTTTATCACCACCTTCATGATCTGGGTCACCACGCTGGGCGAAGAGAAGGGGCGTTTTCGCGAGTTTGTGCCGTTCGCGGTGCTCTCCGCACTCGCGTTCGGTATTCCGTATGCCCTGGTGGCGTGGCTGATTGGCCCGGAACTGCCCTCGATCGTGGGGGGCATCGTCGCGATGGGGGTCATCGCGCTGGCAGCGCACAAGGGCTTTCTGCTTCCCGCTGGGCAGCGCAGCGCCGAGGCCGATCCTGCCCCGATCGGGCGCGTGCTGCTCGCCTTCGTGCCGTTTGCCGTGATGTCGGTGTCACTGATCGCTTCGCGCACGGTGATGCCGCTGCGCGAGGCCCTGCAATCGGTGCGCTGGTCGCTGGGCGAGTTTCAGGGGGTGGAGCTGGGGCAGAGCCTGGCCCCGCTGTACACGCCTTATTTCTACTTTGCCCTGGCGCTGGTCACCGCGCTGATCTTGTTTCGCGTGGGGCGCGCCGCGCTGGGCGAGGCCGTGGTGGCCACCGGGCGCAAGCTGCGGGTGGCCGCGATTGTGCTGATCTTCATCATCGCGCTCACCCAGGTCCTGCTGATGTCCGAGCTTAACGCGGCGGGGCTGCCCTCGATGCCTCAGGTACTGGGGCAGGGCCTGGCGGAGTGGCTGGGGGGTACGTTCGTGCTGTTCAGCGGATTCCTGGGGGCGCTGGGGTCGTTCATGACCGGAAGCGCGACGGTCTCCAATCTGCTCTTTGCTCGTCTGCAGGCGGATACCGCGGAGGCGTTGGCGTTGTCGTTACCGTCGATTCTCGCCCTGCAGTTGATCGGCTCAGGTGTGGGCAACATGATCTCTTTGCACAACATCGCGATGGCGGCCGCCGCCTGCGGCCTCCAGGCGCGCGAAGGGCAGGTGGTGCGGGAGACGATTGTGCCCGTGGTCGTGGTCTGTCTCGGGGCCGGGTTGCTGGCTTTTGTCTGGTAAGCCTCCGGCCCCGAGTACGGTTCAAAAGTTGTAGCCAAGCCCCAGGGTGTACGCGAATGCGCCGTCGCGGAAGGCATCTTCGGCATCGCTCGAGCGGCGGAAGAACCACTGGTATTCCACGCGGCCCAGCACGTAGGTGTTTTCCAGGACGTAGTACTTGAGTCCGCCCTCCAGACCGGCAAAGCCGCTGTCGCGGACGCCATCACCGTAGATCACGCCGAGACTGCCACCCCCGAATGGGCGCAGGCGGCCGTCGCGGGTCTGCAAATTGGCATAGCCGCGGGTCGATCCGTTCCAGAAATCATCACGCAGCGATTCGCCCTCGATACTGGCGTAATTGACGCTTTGGCGGACCCCGAGGATGAAGTGGTCGCGCAGGTACCATCCCATCTCGCCGGACACGCCGAAATTGGTGTTGTCGAACTTGCGGTCGCTGCTGCCGGTACCGGACAGCGAGAACTCGCGATCGCCCTGAGAAGGACCGAAGTTCGCTGCCGATCCCTGCTGGGCCTGCGCGGCCGCCAAGGGAAGGGCACCGGCCAGGCAGAGCGTGAGCGCCAGTAGTTTTTTCATGATGCAGGCCTCCGTGTTGCACCCCGTCCAGGCTGGATCGCGGGCGTCTCCGGGGACAGGCGCCAGCGAGGCCGACGCCTGTCCCTGCGGACAGATTGCATGCGGATACCGGTATGGTTCTGTACGGCGGCGCACACAGAAGCCGCTCATTGCTAAAGGAAACACTGATCCATGTGCACACTCGCGTTGGCACCCCAGGTTGTCCGAGACAAGGCGCGCTGTGCAGCGGGTAGTGGTTCTACCCGCAAGCGGTGCAGCACAGGATCGGGGCCCCCGGGGTACCAACCCCACAGTCCAATAAACGATGGGGCGCGGCCGCCCGTTGTTATCAAAAACGGGCGCGGGAACGGCGTTGCGGTTCCTTTGTGCAGAATGACTGCGCGGCGGTCACCGCGCCTTGCTCGCACGCAAAAGCGACGAAGCAGCGAGCGTGTACATGGATCAGTTTTTCTTAACGGAAACCGAGAAAGCTCAGGATTACCAGCACAATGACGACAAAGCCGACGATCCAAATGATGTTGTTCATCATGGGTAGATGACCTGACTGGGTGGGTGGAGGCTCCAGTGGGTCACACGAGGGAGTGGGAAGTCTGTGCGTCGTCGCACAGACGCCCCCCGGGCCGTCTGTCTACGCTCGGGAGTGGATCAGCACTGTCGCTGGTCAGCGACTAGACGAGGATTGCAAATGAACTGGGATATCGTTAAAGGGAACTGGAAGCAGTTCAAGGGGAAGGTCAAGGCTCGCTGGGGGAAGTTGACGGACGACGAACTCGACACCGTGGCCGGCAAGCGGGAAGAGCTGGCCGGCCGCATTCAGGAACGCTATGGCGTGACGAAGGACGAAGCGGAGAAGCAGCTGGCGGAATTCGAGAAGAAGATCGACCGGGATGAACACTGATCGAAGTAGCCCTTTGGCGGCGTCGCGGGACTAGTACTGGGACGCCGCCGGTTCGCCAAGGAGTCGCGCATATTCGCTTGCGATCACCCCATAGCACTCGCAGCTGCGATTCTCGAGCCCTGGGCGGTCCAGAATGACCAGGCGGCCCCGGTGGTAGGTGATCAAACCCGATTTTTGCAACCTCCCGGCGGCCTCGGTGACTCCTTCTCGCCGCACCCCCAGCATGCTCGCAATGAGTTCGTGCGTCATTTTAAGTTCCCGGTGTGGCGAGCGGTCGTCGCTTAACAACAGCCAGCGACAAAGCTGCTGCTCCACCGAATGGTGTCGATTGCAGGCGGAGGTCTGTGCGATTTGCGTGAACAAGGCCTGCGTGTAGCGCAGCATGAGTCGTTGCAGTTCGCCCGCTTGGGAAAAGGCCTCGTTGATGATGGTGCTGCGGATTCGATAGGCGTGCCCAGCCATGCGTACCGTGGCTCGGGTCGGTGTTGTGTAGCCGCCCATTAACAGGGAGATTCCAACCAGTCCCTCCCGGCCGGCCACCGCGATCTCGCCCGATTTCCCATCCTCCATCACACACATCAAGGCGATGATGGCTTCGGTGGGAAAGTAGACGTAGTGGGTCTCCGACGGACCCTCATAAAGGCTGGTGCCCAGTGGCAGCAGGACCGAATTCAGATGTGGGTGCAGCGATTCGTATTCACTGTCCGGCAGGGCCGCGAGCAGTCCATTGTCGAGGGGCATTCGCCCGATCGGTCGGGTTAAGGGCACCGGTGGGTCCGTT
Organism: Thioalkalivibrio sp. HL-Eb18; assembly: GCF_000364985.1. Classification (NCBI taxonomy): domain Bacteria; kingdom Pseudomonadati; phylum Pseudomonadota; class Gammaproteobacteria; order Chromatiales; family Ectothiorhodospiraceae; genus Thioalkalivibrio; species Thioalkalivibrio sp. HL-Eb18. The sequence continues at coordinate 43,754 of NZ_KB822967.1, forward strand.
TGTTGATCGAGAGAGTTCGAAGGTCCGAAAGATTCGGATTATGAATAGCTTAAGGATAGCCCTTCGAGGTGGGTCAAGCCCCGTATCTCCGACTGAAATCTTCCAGACCGGCGGACCATTTTCGCGTTAAGGCACTTGGCGTAGCGACGCCCAACGTTTGGCAACGGTCAGGTCGCGGTGGAGAGGAGCCGACCCGAGGGAGGCGATGTCCCTCGGGTCGGGTATAGCCAGCCCTAGTCGCGTTCGTACTCGGGCGCTTCTTTCAGGGTGTCCTCGTCCATGTCGATGTACAGCTTGACCTCGTCGCCTTCGGTGGAGCGGTCAATCCGGTCCCAGGCGATTGCGATGTCCTTCTCGCCCATACCCAGAACACCGCCGGTGCCGATTACGACGGCGATGATCCGACCATCCTGGTCGATGACGAGGTCGTTGATCTCGCCGATCTCATCATCGTCGGTCCGGCTATGGATTTTCTTGTCCATCAGATCGGAGGCATGCAGTCCCTGCGCCGGCATACGGTCAATATGAGGGGCATCATGACGTTCTTCGGCATCGCGCTCCTCCATTGCGTTGCGGTCATTGCCGTTCATCTCGTGTTCGCCCGCCATGGCGGCGCTCATGCCAAAGGCGAGGACGGGGATCATCGCGGCTGCGAGTTTGAGTGAGGTGCGTTTCTTCATGGTTATGCTCCTTGAAGGGGCCGGCGTTGACGCCGGAGGTCAGTGTCACGCTCATCGCCAGGGTTTCGCCCCGCACGATGCATACGCGTCCCCGATCATGTGGTCGGTTGCAATGTCGGTCTGTACGCCGGACCACAAATGGCCGCAATAGGGACCAGGAGTGCGATGAACGTTGGGTTATTGGCAGGACGATTCGAGCTGTGCAGGCAACTGGATGTTATCCGCCGGTCGTTTGCCCGACGGGGTGCTAGGCTCAGCAGGAGGGCCGGCACGCAAGCGCCCGTCGATCCGAGAGACGCCGATGACGCTCGTCCAGAACCGTGGCTTTCGTAGCCAATGCTTTTGGCTTGGCTTCGGGGGACTGTTGTGGCTGTTCCTCTCCATCCCCGTTTGCGCCAGCTCGCAGACTTTGTCTCATGCCGGAGTCTTTCTGCAGGGCAGCGATGCCCAGGGTCACCTGGTCCCTTGGCGGCTGCCGGGGTCCGGTGGGCCGGAGCCGCCGTGGGGCAGGGAATCGATTCCGCCCCAGGGGACCCGGAATGCGTTTGACCGGTTGGATGATCAGGATGCCGGCCGGCGTGTGCTCTACCAGGACAGGCCAAACCTGCCGAGCGAGCACGCGGCACGCGTGGAACTCGATCAGGCATGGTGGTACCGGATTGCACTGATCGCAGGCGCTACCTTGCTTCTGGTGACTCTGCTTCTGCTGCATTACGTGCGCGTAAGCCGCCGTCTGCGGCAGGAGGCCGCCCTGCGCCAGGAGGTTGAGGCAACACTGCGTCAGCAGCAGGAGGAACTGGTGCGTCTGGCCAGTACGGACGCCTTGACGGGGGTGTGGAACCGCCAGAAGTTCAAGACCGAGGCGGAACACGAGGTGGCTCGGGCGGAGCGTTACAATCTGCCACTTTCGTTGATTTTCCTCGATCTGGACTATTTCAAGGAGGTTAACGACCGCTACGGTCATGCGACGGGGGATGCCATCCTGCGGGAGATGTGTCAGCGGCTGCAGGCGTGCCTGCGCGAATCGGACCGTCTCGGCCGGTGGGGCGGCGAGGAGTTCCTGATTCTCGTGCCGCACGCCGACTCGGACCGTGCAGCGTTGCTGGCGGAAAAACTCCGCCAGGCCATTGCGGACACACCGGCGGCCCATGGCCAGCCGATGTCGATCAGCCTGGGGGTGGTGTCACGCGAGCCCGGAGATGCCCTGGAAGATCTTGTGCGCAAGGCGGATGCGGCGCTCTACCGCGCCAAGGCGCGTGGTCGAAATCGTGTTGAGGTCCACCGCGCGGATGGAACGCCAGACGCTTTGTGAATCAGGTGGCCGTGAGTGGTTCCACGCGTAGCTCCACGCGGCGGTTCAGGGCGCGCCCATGTGGCGTGTCGTTATCGGCAATGGGGCGGTCCGGTCCGTAGCCGATCGCAATGATGCGCGCCTCTCCGACACCATTGTCGTGCAGGTGACGCCCGACCGACAGTGCCCGTTGTTCCGACAGGTGCTGGTTGTAACCGCGTGCACCGGCGGAATCGGTATGCCCGGCGATCGTCACCAGGCTGGCGTCGTACTCTTCGAGCACCTGCCCCAGGGCATCGAGGGTGGATACCATGTCCGGGTGAATCTCCGCGCTGTTGGTCTCGAAGGCCTTGGCGCCCGGAAATATCAGGGTGATGATTCGCCCTTCGCGTTCCATTTCCACGTCGTGACCCGCCAGCTTCTGGCGCAAGCGTGCGGTCAATACGTCCATATAGAAGCCCACCCGATCCAGGGCGACGGATTCATGCCCCTCGTCCAGCAGGTGCTGGCGACGTGCACTGACGGCGTCGTCATCGCGCGCCAGATAGACCGCGTTCCGGGGCGCCGCGTGAGAATCGTCCCGGTGGGCGGTATCGCGAGCGTCGCGCGCCGGCTCGCCGTTGGCGTTGGCGGCTTCGTCAGGCGCGCGTTCTCCCTGGGTGGGAATGACGTTACACCCGGTCAACAACAGTGTCGCGACGATGGCGGCAAGCATGTTGTGGCGAATAATCGCGTTCACTTCGAGTCCCCGGCTTGTTGGCACCAATCACGGAATGCGCGCGCTGAGAGGGGGCGGCTGAAGCGATAACCTTGCCCGAATCCAACCCCTTGCTGGCGCAGCCACTCGACCTGATGCCTGGACTCGATGCCTTCGGCGACGATGTTCAGCTTCAGCGAGCGGGCCATCACGATGATATGGCTAATGATGTTGCTGGTCACCGCTTCGTGGCCAATGGCGTCGGCAAATGTTTTGTCAATCTTGAGGGTGTCCAGTTCGAAGCTCTCGAGGTAGGCCAGGCTGGAGTAGCCAGTGCCAAAATCGTCAATGGCGATGCGATGGCCGCGGGCGCGCAAATCCTGGATTCTCTTGCGAACGTCATCCGTGTTAAGCAGCGAGCGCTCTGTAATCTCGAGTTTGATCGCGCGGGCCGGCACCTTGGCACGCTCCAACTCGCGCTGGAGGGCTTCGCTAAAGCGAGTCGAGGCCAGATCCTGCCCGGTGATGTTCAGGTTGACCGGGCAATCGGGCCGCTCGCGCAGTTGTGGCCCCAGCTCGCGGAGAACACAGCGCAGGATCGCGAGGGTCAAGTCGGTTCCCTGTTCGGTATCTTCGGCCAGGGGCACGAAGACATCCGGGCCAATGGTTTCCCGGTTATCGCGCCGCCAGCGCGCCAGGGCCTCGGCACCCTGGCAGGCGCCTGACTCCAAATGAACGATGGGCTGAAATACCACCTGCAGCTGGTCCTGCGCGATGGCCTGGCGTAGCTCCTGAGCCAGACTGAGCTGGTGGCGGAAATAGCGCAGGATCAGAAACAGCCACAGCCCAACCAGTAATAGGCCAAAGGCCCCGGCCCCGGCCAGCGTGGGCAGATAGCGCTGCCAGAACTGCGCCATCGGCTGCACGGCGATGATGTCGATGGGCAGGATCGTGTCCAGCGACGACCGGCTGACCAGCCGCTGTTCGGCGCGATCCACCGTGAGTCCGGGTGCGAATGACTGGGGATCCGGGACTTCGGCACCCGGGGGATGGGTGATCATCGGCATGGACTCGACCCAGAGCCCGACTTCCTGATCCTCCAGCATGCCCGGGTTCACCAGCAGGCGCGGATCGATGGCCACGTCGTGCTGGCCATAGCGCATCAGGAAGAGTTCTACGCCGCCGATTGCCGTCGTGGGGCCGGGCCACCAGGCCACCAGGCCGCTGTCGTAGATACGGCTCGCCTGGGGGGGGGTGAGCGCATCGCCCTGGACAAAGCCGGCGCCGCATTCGCGTTCTACCGCTCGCCAGTAACCCACAGCCCGAATATGGGGCCGCGAAATCGCGGCTTCCTGCAACTGGTTGAGGTGCTGCGGCGAGCAGGGAGTCACATCGAGGGCGTTGAGTTCGTCGAGCAGGTCGCGCGCGTCGAGGATCGCCTGCTCGGTTTGCTGGCCGAGCTTCTGCGCGAGTTCATCCAGACGCTGTTCCTCCGCGACCACGGAGCCCTGCCAGAGATACCAGCCCAGGAGGAACAGCGGTAGCAGGAGCCCCAGGACGGTTACGCCAAAGACGGCAAACAGCAGCTTGTCGCGCCGTGTAGCCATGGCGTTCCATCCTCCGCGAGCCCCGAATAGACGGGATTTCAAGAGTGTAGCATGGGGTTATTGGGATCCTGCCGCATCCGGGAGGATGGTGAGAAGGATGGCCACACCGTGAGGAATCACGATGAACAAAAAGGTCGCTGCGAGGGAAAAATCGGGGTTGTCACTCAGCCAGCACGAAGGCGTGTCGGTGGCCTGCGACTGTTGCTCGTGCGAGGCGGAGCCCTATTGGTGGGAGGTTGCCGCGGAAATGGGGATCGATCCGCAGTCGGACAAGCCGGACCGGGCGGCAAGTGCCGCCCGGCCGGGAGGTGATTACTCGACCTCGACGGAGCCTTCGGCACCGCCTTCAGCGCCGGCTTCGGCACCACCGTCGTCGCCTTCGGCTTCACCGCCCGCACCGGCTCCGGCACCTGCATCGGCGCCCACGCCACCACGGGCATCGTCGTCCTGACGAACATCACCGCTGGCGCCGGCACCGCCGCTCGCGCCAGCACCCCCCTCGGCACCCGGGGCCTGGCCTTCGGCCGCCGCACCGCGGGCGCTCCCGCCACTGGCTTCGCTGCCCATTTCGGAGCCGCCGGCGGCTCCACCGCTGGCTTCGGCGCCGGTCTCGGCGGCGCCTTCGGCAGCCGCACCCAGGTTTTGCGCCTGTGCGGTGGCGAGACCACCCAGCGCGAACATCGAGGCGAGGGCAAAGGCAATTGCAGTCTTGCGATAGCTATACATCAGTACAACCTCCTGTTTCGGATTTAGGAACGGTACTTCCGTGCCTCGCGACCGACCGATCGGCCATCGGCTCGTGTCGGTCTGCGTGTACAGGTCTAGCTCCCCGGGCAGGGGAACGAAAGGGGATGGGCGGGAAGGTGCGAACGCCTTCACTGCACAGACGGGAGGAATCGTACGTCGGTCAAATTATTGTCCGGTACGGTCAGTCGGTCGCGCTGGATGCGCAATGGCCAACGGAGCCTGCCGCGCAGATGCGCCCATCAATCCAGATGGCGCGGTCCAGTCGAGCCCCTTCCAGCCGGGCGTCGGTCAGATCCGCGCCGGAAAGGTCGGCATGGCGCAGGTCCGCATCTTCCAGACGGGTGCCCCGGAGTCGAGCGTTCCGCAGGTCGGCACCAGTTAATTGGCCGCGTGAAAGATCGGCCCCGTCCAGGCGGGCTCGGTCGAGGCTTGCGTAGCGCAAATCGGCATCCGCGAGTTGCGCGCGTTCCAGCCGCGCGGCGCTCAGGTGGGCGTCATACAGGCTGGCACCGGCCAGGTCAGCTCCGCGCAGCGCAGCGCCGGCCTTGTTGCAGTAGTTCCAGTTCACCGAGGGCCCGGGTGGCGCATTGCAATCCGGTGCCGGCGTGATTTCCTGTTGCAGCGCAAACCAGACCAGCAGGCCCGTGGCAAGCAAAAGCGCAATGCCAGACAGGATCCAGGGGCGTGGACCCTGTACCCATTGCCGCCAGGGAAATGGCGTACGGTCGAGCAGGGCGGCCCATAGCTGGCGATGGCTCAACGTCTCCAGGTTCTCGGGACAGCGGCGGTCGCCCTTGCGCTGCTCGCGGTAGAACGGTTCCGATGCCCGCGAACGGCGTTCCCGCAGGCGTTCGTCCTCGCGCAGCCGGGCGCGCTCCAGGCGTTCCTTGCCACCCGGGGTGTTGGCCAGACGCACTTCCTCGGGAATCAGGTGGGGGCGTTCGGCGATCCGTACCCAGAACTCCCGGTCCTGGCTGATCTCGTCCTGTTCGGTCAGGCGTCCCAGGATCAGGAAACGGCCGATCTGGCGCGCCGGGTAGGGCCCGCAGACGCCATCCGGGCGGCGCAGGAACCAGCGTTCGTGGCGCACGGCCTCGGGCGAGGAGGCGGGCGGGTCCGTGGACCCGGTGGCCGCGTCCGATGGATCGGAAGGCTGCGTGGTCATTGTCGGGCGCCCTGATCACGCGTGACAGAGTCGCTGGGTAGCCAGTCCTTCAGGTGCTGGCGCAGCTCGGCGGCGCTCGGCTGGGCGGCCTCCAGGATCAGGTGAATGCGGTTGAAGTGGAGCAGCTGCGCGCCGCCGGTATCGGGGGCCAGGTAAAGGTCCGGTTGTTCACGCCGCATCATCTCGCGGATCAGCGATTTCTGCATGATGCTGAAGGTCTTGAACAGGAGGTCGGTCAGCCCGGGGGGTGGCCGGTCGGTGGCATTCCATGCGCCGGATACGTCGACCGCGATCACGATGTCGACCTTGTCGCGGAGTCGGTCGTACGGCAGTGGATTGGAGGCCCCGCCGTCGATCAGCAACCGGCCGTCGTCCGACGGTACGGGCTCGAACAGACCGGGCACCGCCATGCTCGCTGCAATGGCCGGAAAGAGCTCGCCCTCCTGGAGCGTGACCGTCTGGCTGGTCCAGTAGTCGGTCGCCACCACGGTCAGCGGGATGCGCAGTTCGTCGAAGCGGCGGGTCGGGGTGTGCGTGGCGAGAAAACGCAGGAAGGTGTCGGCGTCCAGCAGGGCGTTGCGGCCCAGGCGCAGGGGGATGAGTTCGAACAGCTCGAGATCCGAGCGCGCCAGGCGCGAGAGGGCGTCCATCTCCGATCCGGCGAAGTCGTCAAAGATGTCGAGGATCTCTTCCGCACTGAGACCGGCGGCATACAGGCCGCCGATGATCGCGCCAATGCTGGTCCCCGCGATATGGTCCGGTTGCAGACCCAGGTCATCGAAGGCCTGCAGTATTGCGATGTGGGCCAGACCGCCCGCACCGCCGGAGCCCAGGGCCAGACCAATAGTCGGACGGGTATCGCTGGCTGATTCCGTGTCGTCGGCGTTCGCCGGCATGGCCACCCACGCCAGCAGCATCAGGGCCAGCAGCAGAACCAGGCCAGGGCGGGTCTTCGAGATGCGGCGCTGGAGGGATTTGATCGCGAACACGCGGATGCTCCGGCAGATACTGTTGGCAGTATAGCGGTCGGTGTCGCATGGCGTGGCTTGCTACCCTGAATGTCCTGCATATCCATCCGCATGGCAGATGAATCCGCACCCAACCCCCAATCTCGGCGTGTCGCAGTGTTTGCTCGGCGAACCCGTGCGCTACGACGGCGGCCATCGGCGGGAGGCCTTTCTGGTCGAACGGCTGGCACGCCATGTCACCTGGGTACCTGTCTGCCCGGAGGCGGTGCTGGGCACGCCGCGCGAGCCGATGCACCTGGTTCGTGAAGGGGGACGCCTGGCGCTGCGCGGGAACGAAACGGGTGGTGACTGCACAGGACCCGTGCAGGACTTTGTTCAAGGGCGTGTGCCGGCCCTCGCGGACGCCGGACTGGATGGCTACATATTCAAGGCACGATCGCCCAGTTGCGGGCTGGAGGTTCGGGTGGCGAACGAGGCCGAGCCTGCTGCGGGCCTGTTCGCCGCCGCACTGACCGATGCGCTACCTGACCTGCCCGTCGTCGAGGAGGCCGGGATGGCCATCTCCAATACCCGCGAGGCCTTTGTCGAGCGCATTTTCGCGCATGCGCGGGTGCGCGAGTTGTTTGCCGCGCCGTGGACTCCGGCGGATCTGGTGCGTTTCCATACGCGCGAAAAGATGCTCCTGCTCAGCCACGACCGTGTCGGCTACGACCAGCTGGGGCGCTTTGTCGCGAAAGCCGCCGGGCAACCGCGAAACGAGGTCGCGCACGGATACCTGCAGCGGTTTATGCGGGTGCTGGCCACACCGGTGTCGGTTGGCCAACATGTGAACGTGTTGCAGCATATGGCCGGGCATTTTCGCGAGCATCTCGATCCGTCCCGTCAGGCGAGCCTGCACGGCGCGATCGACGCCTGTCGGCGCGGCGAGTGCCCGCCACGCGACATTTACGCACGGATTCGCGCGATCGCCCGGGAACTGGACATCCAGTGGGTGCGCGAGCAAAGCATCCTGAACCCGTTTCCCCAGGAACTCCTGAACGAAGAGATCCATGACTGACGTCGCCGCCACCCCGATCATCGTACGCCTGGCCCCCGAGATTCACCTGAAGTCGCCCAGCACCCGGCGCCACTTCACGCGGGTCCTGCGGCGGAACCTCAAGCGTGCGCTGACCGGCATCCCGCATGACTTGCGGACCCACCAGGGCCGGCTGGTGCTCTATACGCCCAAGCCGGAGGCGGCGCAGTCGATCCTGCACAAGACCTTCGGGGTCAGCACCTTCTCGCCGGTCGAGGTGGTGCTCAAGGAGGTCTCGGTGGAACGCCTTTGCGAGGTCGTGGGCGCTCATTTCACGGAGGCCGTGCGCGGGCGCCGGTATGCCGTTCGCTGCAAGCGCCATGGCCGCAAGGATCTCTCGGCAACGGAGGTCGAGCGGCGGGTGGGTGCGGTCCTGGACGGGCCCGGCCGGGTCGATCTCGACCGCCCCGAGGTCGTCGTCCGCATCGATCTGGACCGCGAACAGGCCTGGGTCTATTCCAGGCGCGAGCAGGGGGGCGGGGGATTGCCGCTGGGGGTGCAGGGGCGCGCCATGGTGCTGATCTCGGGCGGGTTCGATTCGGCGGTCGCGGCCTGGTACATCATGCGCCGCGGGACCGCCGTGGACTTTGTATTCTGCAACCTCGGCGGGACCGTGCACGAGGAGATGGTGCTCGCGGTCTGTCGCCGCCTGGTCAGCGACTGGGGCGCGGGCATTCGCCCCAGGATGTTCAGTGTCGACTTTTCCGGCGTGGTCGATGACCTGCGCGCGAAGGTGCCGGGCGATGCCTGGCAGATCGTGCTGAAACGGCTGATGTATCGGGCCGCCGAGCCGATCGCGCGCGAGCGCGGCGCAGAGGCGCTGGTGACCGGCGAAGCACTCAGCCAGGTCTCTTCGCAGACGTTGTCGAATCTGGAAACAATCAATGCCGCGGCGGATCTCCCGGTGTTGCGGCCACTGATCGGTTTCGACAAGACGGAAATCATGAATCGTGCGCGCGCGATCGGCACATTCGAGCTGTGCGAGAAGGTCCCCGAGTTCTGCGCGATTGCGAACCAGCGGCCGATGGTGACCAGCACGCGCGCTCACATCGAAAAGCTGGAAGCCGTGCTCAGTGACGACTGTCTCGACCGCGCCGTCGCCAAGGCGCGGATGCATGACCTGGGGACGCCGGCGCCATCCGCGGATCGCGCGAGCCCGGTACTGGTCGAGCGCATCCCCGCGGCGGCGGAGATCATCGATTGTCAGCCGCCCGATCTGTATCGGGACTGGCACCTGCCGGGCGCGGTGAACCACCCGGCCGATGAACTCGCGGCGAGCTTCGAGCAGCTCCCGCGCGACCGCGCGTACGTGCTCTACTGCTTTCGCGGTACGCAGTCCGCGGTACTGGCCGAACGCATGCGTGCGGCGGGCTATGACGCGCGCGCCTTTGCGGGCGACGTGAGCAGGCTGCGCCGGCATTGGGACAGGCAGCCCGCGACCGAGGTGGATGTCTGAGCGCTCTCGTCAGTGGTCGGTTGGACGGACGAGGACCCGTCCGCGGACCTGACCGGCCAGCAGCGCCTCCGCGCGTTCCGGGAGCTGAGACAGGCCGATCTCTTCTGCCAGGCACCGCTCGAGCGTCTCGGTTGAGAGGAGGCGGCCGATGCGTTGCCAGACCCGTTCGCGGTCGTTCGCGGGATACTGCACCGAGTCGATGCCCTGCAGCCGAATGCCGCGCAGCAGGAACGGGATGACCGTGGTCGTCAGCCCCGCACCGCCCGCGAGTCCGCAGGCTGCGACGACGCCGCGGGCCCGCGTTTCGGCGAGTGCGTGGGCCAGGGTGTCGCCCCCCACGCTGTCGATCACGCCCGCCCAGCGTTCGGACAGCAGCGGGCGGTCGGGCCGCTCGGCGAGCTCGCCTCGGGGCACGATCGAACGGGCGCCCAGGGCCTGCAGGTGCTGGGCGTTTTCCGGCCGGCCGGTGGCGGCCGCGACGCGATAGCCCAGCGCGGCAAGGAGTGCGATCGCCAGGTTTCCCACGCCGCCGGAGGCGCCTGTGACCAGGATCTCTCCGCTCTCGGGGGTGATGCCACCGTGCTCCAGCGCCTCGATCGCCAGCATGGCGGTAAACCCGGCCGTGCCCACGATCATCGCGCCACGCGCATCCTGGGTGTCCGGCATCGGGGTCAGCCAGTCGCCCTGGACCCGAGCGTATTCCGCGAAGCCGCCCCAGTGGCGTTCCCCGACATGCCAGCCGGTCAGCAGGACGCGATCCCCCGAACGATAACGTTCGTCGGTCGATTCGCTCACGGTGCCCGCCAGGTCGATCCCCGGCACATGGGGGTACTCCCGTACCAGGCGACCCAGTCCGTTGAGGATCATCGCATCCTTGTAGTTCAGCCCCGAGTACTCAACGGCGACCAGTACTTCCCCTGCCGGGAGATCGGTCGGGTTCAGGGTGGATACCTCGGCGATCGGTCGTGGATCGCCCGCTTGCAACAGCAATGCGTTGAAGGTGTCGTTCGGGGTCATTGGGGGGTGTAATCAGGGTTTGACGATGTGTGGTTCCGCTACGGGGAAAGCAGGCCGGCGCGGAACAACTCGTCATAGGTCGTCAGGCCGGGTTCGGCCTTGTCCATCCCGTTATCAAGGAGCATGCGCTGGCCCTTGTCGGCCAGGCGCTGGCGCAGGCCTCTGTCGTCGTGGTGGTCGAGGATGGCCGCGCTGTCGGACTCGTCCAGGTGCCAGACCTCGAAGATACCGATGCGGCCGTGGTAGCCCAGATTGTTGCAGGCGGAGCAGCCGCGCGCGGCCCAGACCGCCTCGGGCGCCTTGCGCCCGCTGATGCCGAGCCACTGTTGTTCTCGGTCGTTCGGCGCCCGGCGCTCATGGCAATGCGGGCACAGACGCCGCACAAGCCGTTGTGCGATCACCAGCTCGAGTGTCGGCGCGATCTCGAAGTCTTCAAGGCCCATGTTGCGCAGGGAGGCGACGGTACCGACTGCATCACGACTGTGCAGGGTGGCCATCAGGGAACGCCCGCTGGTGGCGATGTTGATCGCGCCGCGGGCGGATGGCCCGTCGCGGACCTCCCCGACCAGTACATAATCCGGATCGAGTCGCAGCAGGGTCTGGGTGCCTTGTTCGAAGTCGAGCCCCTGGTCGGTATTGATCTGGATCTGGTTCACGCCCGGGATGGCGTACTCGACTGGGTCCTCGAGCGTGATGATCTGCTGGGGTGTCTGCCCGATTTCGTGCAGAAGGGCGTACAGGGTCGTGGTCTTTCCGCTGCCGGTGGGGCCGGTCACCAGCAGTACGCCACCGGCTGTCTGTGTCCACTGGCGAATGGCCTCGACTTCCTGTTCCGGCAGCCCCAGGTCGCTGATGTCCTGGAAGGCATCGGGCTCTGCCAGGATGCGCACGGACAGCTTGTCGCCGTTGACGCAGGGTACGGCCGTCACACGCAGATCCATGTGCCCCGTGTCTTCGTCGCGCCAGGCGAAGCTGCCTTCCGCGGAGTTCAGGGTGGGCATTGGATCGAGACTGGCCAGGGTCTTGAACTGATTGGACAGCAGTTCCCCCAGGCCGGTCTCGAGTGTTGTGGCGTCCACCATCAGGCCATCGATGCGCAACCGAATGCGGTAGCCGTCAGGCTCGGGGTCGAGATGGATGTCGGAGGCGCGTACGGCGACGGCGTCTTCGATCAGGGCATGGGCCTCGAGTCGGCCCTCGGCGTGTTCGTCCTCGTTGAGGTAGTCGCGCAGGCCGGGGACCAGATGGGGTTTCAGTGCGCGCCCGTCACCGGGCGTTGGTCGGAGCGATTCCGGCATTCAGCCCCCGGTGAAAGGGTTGGGGAGGTTGCGATACCGGCCGAAGCCGGCAAGAGCTACCGTTGCGGGCGTTCGCGCAGGTCACTCGCGGAACGGGTGACCTGGGCTTCGCGGTCCAGCATGATCAGGGCCTGCGTCTCCTCAGTCTCCTCGCTCACCATCTGGTCACCTTCGACCCCGGGCGGCGGGCTTTGAGGCCGCATTTCCATGACCTGCGCGAGGGTGGGCAGCTCGACCTTCGAGACCAGCTCGGCAGTGGCGTCCTGGGCCTGCGGATTCTGCATCGTCAGCACGAAGCCGGTCGCCAGCACGAGCAGCGACAGGATAAACGGGTGCTGTTGTTGGGCCGTATGCAGCGGACGGGTATCGAACATCGATGCAGCCTGGGTCAGGTTCCTGATCCATGGACAATACCCGCGGGAGCGGGTTCCTTCAAGCAACCACGCTCCGGCCGAGAGTGCGCGCCTCAGGTCACTCGGCGGCAGACCAGAAAGACCTCGCCGACGTCTTCTGTGGGGATCATGCCCGGGTAGAGCTGGAGCGCCTTTTGCCGCTTCAGGGCCAGCGGCATGAAGTAGCGGTTGTAGTAATGCATGGCCGTATCGCGGTGATGCTGCAGGAACCACATGCCCAGGCGGGTGAGGAGTGACGAGCGTGGTTTCATGCCGAACACGCCGCTTTGGTCGATGGTAAGACCGTGGCGTTCCAGCAACGCGAACAGGCTGTTGGGCGTGTAGCGGCGATAGTGTCCCACGATTTCGTCGAAGCGGGTCCAGTATTCCGGATGGAGGGGCGTCGAGAGCAGGATGCGCGCCCCTGGCGCGGCGACACGCGTCAGTTCGCGCATGGCCTGCTCGTCATTCTCGACGTGCTCGATGATGTCGAGTGCAGAGATCAGGTCGAAGCGGCCGTCTTCGTAGGGAAGGTCGCCGATGACGGCAGATTCCGTGTGACCGCCTTCGGCGCGCAGCGTGCGCAGGGCGGGCTCGCTGATATCGGCGAAGTGCGTGCCGGCGATGGGCAGCCGTGGACGCATGCCGGGCCCGACTTCAAGGCGCTCGAAGCCGTCGCGATTCAGCCGACAGACCAGCGGCCAGGTATTGAACTGATCGGGCGACACCAGTCGCGAATCTTTCCACAAGTCATTGTAGAAACGGCGATTGGTGTCGAGCAGCCGATCGTGATCGGCGGTATGCGGGGAGGCTGGATCAGACAAGCAGAATACCGGGAGCGAATATGTGACGAGTATAGGGGTTCTGTCTGGCGCCATGGCGGTTACCCGGGGGCGCATGTGGGAAGCTGTGAACGGGTCCGGGTTTCTAAAGACGCTTGTGCAGCAGCGGGGTGAGGGCATCCGCCGGCATGGCGCGACCAAAGTAATAGCCCTGGCCATAGGTGCAGTCCATCGAGGCCAGCATGCGCGCCGCTTCCGGGTGCTCGATGCCCTCGGCGGTCACTTGCAAATCCAGCGCCTGGGCGAGACCAATGATCGAGCGAACAAGATTGCTGTAGTAGGGGTCCTGGCCGAGTGGCTGAACGAAGCTCTTGTCGATCTTGAGGGTGTCCAGGCGTAGCCATTGCAGGTAGCCGAGGGCCGAGTACCCGGTACCGAAATCGTCGAGCGCGATATGTACCCCGCGCTCGCTGATGGCCGCGATCCGGTCGCGGATGCTGGAGTCGCCCTCCAGATACACATTTTCGGTGACCTCCAGGCAGACGCACTCGGCGGGCAGGCCCGTGTTGGCCAGGGCTTGGTCCAGCACGGTAAGAAAGTGGTCGCGCTTGAGCTGTACCGGCGAGACGTTCACCGAGATGCGCTGAAACTCGTGTCCCGCCGCGCGCCAGTCGGCGGCCTGCTGCATCGCGGTGTGCAACACTTGGTCGCCGACCTCCAGCATCAAGCCGAGTTCTTCCAGTATCGGTACGAACTGATCCGGCCCGGGTGCCCCGGCGCGCTGCCAGCGTAGCAGGGCCTCGGCCCCGATAATGCGCCCACCGGGCAGGGCTACGATCGGCTGAAACCAGGGGGTTAGTTCGCCGTTGCTCACGGCAGCACGGACTTCCTGTTCCAGCTCACGCCGCCGCGCGCTGCGCTCGGCCAGTGCGGGGTCGAATACGGTCAGGCGGGCTCCACCCTCTGTCTTGGAACGCTGCAGGGCGGTTTCCGCACAGCGGGTCAGGGCCTCGGCGTCAGGGGCATCCCCGGGAAATACCGCAACACCCGCACTCAATCGGGGATGGAATTCTTCGGCTGTGTGCATGGAATGGTGGTGATGCAAGGCCTTCAGTACGCGCTGACAAAGCCCCTCGACATCCTCTGAGGAGTCGATCCCGTCGAATACCACTACAAACTCGTCGCCGCCGATGCGCGCCGCCGTATCGGTCTCGCGGATGACGTCCTGCAGGCCTTGCGCGAGTGTGATCAGGAGCTGATCGCCGGCCTGCTTCCCGACCATGTCGTTGATGTCGCGGAAGCGGTCGATGTTGAGTGCCAGAACCGCTACGCATTGATCGGCTCGTCGTGCGCGGCGCAGGGCGAGCTCAAGGCGGTCGAAGAACAGGGCGCGGTTACCCAGCCCGGTCAGGCTGTCGAAGTAGGCCATGTGCTCGATCACGCGGCGATCGTGTTCCCGCTTGTACACATGGCCGAGTGCCTGGGCGATCCCCTCGATGACCTCGCGGCTAAGGTCCGGGTCGATATCCGGGGTGTCGGCGAATGCCTCGATCAACCCATAGCAATGACCATGGACATAAATGCTGCAGATGCAGCAGCGTTCCGGGCGGTTGGGGTGTTGGCTGGCGAGCCCAAGCTGGCTCTCGATGCCGCAGGCCGAGTCCAGTAGTGCGCGACCGGCCGGCGTGGGCTCGACCTCGTCATCCCGTGCCGGCAGGTTCAGGTTGGCGATTCGGCGTAGCTGACCCGCCGGGTCGCGGTAAAGGGCGTGAGCGCGCCGCCAGACGGTGTGGTCAGCGAGCTGTTGCAGGCCCTGGGTAGTGGTGTCCTCCAGGCTGTCGCTGGCATTGGCTAGTCGAGTGACTTCCAGGATCGTCTCGAGCTTGACCTGTTCCCGATACAGACGCCGGGTTGCGTCTTCGGCGATTCGCTCGGCTTCCTGGCGAGCTTGGCGCTCGCGTTCCAGGCGGCGGTCGCGCAGTGCTGGCGCCTTGGCACGATCCTGGTGGTAGGAGTCAGCCAACGTTTGGCTCGACGTGGATCTGGAAATGGCAACGGCCGTCGCCTCGATGCTGGCACTCCGGGTGCTCGACGTGGACGGTCTGCCCATAGCGGTCGCCCGTGCCCAGTATCAACCCGTGCGCCAGTGAACAAAGTCCCCGTTCCGAGCGGTAGTCCATCGCCAGCTCTTGCGGCCCCGTCCGCGTGCAGTCAAAAACGGGGACCCGAGCGCCCGGATAGAGCTTCACGACTTCGGGATGGATCACATCGTTCAGGGCCTGGAGCAGCCCAATCGAGTCTGGGTAGTGATCGAAGACGCCTGGATAGGCCTGCTCGAAGCGCGGAAGCATCTCGCGTCCGACCCACTGCAAACAGTCGGCGGTATTGAGGCCCGTAACCTCGCAGGCGGCGCCGACCAGTCGCATCATCTCGTCGTCCTCGTAGTTTCCGAGCGAGGTGTAGGCGCCGGTAACCTGCGCCCGGTCCAGGAGACCCTCCCAGCCTTCCTCGCCGTAGTGTTCCGTCACGATTTCTTCAAGGACGTTGAATACGATGCCTTTCATTCCATTGTTCCCGTTCGCGTGTCCGTCCCGTGACCCTAAAGGATTGAACCCGCGGAAAACAGAGTGGGCGACGCGAGTGGCTCAGCCGTAGTATTCCGCGGCAGAGTTGTGATGCTTTCCGGGTAGGGAGACGACGCAGTTCCGCCCCTGGGCCTTGGCGTTGTAGACCGCCTCGTCGGCTGCGCGGAACAGGTCGTTGAGTTCGGCATCGCTCCCGGGCTCTCGGCTGGTGACTCCGAAGGACGCGGTGAGCGGCAGGCCCGCCGGGTGCAGATCCTGGACCCGCTGGCGCAGGTCCTCGGCACGGGTATGGGCATCGAACAAGTCGCTGCCTGGCATTAGCATCAGCAACTCCTCGCCGCCGAAGCGGACGGGGATCTCGCCGGGCGCGGCAACCGCGCGCAGCAGTTGGCCAATGGCCGCGAGGACCTCGTCGCCGACCAGGTGGCCGTGACGGTCATTGATGTCCTTGAAGTGGTCGAGGTCCATCAGGATCAGGGCCAGCGGTTGGTCGTGGCTGCAGGGTTCATCGAAGAATCGGCTGGCGAACTCCGTCAGGGCATTGCGATTGCTCAGACCGGTCAGTGGATCAACCATCGCCATCTCGTAGTGCTTCTGGCGCTGAAGGCGGACCTCTTCCATCAGGCGTTTGTTGTTCAACAGGTTGTACAGGCGCGCCCGAAGTTCATCTCCCTGGAAAGGTTTGGTAACGAAGTCATTGACACCGAGTCGAAAAATTTCCGCCCGTCGATGCTGGTCATCCAGGCCCGACATGGCGACGATTGGCATCTCGGTCATGTCCGGGCATTGCTGCCGGATGCAACCCACAAGCCCCATTCCGCTCAGCTCTCCCTCAACCAGGATGTCGCTCAGGACCAGGTCAAACTGCGAGGGGTCGAAGGCCGCGAGGGCATCGGAGGCACTGGTGTAGTGCACGATATCGAGGCCCATGGGCTCCAGGGCGCGACGCAGGTAGCGTGCGGCAGTGGGGCTGTCCTCCACATACAGAATCCGTCCGCTGAGGAGGCTCTCCAGCGGCTGCGCGTAGCGTTCGGCCTGCTGGAACAGTTCCCCAATGTTGGTTCGGTCATGGACATCGGTCGCGCCCGCGGCGAAGGCGCGTTCGCGAATGCGCATATCAGGGTTGGACGTAAGGATGATCAGCGGGAGCCCGCGGCCGTAACGCCTCTTGCGCGCCGCGCGGCAGAATTCCAGGCCATCCATGTCGGGCAGGCTTAGCGAAACGCAGGCCAGCTCTGCGCGGAAGATGTCCAGACGTGCGAGCCCCTCGGCGCCGGTGCCGGCCATGCTGGCTTCATGCCCGGCGGTGCCCACCATGCGGCTCCACAGTGCCCGGAACACGCGCGAGCGATCGACGACCAGGATCCTCATGATCCCGGCTCCCGTTGGCGATCCGGCCGTGGCCCCCTGTGCCCGCGCATGTCCTTGCTCCCATTCCGTCCAGCAACCGCAGCGTCCGTGCTGCCGCTCCGTATAGTGCGCGTTGCCAGCGTTTGCAACAACTGCGGCACTTTGGCTGTGGTGCCGGGGCATGAATGGCGTGTGGGTCGCCTGACTGCGTAAGCGAACCCACGGTACAGTTCCCTCATGAAAGGAGACGACGCTGGCCAGACCCCGGGAGCGCGCGAGTATCACCAATTGGATGCCTGCGCCTGTGCGGCGGCCGTGCGTGACGGGGAGGTGGTTCCCGAGTCCCTGCTGCGGTGCGCGCTGGGGCGCCTGGATGCGGTGAACCCCGTGCTCAATGCGGTTTGCATCGATGCCCGATCGCGTGCCAAGGCACGAATCGACGAGGGCGTTAAGGGACCATTCGCCGGGGTCCCGTACCTGGTCAAGGACCTCCTGCAGGACGTCAAGGGGCTTCCTTCGACCCTGGGTAGTCGATCCTGCCGTCAGGTGATTGCGCCGGCGAGTGCCGACACCGTAAAACGAGCCGAAGCGGCGGGGCTGGTAATTCTGGGCAAGACCACGACGCCCGAATTCGGGCTCAAGGGGATTACGGAGTCCGCGCTCTGGGGGGCAACCCGCAATCCTTGGGATACCGAGCGCTCGCCCGGCGGTTCCAGTGGTGGCGCGGCGGCGGCCGTGGCGGCCGGGATTGTGCCCATGGCGGGTGCCAATGACGGCGCCGGGTCGATTCGCATACCGGCCTCGTACTGCGGCCTGTTCGGACTGAAACCTTCGCGCGGTCGGGTGCCGGTGACGCCGCTGGCGGGCGAGGCCTGGGAAGGCGCGGTGAGCGAGGGGGTGCTTTCGCGCAGTGTGCGCGACAGTGCTCGAATGCTCGATGTCTTGTCCTCCGGACACAGTGCTTCCGCGCCCTTTCGGGTGGAGCCCCCTCCGGCAAGCTTCGAGGCGCTCGCCCGGCACGAGGCGGGACGCCTGCGGATCGGCTGGAACGTCGATTCGCCCGTGGACGGACGGGTCGATCGCGACTGTGTGGAGGCGGTCGAGCGGACCGCCGGTTTACTGGAAGCCCAAGGGCACGTCGTTGAGCGTGTGACCAACTGGCCGGTGGATGGCCGGCATGTGGCGCGGTCGGTACTGGCGTTGTTGTACGGGCAGGTGGCGGCATTCGTGGCGCGTGCGCGCGAACGGGGTGCGCGCTGGGACGACTTCGAGCTGGATACACGCACACTGGCGCGGCTGGGGCGGGCTTTGACCGCGGGGGAATACGCCCGCGCGCGGCAGGGCTGGCATCGCGTCAGTCTGGCGCTGGCGACGCTATTCGAGCGCCATGACCTCCTGCTACTACCGACCGTGGCGATGCCGCCGCCGCGGATCGGCGAGCTGGAGCCAGCGCCCCTGGTTCGTGCCCTGCAGGAGCTCGCCCTGTACCTGCCGGTGGGGCGCTGGATGCTGAACAGCCGCTTTCTGGAGCGGATGACCTTCGAGAACCTGGAGCGTACCCCGTTCACCCTGACGGCCAACCTGGCCGGGATCCCCGCGATGTCGGTACCGCTGCACTGGGATCGTGCCGGGCTGCCTGTGGGCGTGCAGTTCATGGCGCCCTGGGGCGAGGAAGGGCGGCTGTTGTCGCTGGCGACTCAGCTGGAGGCCGTGCAGCCCTGGTTTGACCGGGTGCCGCCACCCCTGCCGGGCACAGGGCAGGGCTGAAGCATCATCCCTGCGTCCGATTCCGGTCAGGCGACGCTGCGGCGCCAGTCCGTGATTTCGTCGTGCAGGTGCTGGCGGCCCGGATCGTCCAGGAAGGCGGCTTCGACCGCGTTGCGGGCGAGCTGTTCCAGGTCGTCGATCGACAGTGCCAGCGCTTCGGTGGTCGCGCGGAAGTTCTCGCCGATGTAGCCGCCGAAGTAGGCGGGATCATCGGAGTTGATGGTGACCCGCAGCCCGGCATCGAGCAGGCGCTTGAGGTTGTGGTCCTCGAGCCGGTCGAACACGCAGAGCTTGATGTTCGACAGCGGGCAGACGGTCAGCGGGATCTGCTCCTGCGCAAGCCGTTGCAGCAGGGCGGGGTCCTGCTCGGCCTGCACGCCGTGATCGATGCGGTCGACCTGCAGCACGTCCAGGGCCTGGCGGATGTATTCGGGCGGGCCCTCCTCACCGGCGTGGGCGACAACCCGGAAGCCAGCGTCGCGCACGCGATCGAACACCGCCCGGAATTTCTCCGGCGGGTGGCCCTGTTCGGCCGAGTCCAGCCCGAATGCCGCAATGCGGTCGCGGTAGGGCCGGGCCGCCTCGAAGGTCTCCATCGCGGCCTCGGCGCTCAGGTGGCGCAGAAAGCACAGGATCAGGCGGCTGGAGATGCCCAGCTCGCGTTCGCCATCGTCCAGGGCGCGGGTGATGCCATCGATCACCGTCGCGAACGCCACGCCACGTTCAGTATGCGTCTGGGGATCGAAGAAGATCTCGGTGTGGCGTACGTGATCCTGCTGGCAGCGCTGCAGATAGGCCCACGTCAGGTCGTAGAAGTCCTGCTCGGTCAGCAGGACGCAGGCCCCCGCGTAGTAGATATCCAGAAACGACTGCAGGTCCTGGAACTGGTAGGCCGCGCGCACCTCGTCGATCGAGCCATAGGGAAGATCCACGCCGTTTCGCTCGGCCAGCCGGAACAGGAGTTCCGGTTCCAGAGCCCCCTCGATGTGCAGGTGGAGCTCTACCTTGGGGAGGCGGGCGATCGGGTCTTGCATGCTGGCGTCCTGTAGTCGGCACGTGGGCGATGAATGGTAACGGCTTGATCCGAATGGCGCTAAATGATGCCGCGATTACGGGTCGATACGCGTCTCGCTGGCGCCGCCGTGCTCGATCCAGCCGTGGATCATGCGCGGGGTGGTGGTACCGGCCGCACAGCGCCCCTCGCGGTCGATCACGATCGCACCGCCGTAGCCGTCCAGCCGGTCGCGCAGCCGCCGCAGGCTCGCGGTCAGGGCTCCGGCGGCGCCGAGACCCAGCAGCTCGATACGGTCGGCGAGGTCCTTGGCGAAGACACTGCGCAGGAAATGCTCGCCTAGGCCGGTCGCGGAGATGGCGGCGGTGTGATCGTCGGCGTAGACGCCTGCCCCCGCGATCGGCGAGTCCCCGATGCGGCCGGGACGCTGGCCATTCATGCCGCCGGTGGAGGTTGCCGCCGCCAGGTGGCCGCGCTGATCGCGGGCGACGGCGCCGATGGTCCCCGGGGCGGGCTCGTCATGGTCCAGGGTGACGGCGCCACGCCGCAGGGTTCGTTCCAGTTGCTCCCGCCGTTGCGCCGTAATCAGCCGGCTTTCGTCGATCATGGGCAGCCCGGCTTGCCGGGCAAAGGTCGCGGCCCCCTCGGCGACCAGCAGTACGTGTGCCCCGTCGTCCAGGATCGCGCGAGCCAGCCGGATGGGATTGGCGATGCCGCGCACCGCCCCCACTGCTCCCACACCGAGGGTTGCACCATCCATGATCGCGGCGTCCAGTTCGACCGTGCCCGCGCGCGTCAACGCGGCTCCCGTACCGGCGTTGAACAGCGGGTCGTCCTCGAGCAGCGCCGCGCAGTATTCAACGGTATCCAGCGCACGTTCGCCACGGGCCAGGCGCTCGCGGCCGGCCTCCAGTACCCGCAGCATCGCGGCGTGGTACTGCTCGGCAACCAGCGGGTCCTGCACCTCGCGGATGCGTCCGGCCCCGCCGTGGATCATCAACGAAAAGGCCTTCGAGGCCATCAGCGGTCCTGCGCCTGTCCGCGGATCAACAGGATGTCGCTGTGGCTACCGGGGACAAAGCGGCTCTGGGCAATCGCGATCTCGCCAGCCGCGTTGACCGCCATCCGCCGTTTCAGCTGCCCCTGAAGCCCGCCGCTGTAGGGCCGGTCGACGGTCCCCGGGACGGGCTCGACGCGCGCGAACTCCAGGGTGTCCAGTGGGGCGTGGGTAAACGCGAGGCCGTACGGGCGGTCGGTCGGGTGTTGATAGCGCTGCCAGACGAGATAGAGCCGGTCGGCGGAGCGGGCCAGCGTAGGGAAGCCGCCCGCCCAGTCGTCCGCGTCCAGTTTCTTCGCCGAGGTGAACTCCAGGCTGTCGGCATCGGCCTGGGCGAGATGCAGTCGGCGGTGGTAGGGCTGGCGGTAGTCTTCCAGGTCGTTTGCGGGGATCGCGCCGAAGGCGAGGTGCACGGTGCCGTCATCATCCACCACGAGCGAAGGCGCATCGGCATGACCCGGGGTTTCCAGGGCTGTTGTGGGAGCGGAAAAGCCTTGGCCCATCTCCTCCGAGGTGGCAATGCGGAGGTCGGCATACGGATCGTCGCCCTCCGACCAGACCAGCAGGACGCGCCCGGAGGGGGTCTGGGCCAGACTCGGTGCGCGGGCCGGTTTTTCGGCGCCGTCGTTGACCGTCTCGGGTTCCGCGAAGCTCTCGCCGTTGTCGGACGAATAGGTGACGCGCAACGGACCCCGGTATTCGGTCCAGGCCGCGACGACCTGACCCTCCGCGGCCAGCAGCAGATCCAGGCTGCCGTTGTCCCAGCGATGTGCGGTGATGCGTCCCTTGCCGGCCCCGTCGCGCGAGTTCGACAGGTTTTGATGATCCTCGAACGAGCGGCCGCCGTCCCGGGAGCGGGCATAGAGGATCTCCCCGCCGTGGTCGCCACCGGTAAACAGGATCTCCTGCCAGAGCAGGTGAACGGTGAATTCGTCCTCGTCATCCGGCACCGGCTCGATCGCGACGCGCGGCAGCCAGGAGAAGGTGTCGGGCTCGCCGCCGATGCGAGTGGGTTCGTCCAGGACCGCCTGACCGTCGCGGTCGTAGCGTTGCAGCAGGATCGCCTGCTCCACCTGGTCAACCCAGACGACGACCACGTCGCCGTGGTCGTTGATCGCCACCGAGGCATCGTCCACATAGCGAAAGTCGGAGGCATTCATGCGCCAGGGGCCTCGGTAGGCTTCGCCACGGGCGACCTCGACGGGATCCTGCCAGAGGATTCGGGTGTGGGGCTCCTCGTCCGCGAGGGTGGGTGTGGGCCCAAACGCGAGAGCCAACCCGGCAAGGATGCCGAGGGCGGGCCAGGCGTGTATGTACGTGGTTCGAGGCATGCGACCTCCTGTGGCGAAATACGGCCCGGTTTCGTGCAGTGGCGCTTTATGGGACCACCGGGTGCCCGGAAGGATTCACGTCCAGGAGCCTGTCGGATTTTGGCGGTCGTCGCGAGCGTGGGGCAGGAGAGCGGTCCTTTTCCGCTCTCCCGCACGCGCAGCCGATCAGCCCCCAGTCCAACTGGCTCCTAGCCCCCAAGCGGCGACAGGAGTTCCTGCACGAAGCGACCGAACAGGGCCGGCTCGAGTAGAAGCATGAAGCCCACGCCCCAGGCACCGCCCCAGAGGTGGGCGCTGTGATTCACGTTGTCGCGCGCCTGCCGCTGCGCCCAGAACGAATAGGCCACGTAGGCGGCCGCGAACATGATCGCCGGCATCGGGATGAAGAACACGAACAGCATCGACCAGGGCTGCAGCAGGATATAGGCGAACAAAACGGCCGAGACCGCACCCGAGGCCCCCAGGCTGCGGTAGAAGCGGTTGTTCCGGTGACGCAGGTGGGTGGGCAGGATCGCCAGCACGATGCCGGCCAGGTAGAACGCCACAAAGCCGAGTACGCCAATCTCTGGGACCAGCACACGCTCCATGGCCATGCCGAAGAAGAACAGCGTAATCATGTTGAACGCGAGATGGGTGCCGTCCGCGTGGATGAACCCGTGGGTGATCAGCCGCCAGTATTCGCCGCGGGCCACCGCCGGTGGCCAGTAGATCATCCGCTCGAGTACGCGCGGGCGCTGCCAGGCCCAGACGGAGGTCGCGACGGTACCCGCGATGATGAACAGCGTGATGTAAAAGTCCTGTTCCATTGATGATCGGCTGCTCCCGAGGGCCGGTTTTTTTCAAGGCTTCGGCCCGGATCTTGAAAACTTCTGTCGACTTCCTACCTATTGGGGTAGGAGCCCTGAATGCAAGTGCTCACGACACACGATACGAGGAGGTGACTGCATGGACCTGCAAAAGCTGAAGCCGTGGAACTGGTTCAAGCGCGAGGAACAGGAACAGCCCGAGGTCCTGCCCGCGCGGCGCGATGACGCCACGGGCGACCCGCTGCTGCGGATGCACCAGGAGATGGACCGGATGTTCGACCAGTTCCTTGGCCGTGTGCCAGGCAGCGCCCTCGCGGGCCGTACCGGCTCGCTGTGGCTGAAGCCCAGCGTGGATATCGCCGAGGGACGCAAGGCCTACCGGATATCGGTGGAGGTGCCCGGGATCTCGGAGGACGAGATCGACCTTTCCATCGATGGGGACGATCTGATCATCTCGGGCGAGAAACGCCAGGAACACGAGGAAGACGAGGAGGGCTACCACCGGATCGAGCGCAGTTACGGGCAGTTTCGCCGGGTCCTGAGCCTTCCGGGTGATGCCGACACGGATCGTATATCGGCCCGCTTCAAGAACGGGGTGCTGGATGTCCAAGTCCCCCGCCGCAAGGATGGTGAGCGCCCCGGGGTGCGGCGAATCGAGATTGAACGTTAGCGTGACCGGAACGAGGCAGTCGGGATATGCGGATCGGCTCGGCGCCGTCTAGGCTGAAGGAAGGGTAGGCGGCAGGGAGGCCGATAATGACGCGTCGTATCGTGATCTGCGCGGACGGGACCTGGAACCGTCCGGAGGAGGACGTCGAATCCGACGTCCCCACCAACGTCTTGCGCCTGGCCCGCGCGGTAGCGCCCGTGGACGCCGCCGGCGATACCCAGCAGGTGTTCTATGACTGGGGTGTGGGGTCGTACCACGCCCGGATCAGTGGCGGCGTGACCGGGCGGGGCATCCACAAGAACATCACCGATGCCTACCGCTACATCGTGCAGAACTACGCCTCGGGGACCGAGCTTTTCCTGTTTGGATTCAGCCGGGGTGCGTACACCGTGCGCAGCCTGTGCGGTCTGATCAACAACTGCGGGATTCTCCGGCGTCCGGATGCGCGTCTGATCGAGGAGGCCTTTCGCCTGTACAAACGCACGGGGGCGGCGTACAAGCCCGAAGGCAAGCACTCGCGCGCCTTTCGCGAGGCGCACAGCCACCCCTCGCGGGAGATCCGTTTCGTGGGTGCCTGGGATACCGTCGGGGCACTGGGCATCCCGTTTTCGGTGCTCGGACTGTTCGACCGCACGGACGAGTTCTACGACACCAAGTTGGGCCCGAACGTCCGCATCGCGCGCCATGCACTGGCCATCGACGAGCGCCGGGCAGATTTCGAACCCACCCTGTGGGAGCCGCGCGAAGGACTGGACCTGGACCAGCAGTGGTTCGCCGGGGTGCACGCGGATATCGGGGGCGGCTATCCACCCGATGCCCAGGGGCTGCGGGTCGCCGATATTGCCCTGGACTGGATGCTGGAGCAGGCATCCGCCGGAGGACTGGAGTTCGAGCCGCACCTTCCGGCCAGCCTGCGCCCCGACTCTCGCGCCGCGATCCACCAGTCGCGGCGTCACATCTATCGCTTGCGCCGCACACTGGTCCGGGACCTCGACCAGGGGGATTCTCCGACGCGGCTGCACCCGTCGGTCGAAGCACGCTACCGGCAGTCCCGCGACTACCGTCCTCCAAACCTCAAGGCCTATCTCGACAAGCGATCCCGCGACAGGTGACCTCACTGGCGCCGGGTCGTGTCATCATGAATGCACCGGCACGAGGGCGTTTGGAGGTATAGCCCCCGGTTTGGCGGGGGTGCCGGACTCGGGACGAAAGGGTAGCAAGGACTCCGTGGAGGGAGCATGGCGAGGTCGCGTGACGCGAGCCAGGAACGCTGGATCGATCGGTTTCGTGTGCTGGAGACACTGGGGGAGAGTGCGCGCGACGGCCTGTATGTCGCGCATGACGGCGTACTGGACCGACGCGTGATGGTACGTACGCTGACGCACCAGGCTCTGGGCGATGCCGAGGCGCGTGATGACCTGATGCGCGCGGCCCGCGCGGTGAGCCGTTTCCGGCATCCCCACAGCGCGGCGATCTTCGAAGCGGGGCCCTGGGACGAGGGTCTCTATCTCGTATGCGAGTACATCGAGGGCGAAACGCTGGATGCCCTGCTCGCCAGGGGACGGCTGCCGCTGGACCGCGCCCTGGCGCTGATGCGCGAGATTGTCGATGCCCTGGCGGCTGCGCACGAGCAGGGGATTGTTCATGGGTCGCTGCAGCCTGCGAACATCACGGTTGGTGCGGACGGTCATGCGCGAGTCACCGGTCTGGGGCTCGCGTTGCCTGAGGGTAGCGAACAGGCCGCGGGGCATCAGACACAGACGCGCCATTACCTGGCCCGGGAGCAGCTGTGTGGAGGGCCGCCGACAGTGGCAGCGGACGTGTTCTCGCTGGGCGCGCTGTTCTACGAACTCCTGGCGGGACGGCGGGCCTTTTCCGGGGACGCCGACCGGGATGCGCCGGGTGAGATGGAAGCCGATGTTCCCGAACCGCCGTCGAAGCACACAGGCGAGGGCGACGAACGCCTGGATGCCATCGCCCTGAGGGCACTGCGCCCCGATCCGCACGAGCGTTACGCATCGGCCCAGGCGCTGCGCGAGGCGTTTCTCGCCGTGACCGAGGGCCGCGAGACCGAGGCGGGGGATCCGGGCGATTTCATCCTTCGCCGGATCCGGCGCAAGCCGGATTTCCCGGGGATCTCGGCCCACATTCGCGAGATTACGCAGTGCTCGGGCGACAGCCAGCAGCGCTCGGTCGCCGAGTTGTCGAATGCGGTGCTGAAGGACTACGCGACCACACAAAAGCTTCTGCGGCTGGCCAATTCCCCTTTCTACAGCAACTTCGGCGGCAACATCCGCACGGTCTCCCGGGCGGTCGTCCTGCTGGGATTCGAGCAGGTGCGCACGGCGGCGCTTGGCCTCGTGCTGCTGGAGAACCTCAAGGGCGGCAGCCAGTCCGCTCGCCTGATGCAGGCGATGGTGCAAACGCTGTTCAGCGCGATGCTGGCACGCACGCTGGCCCGGCAGCTCGGCGGGGTCGAAAGCGAACAGGCGTTTGTCTGCGCACTGTTCCACGACATCGGTCGGATGCTGGCCCTCTACTACCTCCCCGAGGAGGCCGACGAGATTCAGATCCGGCAGACGCAGGGCGTTTCCGAGGGCAGTGCGGCGCGCCAGGTGCTTGGCCTCTCGTACGAGGCACTGGCGCGTGCCGTGCTGGAGGACTGGAACTTCCCGCGCGAGATCGTGCAGGCGGTCGAACGGGCGCCCGAGGGCACGCTGCCGGCCGTACGCGACCCGGACCAGCGTCTGCATCGGATCGTAACCCTGGCCAGCGAGATGGCGGGTCGCATTATCCACCAGGACCCGGCGGAGCAGGATCTCGCCCTGGCCGAACTACGGCGCCGCTACAAGGCGTCGCTGGACGTCGAAGCTACGGGTATGCGGCGGGCCATTCAGGGCGGGCGCGAGCATCTCGAGCAGTTTCTGAGCGTGGTCAAGCTGCCGCGTGAGGGGCAGGAACATCTGCGGCAACTGCGGCGGAATCTGGGGGTTGGCGAGACCGCGCAGGGTGGCGATGTTCCGGACGAGGAGGCCCTGCTGGATGCCAATGGCGGCCTGGCGGCCGACGGCCCGGGTTCCGGGGCGGCGTCACCGGCCGAGCAGGCGGCGGCCCTGATGGAGTCGCTGACGGACATGCTCGATGCGATGGTCGAGGGGTTCGAGCTGAACCCGCTGGTCCAGGCGACGCTGGAGAATATCTACCAGGTGCTCGGACTGCGCCGCGCGATGCTGATGCTGGCGGATCGGGAACGCCGCACGCTGGTGGCCCATACCGCGTTCGGGCATGAGGCGGAATCCCTGTCCGGGCGTCTGCGCCTGTCGCTGAGTGGCTCGGGCAATGTGCTCTCGCTGGCCATGACACAGCGCAAGGACATGGTGATCAGCGACAGTTCGGACCCGGCGATCAGCCGCTACATTCCGGCGGAGTTCCGTGATGCGCTGGATGCGCGCAGTTTTCTCTTGCTGCCTCTGGGTGTGCGTGAGCGCTGTGTGGGGCTGCTGTACCTGGAGTTGGCGCCGGGCAGTACGGAATTGGACCCGCTGGTGCTGCGCGCGCTGAAATCGGTTCGGAATCAGCTGGCCCTGGCGATCTGCGAGGCGCGGTCCTGACGCGATTCAAGGCGACCCCTCGCCGGCGAGTACGCCGATGCGGTAGTCGGGGAGCATGTCGTGGGCACGGCGGCTGTGGGGGCGGCCGGTGCCCTTCGTATCCCATCCGTGCGAGGCATCCGTTCCGCAGTCCTCCTCGATCGGCGTCGGATGGCGCGGCAGGTACTCCGTGAGGTCATAGACCACGCCATGGATTGCCATCCAGCAGTTGTCTTCGCTGGCGTGGCGGGCCAGTTCCTCGTACGTGATGCCCTCGTCGCCTTCCACGACCGGTGGAGTGGTGTCCGGGCCCAGCAGATGCACGGCCAGGAGAGTCAGCAGGCTCGCGATGAAGGCGACTAGGAGCGTATAGACAGTCTGGCCGGTTCTTGTCATGGCGTGCTCACAGTAGATGGAAGGCCTCTGAGTGGATACGCGAGTTCGGCACGCCTTCGGCATGCAGGAGTCCGCGGACGTAACGATCGACAACCCCCGGACCACAGACCCAGAACTCGGCGGATGCGAAATCCGCACCGTGCTGCCGCAGGAAATCGGCGTTGAGCAGGCCGTCCCGTTCGCGCAGGTGCAATGTCAGGTCCAGATCCTCGATCGTGTTGGCGAGACGCTCGAGTTCGTCATGGTAGGCCGCCGCCTCCCGCCGATCGGCCAGCTGGAAAAGGTGCACGGGAGGGTTGGCCGAACGTCCTTCGCGCGCCAGCGCGCGTACCGCAGACACAAAGGGGGTGATGCCGACTCCCGCGCCCAGCCAGACCGCCGGCCGCTTGCGGTCATGCCCCTGCAGGAAGGTGCCGTACGGGCCTTCGACCTGGACCGGGCTGCCCGGGGCGATCTCCTGCAACGCGCGCGACCCGTCCCCCAGCGCCTTGATCCCGATGCGCAGGTGCTCCTCGCCGGGTGCGGAGGCAAGGGTGAATGGGTGTTCCTCACCCTGGCCGTTGGCCAGTCCCGGGTCGAGCGGTGTCAGATAGACAAACTGCGCCGGTTGGTAGTCCAGTGGCTTTTGTTCGGGGCGCAGACACAGCTCGACCATGCTCGGGGTCAGCCGGTCCAGGCGCTCCACGCGATAGGTGTGCCGTCCGATTCGGGGCGACAGCAGCTTGCGCCAGAGGTAGGCGGCGAGGGCCAGTAGTCCAAGTACCCACCAGGGCCAGGTGGCCTGAGCCAGAGGCCAGGCATGGACAATCCCCAACAAAAGCGCGAGCCCCGAGAATGCGTGCAGGCGTTTCCAGCGGGCGTAGCCGGGTTCGCCGAAGAACTTGAAGGTTGGCGCCAGCACGATGACCAGCACGATCAGTGCCGCCCAGCCGGCGAGGATGGGCCAGTGATCGGGGCCCGGGAACAGGCGGTGAACGGCGGATGCTACCGAGTGCCCCAGACCCCCGGCGGCGACGAGCCAGACATGGGCGATGGCCAGGAGCAGGGAGGCGGCGCCCAGGGCATGGTGGCGTCTCCAGAGATCGATCAGCCCGCCGAACAGGCGGTCGCTGTGCGGGAGCCGGATGCTCAGGATGCCGGCCAGCAGCATGCTGGTGAGGGCGAGTACCCCGGAGACCTGCGTCAGCCAGCGGATGACCTCGTCGCGCTCCCAGATGATGGGCGCCAGGTGGCCACCGGCCCAGAGTGGGACGAGCAGCGCCAGCAGTAACAGAAAATCGCCCCGGTGGAGTCGGTTCACGGCGGCGCCCTTGAGAATGTCCGTTAAGGAAATCGCTGCAAGTGGGTGTTAGAGCTTGCGCCGGTACCAGTGGATCACGATCCAGTCGTACAGCGCGTGGGTAATGATGACCACCAGCAGGTTGTCCGTCAGATAATAGACGAGCCCCAGATAAAGGCCGATGGCTGTCGCAAAGGCGAAATAGAGCCGCGTGATCGCATGGGCCAGGCCGAAGATCACCCCGGCGATCAGGATGGCCAGGAACGCCGGGAGGTGGGTGTCCAGCCAGGTCTGCAGCACGCCGCGAATCAGGAGCTCCTCGCCGAGCCCGGCCAGCAGCGAGATCAGCAGGATGGCCCCCGGCCAGGCGTTACCGAACAGCCGCGCGATGAAGTCGCGCACCTGGCCCGAAAGGGTGTCATAGGCGGACCCGCCGAAATGCGCGACCAGCCCCAGCATCGCCAGCATCGGCAGGACCGCGATCACCCCGATCAGCGCATGATCCGGATCCCAGTGCAGGTGCTCGCCGAGCGGAATCCCGGCGATTGCGGCCAGGAAGAATGCCAGGGGGATCAGAGCGGCCTGGAACATCAGGCCGATCAGGAGGGGGTGGCTGCGCAGGTTCATGGGCGCAGGGTAGCGCACCATGGGGTGGTTACGTGGTTTCCGTCAGCGCATGCACATGGCTGCGCACGCTGCGTGCCAGCGCCGCGAGATCGTAGCCACCTTCCAGCACCGAGACCAGGCGGCCACCCGCGAGCCGTTCGGCAATCGCGACCAGCTTGCGCGTGATCCACTCGAAGTCACTCTCGAGCAGATTGAGCCCAGCGAGCGGGTCGTCCCGGTGGGCATCGAACCCGGCCGACACCAGGATCAGCTCGGGCCGGAATCGCTCCAGGGCGGACAGCCAGTCGCGTTCGATCGCCATACGAAAGGCGGGACCGTCTGTCCCCGCCGCAAGCGGTGTATGGACGAGGTGCTCGCGCCGGGACAGCGGGCGGTTCGGATAGAACGGATGCTGGAAGCTGGAGCAGAACAGCACCCGGGGGTCATCGCGAAAGATGTCCTCGGTCCCGTTGCCGTGATGGACGTCGAAGTCCGCGATTGCAACACGGCTCAGGCCGTGTACGTCCAGGGCCCAGAGCGCCGCGACCGCCACGTTGTTGAGCAGGCAAAAGCCCATCGCCCGGTCCCGCTCCGCGTGGTGTCCCGGAGGGCGAACTGCGCAGAAGGCATTGGTGGACTTGCCATCAAGGACCTGGCGCGTCCCTTCGATTGCCGCGCCGGCTGCATGGTGGGCCGCGCGAATGGAATGTTCGTTGATGTGCGTGTCGGGGTCCACGGCAACGCGAACGCCCGGGTCGGGTTGTGCCGCGTGGATCGCGTCCACATAGGCGCGGGTGTGGGCGTGCAAAAGGTCCTCGTCGGTGGCCGCCGGCGGGTCCTCGATGCGTTCCAGTCCATTCAGGTTTTGCAGTGCCGCATCGATCGCGGCCAGGCGCTGCGGGCACTCCGGGTGTCCGGGCCCGCCATCGTGAAGCCGGCAGGCGGGGTGGGTGATGTACAGGGTGCGGGTCATCGGCATCGACCTCGGCATAGTGGCCGCGGGGAACGGCAGGGTTCAGCGCAACTGGCTGTCCTTGGAGGCGCGCCGGTTGTAGGGGCTGAAGCCCGCGTTCGCCTCGTCATGCGCTTCCTGGCAGGGGACGCACAGGCGTACGCCGGGCAGGGCACGGCGGCGGGCCTCGGGGATCGTGGCCCCGCATTCCTCGCACGTCTCCAGGCTCTCGCCCTCGGGGAGCTGGCTGCGCACACGTGCCAGCGCGTCCTCGAAGGTGTCGTCGATCTGCTCCTGTTCCGCGCCGTCTTTGGACCAGCCACCCGCCATCACACCGCTCCGTCAACACCTGTGGGTGTTAGATACCCAGGCCCTGGGAGGGAGTTCCCGAGGCGTTAGTCGCCGTGGCCGAATTCACGGGCGACGTAGTCGATGTCCTTGTCGCCCCGGCCGGACAGGTTGGCGAGGATCGTGACGCCGGGATTCTCGCGGCCATATTTCATCGCCCAGGCGACGGCATGGGCACTCTCCAGCGCCGGAATGATGCCCTCGGCTCGCGACAGTCGATAGAAGGCCTCCAGCGTTTCGTCGTCACTGATCGCATGGTAGGCCACGCGCTCGATGGTCTTCAGGTAGGAGTGCTCCGGGCCGACGCCGGGGTAGTCGAGGCCCGAGGCGATGGAGTGGACCGGGGCCGGGTTGCCTTCCTCGTCGGCCAGCAACATGCACTTGAAGCCGTGGATCATGCCGGGCTTGCCGTAGGTCATGGTGGCGGAGTGCTCGCCCAGCTTCGTGCCGCGTCCGAGTGGCTCGACCCCGTTCAGCTGTACGCCGGTGTCCTCGATGAAGCCCGCAAACATGCCCATCGCGTTGGATCCGCCGCCAACGCAGGCGACCACGTGATCGGGCAATTCGCCGCCGGTCATCTCCATGAACTGCTCGCGCGCCTTGATGCCGACCACCGACTGGAAGTTGCGCACCATCAGCGGGAAGGGGTGCGGACCCACCACGGAGCCGATCGCGAACAGCGCCTCGTCGGCCTGGGACAGGTAGGACTGGAAGGCCGAGTCGACGGCCTCCTTGAGCGAACGACCGCCGAGGGAGACCGGCACGACCTGTGCGCCCATGAGCTTCATGCGGGTGACGTTGGGCGCTTCCTTGGCGATGTCGATCTCGCCCATGTGGATTTCGCATTCCATGCCGAAGTAGGCAGCTGCCGTGGCTAGCGCGACCCCGTGCTGGCCGGCGCCGGTCTCGGCGATCAGCTTGCGCTTGCCCATGTGCTTGGCCAGCAGGGCCTCGCCCATGCAGTGGTTCAGCTTGTGTGCTCCGGAGTGGTTCAGGTCTTCGCGCTTGAGATAGATATGTGCGCCGGCCTCGCGGCTCAGGTTGTGGGCGTAGTACACCGGGGTGGGGCGACCCTGATAGTGCTTGCGGATGTAGCGCAGCTCGTTCAGGAAATCGGCCGAGCGGGCGAGGGCGAGGTAGGCCCGGTTGATTTCGGCAAAATGCGGTTCCAGTTCGGGGGGCAGGAACGCACCCCCGAATTCGCCGAAATAACCTTCCTGGTTCGGAAAATCCTTCAGATACGACATCGCCCGCCCTCGTGCATGTTTGAAAGGGCAAATGATCCTGTCCCGGGCGCCCGTTGCCAAGCACGTTTGCTTAAACGCGGCCCTCAGGAACGCGAGAGGCGGTCGCAGACCTGGGCGGTGAGTTCCAGGGAGCGACGACGGGCCTCGTGATCAAAGGTCGTGGTGGTCAGGATCAGTTCGTCGACCTGAGTGGCTTCAAGAAAGCGGCGCATCTCCCGCTCGACGGTGTCGGGTGCCCCGATCGCGGAGCAGGCCATGGTCTGTTCGACAATCGCCCGCTCCGTGCGGTCGAGCTGCTCACGGTAGTGCGGAATCGGGGGTTGGATCGGCTCCGGCCGGCCGCGGCGCAGGCTGATGAAGGCCTGTTCCATGGAACTGGCCAGCGTCTGCGCATCGGTATCGGTGTCGGCCACATAGACGTTGTAGCCGGCCATCACCCAGGGTGCGTCCAGCTCCGGGGAGGGCCGGAACTCGCGGCGGTAGATCGCGATCGCGTCATGTAGTTGTCCCGGGGCGAAGTGCGAGGCAAAGGCGTAGGGCAGCCCCAGGTACGCTGCGAGCTGGGCCCCGAAAAGGCTGGACCCGAGGATCCAGACGGGAACGCGCGAACCGGCGCCCGGGATCGCACGAATGGCCTGATCGGGAACGGGATCGGCGAGATAGCTCTGCAGCTCCGCGACATCCCGCGGGAACTGGTCGGGGTCGCTCTCCGCGCTGCGGCGCAGGGCACGGGCTGTCGCCGGGTCCGTGCCCGGCGCCCGTCCGAGCCCGAGGTCGATTCGACCGGGAAACAGAGCATTCAGGGTGCCGAACTGCTCGGCCACGATCAGCGGCGCATGGTTGGGCAGCATGATGCCGCCGGCACCCACGCGGATCCGCGTCGTGGCGGCCGCCACCTGGCCGATTACCACCGCAGTCGCGGCACTGGCGATCCCGGGCATGTTGTGGTGTTCGGCGAGCCAGTAGCGTCCAAATCCGAGTTTCTCCGCCAACTGGGCCAGATCTAGGGTGTTGTGAAGGGCCTGGCCGGCGTCAGCGTGCGCGGTGATCGGAGCGAGATCGAGAACTGAATATTGAGTCATTCGCCCATTATACGCCCGCTGCGGTCCCCTTCCCGGGATCCAGGGTGCGCTTCCTCATTCCCGCGAAACGCGGTAGACGAACTAGTTTTCTAATTCGTTAATGTGTGATCGAAACTTGCGCATCGAATGTCTGAATAAGCACCTGCTGACGTTCCCATAATATTGGTATGGCCATGTATGTCTGCACCCCTGCTGCCTGACCAGTTCCACTAAGTTTGCTTTTGCTGTTCGGCAATTGTTGAAACTGAATCACCCCAGTCTCAACGATTGGATTACTATGGCTTCTCTCATCCATTGGTCACGAGATCCCTGTCAGGGAATGGCCGTGGTGGTCTCCTGTACATGCAGGGTTTTGTATATCGCGTCACAAAAAATCCCCTCTGAAGGGGTGGTGGGTCGTGTAGATTGCTGGCAGGAAATTGGTATTGGCCTCCCTTAACATGGGTTAAGGGTTGTCGCTCACGAATATTAACTTGGGTTAAGGGCGTGGCGTAGCTTTCGCGTCGTGAATCCTCTGCACTGTGAGCGTCGACGGAGCTGGGTGCGGCCCTCGCGAAACACGATATTCGTCGCATCAACAGAAGACCAAGGCCGGTGCGTTTTAGGAGAACGGATGACTGTAAGAACACCGGAAGAAATCGAGAACGAGCGTCGCACTGTGCTCGTGAACATCTTTGCAACGTCAGGTTCATTGATTTTGTTTATCTTTGGCATTCTGTCGATGTCGGCGGGGTTCGTGGTTCTGGGTTCTGTTGTCCTTGGGGCATCGGTATTAAGTTTAGGATTGATGGTATATGGTCGGCTGTCTGGAAGGATCAGAACGGTTAGTTACCTTTTCTCAGCACTTGCGTTCATGTTGGCAATCTTCCTTGTTGTTCATGGTGGTGTGAAAGGTGCCGGAGCCTACTTTTCCTTCCCGCTGGCTATCATCATGGTGATGACAGGATTTACGAGCGTTCGTTTTACATTGACGATTTGTTCCCTTTTTCTATCGGTTGTCGCGCTTGCACTTTTTGGCCCAGTAGACGAGGGATTGGTTTATCCCTATGGCGCCGATGAAAAGATGCACATCATGCTCGGGCTGGCCGTTCTCGTTTTGCTGGCGGTGTTCTCGGAATGGATACGGTTGAGTTCCTACTCCGCAACGCTCAACACCCACGAGCAACTCAGGACGGATGCACGATACGACGCGTTGACCAAACTGCTGAACAGGCGTGGGTTCGAGGAAGCGATGGCAGGTCTCCCCCCCGAACGCTTTCCTGTGGTGCTGGCGATACTGGATCTGGATCATTTCAAGTCAGTGAATGACGAGCACGGGCACGAGGCGGGAGACCATGCACTTCGCGCCTTTGCCCGGCATCTGCGCCCCTGTGTGAGGGGAGGGGATCTGCTTTGCCGCTGGGGGGGGAAGAGTTCCTCTTGCTGATCACCGAAGCCGGGCCAGACGAGGCCTTGGCCGTCGTGGACGACATTCGAATCGGCTTCGCGAGGACGGTGTTGCCCGTTGGCGAAAACGGCTTGAAGCTGACCTTTAGTGCGGGGTTGTCTTGCTTGCAGAATGCCGGGGGATTTGAACAGGCATTGGTCGAAGCCGATGAAAGCCTCTATCGCGCCAAGGACAGGGGGCGCAACCATCTAGAGTTG
The DNA here is from genome assembly GCF_000364985.1 of Thioalkalivibrio sp. HL-Eb18. NCBI lineage: Bacteria > Pseudomonadati > Pseudomonadota > Gammaproteobacteria > Chromatiales > Ectothiorhodospiraceae > Thioalkalivibrio > Thioalkalivibrio sp. HL-Eb18. The sequence goes on from NZ_KB822967.1 coordinate 78,651, forward strand.
TCTGAAGCGGAAAATACGGCGGGGGAACCTGACGATGCCGGGCTTCAGCCTGTGTCTGCCGCGGTACCCCGGAACAAAGACCAGGAACCTCCAGATATTCTCCCGGCTTGAGCCCGTAATGCAGGGTTCCTTCATGGAATCCATCAGGGCCTCTGGGCATCGTCGGTCGGCTTCCTTCAACGGTGCCATTCTGGTGCCGACGTCTCCCCTGATGGCCGTCTCTCGATCGCCTGGCGAACGCATTAAAGGCTTCTTCAACGGCCGTTCGCCGTTCGGCCAACGGGCGGGAAGGCTCTCGGAATAGCGGCCAGCAGAACGGCCGATTGAGGGCCTCCCACGAGGCAGTTCGTGCCAGGGGAACCTTGGATCAGGGCCTGCGTTCAGTCGGTGCATGGTTCGGGAGCGAGGAACCTAACCAGGGGGTACATCGCGGCGAACGGAAGGTTTGCGTCATCTGGGCCGTCTCCTGTTCAACAGGGGCGCAATACTCGTGGGCTTTATTTTATTCAATCCATTGGCGGCCGATGGCGGCCTTTCTGTCTACGCCTCTGTACACGGCTGCTGCCGCGGTGGGCGATGGTTGCGGCCCATCCGGTGTCAGGGCGGTTTGTTGCCGAGCGTGGCGGTCCGCACTCGACACGGCTGGCCTCCCGTGTGGGGCGGCGAATGGCAGTGCGGGAAGGGCTACCGCAGGGCAGCAGGGAGTTTGACGAGCGCGACAGGATGCTTGCGCTGACCAGGGCCAGGAGGGCGAGCCCGGCGTTTCCGACGGAGGGGGCGGATGGCTGGAAGGACACCCGAGGCGATCGAGGCCGAGCGTCGCGTACTGCTCGTATCGCTGTTTGCGACCGTCGGTTCGACGATCCTCGTGATATTCGGGACATTGGCCGTGATGGCCGGGCGCTCCGGCCTGGCGCTGGTGCTCCTGGTGACGGCGGTCCTGTGTCTGGCGTTCATGTTGTATAGCCGCCTGACGGGACGAGCTCGGGATGTGAGCTACTTCCTTTCGGCGCTCGCCTTTCTACTGGGGGTCTTTCTGATCCTGCACGGGGGTGTGGAAGGCACTGGCGTCTATTTCGCGTTTCCGGTGGCGATCATCATGGTGATGGCCGGGTTCACCAGTGTGCGTTTCACCATGTGGGTTTGCGCGCTGTTCATCGCGGTCGTGGCGCTGGGGCTGTACGGGCCCTATAGCCAGGAATGGGTCTACCCCTACAGCCTGGTGGAGAAGAGCCGGATCATGGTGGCCCTCGCGGCGCTGGTTCTGCTGGCCGTGCTTGCCGAGTGGATGCGGGTGCGCTCGTACTCCGCGACGGTCGATACCCATGAACAACTGAGCGTCGACGCGCGCCGGGACCCCCTGACAGGGTTGTTGAACCGGTGAGGCTTCGAGGAAGCGATCGCCGAGTTTCCATCGGAACGTTTTCCCGCGGTGCTTTCGTTGATGGATCTCGATCATTTCAAGACCGTCAATGACGTGCATGGCCACGAGGCAGGCGATGAAGTGATCCGTGCCTTTGCCGAGCATCTTCGCCGCAATCTCAAGGGCCGCGATCTCCTTTGCCGCTGGGGTGGCGAGGAGTTTGTGGTGCTCCTGGGCCATGCGCAGCCGGATGAGGGATGGGCCGTACTCGACGACATTCGACGGGCCTTCGCCGGCACGACGCTCCCGATTGGCGGCAATGGACTGCGAGTAACGTTCAGCGCGGGGCTGGCCAGTATGCGCGATGCACGAGATTTCGAGACGGCCCTCGCCCGGGCGGACCAGTGCCTCTACCACGCCAAGGACGCCGGACGTAATCGCCTTCAAATCGCGGAGACCGAGGACAAGCAGCGAGTTGTCCAGCCGGTTGGATGATGCGGGTCTATAGTCCGGGGATGAGGACGGCAAGAGGGCCACAGCATGGGCATCGCGAGAACCCTGAGTGATTATCTGGCGGCGCAGGGCGTCTCCTTTGAATTGGTCCGGCATCCGTATGCCAGCAGTGCTACTCGCACGGCGGAGGCCGCGCATGTGCCAGGGGACCGGTTGGCGAAGGCTGTTCTCGTCGAGGATGCGGGGCATTACATGCTGGCCATCCTGCCGGCATCACGGCGCCTGCATCTTGGACAACTCCACCACCTGATCGGAGAACATGTCGGCCTGGCCACAGAGCAGGAGGTGGCGGAACGCTTCCCCGACTGTGCCCTGGGGGCGATTCCGGCCCTGGCCGCGCCGTATGGTCTCGAGCCCATCCTGGACGAACATGCCCCCACCGAAGGGGATGTCTACCTGGAGGGTGGTGACCACGAGACCCTGGTCAAGCTGCCCGCCCTGGCCTGGAGAGACCTGCTGGGAGCGGCTCGGCACGGACTGTTCAGCCGGCATTTGTAACGTCATCCGGTTGCGCCACCGGCTGGGGCGGTGAATGCTGCGTACATGAAAATCGCGATTCGCTTGCAGGGACTGGTACGCAGCTATAACGGCACTCGCGCCGTCGATGGTGTCGATCTGGAAGTCCCAACCGGGAGTATCCTGGGTCTGTTGGGGCCGAATGGTGCTGGAAAGACCACGATCGTTCGCATGCTCGCCACCCTGATCGCTCCGGATGCGGGGACGGCGGAGGTCGGCGGCTTCGATGTGGTGCACGATGCAGCGCGGGTGCGCGAGATCATCGGCCTGACCGGGCAGTACGCCTCGGTCGACGAGAAGCTGACGGGGCGCGAGAACCTGTTGTTGATTTCACGACTACTGGGTCTGGGCCGTCGCGATGCGCGTCGGCGTGCGGACGAGCTGCTGGGGCAGTTTCATCTTCTCAATGCGGCGAATCGTCCGGCACAGACCTATTCCGGTGGCATGCGGCGCCGTCTGGATCTGGCGGCGAGCCTGGTGGGGAATCCCGCCATACTCTTTCTCGACGAGCCGACCACGGGGCTCGACCCGCGGGCGCGACGTGACCTGTGGCGCCTGGTAAGGGAACTGCGGGCGCAGGGCACCACCGTCCTGCTCACGACGCAGTACCTCGACGAAGCGGACGCCCTGGCGGATCGAATCGTGGTGCTGGATCGCGGACGGATTATCGCCGAGGGGACCGCCTCGGAGCTGAAGGAACGCGTGGGTGGACGCTCCCTGTTCGTGGTGCTGGCGGATGTCACCCGGATAGACGATGCGGCCGAGGTGATCGCGCGGACGGTCGGGGAACGGCCGCAGGCGAGGGACAACACCCTGAGTGTGGCCGTGACGACCAGTGCCGTAGTGCCGAAGGTGCTGCGGGCTCTGGACCAGGCGGGCATTGAGGTTGTCGAGGTCGGCTTGCGCACCGCGAGCCTTGATGATGTCTTTCTGGCCCTTACCGGTCATGCCGCCGAGGCAACGGCGGAGCCGGCGGAGGAGGGCACATGAAGGTACTCGACCAGACCCTGGCTCTGGCGTGGCGAAGTCTCGTGCAGGTGCGCCGCAATCCGTGGGAGCTGGGGGATTATTCCATCCAGCCGATCCTGTTTCTGGTGCTTTTCCTGTATGTGTTCGGCGGAGCGGTCGCGGGCTCGACCGAAGCCTACCTGCCGTTTGTGCTGCCGGGCGTGATCGCGATGAACATGCTGTTTGTCACCGTCTATGTCGGGCATGGCCTGAACACCGATCTGACGCGTGGGGTGTTCGACCGCTTTCGCGCCCTGCCGATTCCGCGCTGGGCGCCGCTGGCGGGGCGGATCCTGGCCGATCTTCTGAAACAGGCGCTTTGTATCGCGCTGCTGCTGGTCGTGGGGGTGTTGCTGGGCTTCCGGATCGAGACGTCGGTTTGGGAGGTGCTGGCGATGGTGGCGCTGGTGCTGGTCTTCGCGTCGGCCGCATCCTGGATGATGGTGCTGGTCGGCGTATTGTCGCGTGATCCGGAGCATGTCCAGCTGTTCGGTTTTACGGCGTTGTTCCCGGTCACGTTCGTCTCCACCGCCTTTGTCCCGCTGGAGACGATGCCTGCCGTCCTGCAGCCCTTTGTGCAGGCCAACCCCGTCTCGTTGCTGGCGGACGCCTCGCGTGCCCTGCTGAGTGGGGGGCATGCGCTGGAGCCCGCTTTGTGGACCCTTGTGTGGGCTGCCGTGATAGCGGTGATCTTTGCACCGCTGTCCGTCTGGGCCCTGAATCGGCGTCTGGCTCGGGGCTAAGGGGCAGGAGAAACAAGGGTCCGGAACTACATACGCAGGTCCACGCGTTCAGAGCCCGGCGCGTCGATGCCGCGGTGCAGCAGTAGCGTACCGCTTGCGTTCAGGAGTTCGGTGGTCAGCTGGCGAAAGCGCACGACGGTCTCGGTCAGGCGCAGACGGCTCTCGAGCAAGTCGCGCTGGGCCTGGGCCACGGCCAGTGCCGTCCCTGCGCCGACGCGATAGCGGGTCTGTTCCACGCGCAAGAGTTCTTCCTGGAGCTCGATGGTCTCTTCCTGGGCGCGAATCTGCTCCCGAACGCGGGCGGCGTCGAACCAGACGGCGCGCACGTCTTCGATCGCCAACTGCTCCAGATTGGCGAGGGTTTCGCTGATTTGCTGGCGCGTCAGGCGCGCGCGTGTGTGTTCCGCCTCGGCGGCACGGTTGCCGATCGGCATCTCGAACCGCAGTCCGGCGGCGAGGTCGTAGCCGTCGCCCTGGGTGTCGCGGAAGGTACGCCCGAAGCTGTCCGCATAGCCCGATTGTCCAAGCGTGACAAAGAAGTCCAGGCGGGGGAGGAGGCCATTGCGGGTGCGAATGACCTCCAGCTCGTCGCGCTGGACCCGCAGGCGGGTCTCGTTGAGGTCGGCGCGATGGTCGCGCGCCAGTGCCACGTAGGTATCGAGTGGTTCGATCTCGTAGCGGTCGAGGGCCGGCTCGGAACTCGTCAGCAGCCGGGTGTCCCACAGGCCTCCATCACCCTGAATCAGGCGCGCGAGGGTGTCTTGCGCGCGCGCACGCTCGCTGCGCGCGTCGATGAGCCCCTGGCGCCGCAGGGCGACCTCGGCGCGTGCAGAGACGGCTTCGGTTTCCGGGCGATCGCCGGCATCGATGCGGCGCTGGGTCTCGTCGAGTTGCTGGCTCGCGACGGCCAGGGCCTCCTCGAAAATCTCGATCTGCTCGCCGGCCAGCACCAGATCCCAGTAGGCGGTCTCCACGTCGGTTATGAGCTGTTCGACGAACGCGCGGACTTCGTATTCGGTTGCCTCGACGTCCAGGCCGGCCTGTTGCAGGCGCACCAGATTGGATTCGATGCGCCCACCTCGCAGCAGGGCCTGGGTGAGCGTCAGGCCGGCGCGGGACGAGAACTGGGTTTGATCGACGCGCGAACTGGTCGCGCGCTGGCTGCGCACGGACAGGCTCAGGTCGGTACCCGTCGGCAGCGACTGACGAACACCGGCCTCGCCAAAACGCTGGGTCGAGGTGACCTCGTCGGTGTCTTCCTCGGCCTCCTCCAGCAGGCGTACGCTCTGGTCCCGGGTGACCTCGACCTCGGCAAACAGCTCGGGATCGAATACGGCGCGCTCCTGTGCTTCGAAGGTACCGGCAATCGCGGTCTGCAGGCGCTCCGCGCGCAGGCCACGGTTCCCTTCCAGCGCCCGTGCGACAGCTTCTTCGAGGGACAGGGTCTCCTCGCCCACGGGCTCACGGCCAAACGGATCGATGGCCATGAGTTGCTCTGCCGGCAACGATAGGCGCAACCCGTTGCCTGTCGGCTCGTCATCCTCTGCAGTGGCGGGAATGGCCAGGGCCAGCGAGGCCAGCAGTGGCAGGGCGGCACGGTAACGCCTAGGCATTTTCGGCTCCGACTCGGTAGACGGGTTGGGGATGCTTGCCGCGACGGTGGAACAGCAGGTAGAGCGTCGGGATCAGCACCAGGGTGATCAGCGTAGACGACAGCAGTCCGCCGATCACTACGCGTGCCATCGGGGCCTGGGCCTCGCCGCCATCACCCATTCCGATGGCCAGGGGTGAGAGCGCGAGAATCGTGGTCAGCGTGGTCATCAGGATCGGACGCAGGCGCTCGCCGGCGGCGGCCACGACCGCCTCGTGCAGTTCCATTCCGTCATCGCGGTGCCGCCGGGCCATACGGTCCACCAGCAGGATCGCGTTGTTGACGACGATGCCGACCAGCAGCAGGACGCCGATCAGTGACTGCACATTCAACGTGGTGTCGGTGACCAGCAGCGCGCCGGTGACCCCGATGATCGCGAGCGGGATCGAGAACATCACGATCAGGGGATCGCGCAGGGATTCATACAGGCTGGCCATGACCATGTACACGAGCAGGGTGGCCAGCATCGTACCCAGCAGCAGCTCCGAGAATGCGGCTTCCTGTTCTTCGATGTCGCCCGTGACGGAGTAGTCGATCTCCTCGGGCAGCGGGATGTCTGCCAGGGCCTCGCGGACCGAGGCCGCCACTTCGCCCAGCGAGCGATCCCCCAGATTGATGAATAGCGTACGTACGCGGGCCTGTTCACGTCGTTCGATGCTGTCGGGCCCGATCTCGGTGTCGAAGGAAATCAGGCTGCGCAAGGCGACGCGTTCGCCGTCCTCGCTGCGCACGGTCAGGTTGAGCAGGTCCTCCAGTGAGCTCTGATCCGCGTCGCGCAACTGGACCCAGATCCGGGTCTCGTCGCCCCCCGCACGCAGCTGGCCGGCGCTGGAGCCGCCCAGCGCGGTTTCCAGCGTCTGGGCAATAGTGCGTACATCCACGCCGAGATCTGCAGCGCGATCGCGATGGATGCGAGTGGCGAACTCGGGCTGGCCGCCATCGGTTCCCACCCGCGTGTCGGTAATGCCGGGGACATCGGCCAGCGCCTCCTCGAACCGCTCGAGCACCGCATTCATGGTCGACAGCTCGAAGCCGCGCACTTCGACCGACAGGCGTTCCTCGTCATCGCCGCGGCCGAATCCGCGGAAGAAGATGTTGCTGGAGGCGCGGACACGGATCTCGGTTCCCGGTGGGGTACCCAGGGCCTCGCGCAGGGCAGCGGCAATCTCCTCCGAAGAACGGCTGCGACTGTCGCGCGAGCCGACCATTACGCGCATGTTGCCGGAGGCGGGCGACGATGCCCTGAAGGCAGAGGCGCCAGAGCTGGACACCAGGTTCTGGAGCTCAGGCACCTCGTCGCGAATCACCTCTTCCAGGCTGGCCATGGTGGAGTACAGTTCGTCGAGTGGTGTCCCCGGTTCCATGGAGACATGCACGCGCAGTTCGCCCTCGTCGGTGGCCGGTAGAAATTCGGTGCCGACGCCACGCAGACCGGCCAGTGCGATGACCATCAGCAAGGCACTGACCCCGATCACCATCCAGGGATGCGCCAGCGTGCCGCGCAAAAGGCCCTGGTAGCGCCGTTCCATGCGGGCGAGGGCGCTGGTGTCGCGCCCGGGCATCGGGGCGCGTGCCATCAGCATCGGCACCACGGTCAGGGCCACGATCAGCGAGGCGGCCAGCGCGAAGGCCACCACAGCGGCGAGTGGTTTGAACAGCTGCCCGGCCAGTTCCTGGGCGAAGAACAACGGCAGGAAGATGGCGACGGTGGTCAGCGTACTGGCGATGATTGCGGGTGCCACACGCCCCGTACCAGTGACGGCCGCCTCGATGGCGCTTTGCTCCGCGTGTTCCTCTCGCCTTCGGGCGATGCTCTCGATCACTACGATCGCGTTGTCGACCATCAGTCCCACACCCAATGCGATCCCGCCCATGGTCATCAGGTTGAGCGAGTGCCCGCCGAAGTAGACGAGGCCAAACGTCGAGATGACCGCGAGAGGAATCGCGGTGGCCGCCACCAGCGTGTAACGAATGTTGCGCAGGAAGACCAGCAGGACCAAAACGGCCAGTGCGCTCCCGTAGAGGATGGACTGCCCGACATTGGTAATGGAGCTGCGGATGAAGCCCGCCTCGTCCGTTACCGCGCGGATGTCGATCTGCGGGAAGTCGCGGTTGAGACGGACCAGTTCGGCGTGGACCGCCTCGGACACCTCGACGGTATTCGCATCCGCCAATTTGCGCACGGCCAGCTGGACACCTTCTTCCTGGTTGACCCGGAAACGACGGGTGACGCGCTGGTGGGTATCGCGGACCTCGGCGACTTGATGCAGGTAGGTGACGCCATCTTCGCTGCGCTGGACCACGGTATCGCGTATCTCGCCCACCGAGCGGAACTCGGCTGGTGTACGCAGCCGGTATTCACGGCGACCGTCCATGATCGGGCCACCAGGGGTAATCACGTTGGCATCGCGAATCCGGTTGCGCAGGTCGTCCAGCCCCAGGTCGATCGCCTGTATCCGGTCTGGGTCGACCTCGACGCGCACTTCCCTTTCCAGTCCCCCAAACGTATCCACCGCGGCCACGCCGGGGATGCGCTCCAGGCGGGGGGCAATGCGGTTGTCGATCAGGGTGCGCAGATGGATGGCGTCGAGCTGCGAGCCGACGCCCAGGCGCATGATGGGCGAGTCCTGGGTGTCGAACTGGCGCACCAGGGGCCGGTCTGCCTCATCCGGCAGCTGACCTTCAATGCGCGCCAGGCGATCGCGCAGGTCATCAACGGCCTGTCGGATATCGGTGCCCCAGGCAAAGTTGACGCGCACATTGCTGTTGCCTGCGGCCGAAGTGGACCGGATCTCCTGGGCCCCGGTGATTGCGGCCGCTGCCTGTTCCACCGGGCGGGTCACCAGTTGCTCGACCTCCTCGGCCCCGGCGTTGGGGTAGGAGGTCATCACCGTGACCACCGGATAGGTGATGTCGGGCAGGAGATCGACCGGGAGGCGGGTCAGCGCGGTCAGGCCCAGGATTACCACGATCAGGGCCACCATGCTGGTCAGCACGGGGCGGTGGACGGTAAGTCGAGCCGGATTCACGGCTCTTCGGTCTCCGACAGGCCCGGGGCGAAGTCCGCCCCGGGCACACTGCGCGGGTCGGTCAGGCGAAGCGGGGTGCCATCGGCGAGCAGGTGCTGCCCGAGCACCACCACTTCGGTGCCCTCGGGCAGCTCGGGCTCCAGCAGTTCGATCCAGTTGCCGTCTCGCACGCCAGTAACGGCCATGTGGCGGCGCGCCGTGGGCCGTTCGCCGCTACGGTCTACGCTGAACAGCGTGGGGCCCGCTTCACGCTGAATGATGGCATCCCGAGGGATCGCCAGGGTGTCCGAGCGCTGGCCAAGGGTGATCGCGGTCTCGACAAACATCCCGGGCCGCAGCCGTTCATCATCGTTCGGTACCTCGACCTCGATCCGCGCCTGGCGCGAACCCGGGCGAAACTCGGGGGAGATCCGCGTGATGGTGCCTTCGAATAACGCGTCGGGGTACGAGGAGGTGCGCACGGTGGCTTCCTGGCCGCGCGAGATCCTCGAATAATCCGCCTCGGTGACGGCCAGGATCGCGCGCACCGGCTGCAGGGTGACGAGTGCCAGCGCGGGTTCGTTGGCGCTGATCACTGAACCGGGGTCGACCAGGCGCTCGGCCACCCAGCGGGTGGTGCTTCCCGGGTCGGCATCGATACGCGTGTAGCCCAGCTGGATCTCGCGGGTACGCAGGGCAGAGCGGCGTTGTCGGATCTGCGACTCGGCCAGGGCGACCCGGGTCTGGGCCAGGGCGAGCTCGGTCTCGGCGGCCTCCAGTTCCGAGCGAGAGGCGATCCCCTGGTCCCGCAACTCGCGGGTGCGCTGCAGGTCGCGCTGGGCGGCGTTGCGGCTGGCGACGGCCTCCGCCAGGCTGGCTTCGGCCACTTCAAGTTCCGCTTCGGCCTGGGTGACGTCCTGCTCGAATTCCTCGGTATCCAGCTGCAGCAGGGGGTCGCCCGGCTCGACTCGGTCGCCCAGGTTCACGAAGACCTCGGCCACACGGCCCCCGACGCGCGGAGTGATCACAATGCGGTCGCCACCCTCGATACTGCCGGTGAAACGGCGGCGTTCCACCAGATCCTGCTGTTGCACGCTGGCCACGGCGACGGCCACGGGCCGTGTCTCGCCGCCACCCGCGCGCGCGGAAGAGGCCTGTTCGTCGTCCGGGCCCCAAAAGAGCCATGCGAGTACACCGCCCGCCAACAGGAACAGGACCAAGGTGATCAGGGTGGAGAGCTTGGGCATGCACGCGGGCTCGAAATGGGTGAACGGGATCACGGTATGCTGCGAGTGTGCCGCAAGCGGCTGAATCGCGCATGAACCTCGTTCACTTTGCTGATTTCCGTTCAAATGGCGCGGACAGGTGCCTAAAAACAACGATGGGCGAGGTGTGAGAGGAGGGGCGATGATCAATACAAGGGATGGGGTCGGACTGGTGGGCTGGGTGGCCCTTGTGTTCCTGGTGGCTTCTGCGGGTGGCTATGCCACCAGCCTGTCGGTACAGGACTGGTACCAGACGCTGGAGCGACCCGAGCTGAATCCGCCCGATGCCCTATTCGGTCCGGTCTGGACCGTCCTGTTTGCGCTGATGGCCGTGGCCGCCTGGCGGGTATGGCGTCGCACCGGCTTCGCGGGTGCACCGCTCGCGATCGGGCTGTTCCTTGCCCAGCTGGTGTTGAACCTTGGCTGGTCCGTACTGTTCTTCGGCATGCAACGGCCCGATCTGGCATTGATCGAGATCCTGATCCTGTGGCCCCTGATTCTGGCGACCCTGATCGCCTTCTGGCGCCATGACCGGATCGCGAGCGCGCTGCTGGTGCCTTACCTGCTGTGGGTGGGCTTTGCGATCTACCTGAACGCGGCAATCGTCCTGCTGAACTAGGGAAACACGGGTCCGCCTGTAATGCGGTCGTCATGTTCGGGGGGTATCCTGACGCGATTTTTTGCGGGAGGGCGTCATGGCCGTACGGGTTGGCATCAACGGGATGGGGCGGATCGGTCGGCTCGCGCTGCGCGCGGCCTGGGATCGCGATGATCTCGAGATCGTGCACCTGAACGAGATCGCGGCCGATGGTACGGTCACCGGACACCTGCTGGAGTTCGATTCGGTGCATGGGCGCTGGGATCGCGAACCCCGGGCCGAAGCCGATAGTATCCGCATCGCCGGGCGCGAGCTGCGCCACACGAGCCATGCCGAGCCGGGGCAGGTGCCCTGGGACGAATCGGACGTGGACATCGTGATTGACGCCACCGGTGCCTTTCGCACCATGGATACGCTTGAGCCGCATTTCACCCGGGGCGCAAAGCGCGTGGTAGTCGCGGCGCCGGTGAAGGACGCACGTGCGCTGAACGTGGTGATGGGTGTCAACGATGCCGCCTATGATCCGGCGCGGCACCGTGTGGTCACCGCCGCCTCCTGCACCACCAACTGCCTGGCGCCGCTGGTGAAGGTGCTGCACCCGGCGCTGTCGATCCGGCACGGGACGATTCTGACGGTACATGACATGACCGCCACGCAGTCGCCGGTGGACCTGCCACGCGACAACCTGCGCCGGGCCCGTGCGGCCGGGTTGAACCTGATTCCGACCACCACCGGCTCGGCGAAGGCGATCGGCGACATCTTCCCCGAGCTGAACGGGCGGCTGAACGGCCACGCGGTGCGTGTGCCGCTGATGAATGCCTCGCTGACCGACTTCACCTTCGAGGCGGCGCGCGAGACCTCCGCGGAGGAGGTCAACGAACTGCTGCGCTCGGCGGCCGTGGGCGAGCTCGCCGGCATCCTGGGCTTCGAGGAACGTCCGCTGGTCTCCAGCGACTTCCGCACCGACCCGCGCTCGTCCATTGTCGATGCGCAGTCGACGATGGTGGTGGATGGCACACAGGTGAAGGTGCTGGCCTGGTACGACAACGAATGGGGTTACGCCAACCGGCTGGTCGAACTGGTCGCGCGCGTGGCCGAGCAGGGCGTGTAGGACGGATGGGCAGCCAGGCCGAAACGCCGAACGCACCGCCCAGCCTGGGCCTGGGCGCCTATGCGCGCATCACCGCGAACTACTGGGCATTCACCGTCACCGACGGCGCGATCCGCATGCTGGTCGTGCTGTTCTTTCACCAGTTGGGCTACAGCCCGCTGGAGATCGCCTTCCTGTTCCTGTTCTACGAGCTGTTCGGGGTGATCACCAACCTCACCGGCGGCTGGCTGGCTGCGCGGCTGGGGGTGAACACGACGATGATCGCCGGGACGCTGCTGCAGGTCGCGGCGTTGCTGATGCTCACGGTGCCGGAGGCGTGGCTGGGTGTGGCCTACGTGATGTTTGCGCAGGCCCTGTCGGGCATTGCCAAGGATCTGAACAAGATGAGCGCGAAGTCCGGCGTGAAGCTGGTCGCCGGCGACGGGGAGGGGCGGCTGTTTCGCTGGGTCGCGGTGCTCACCGGCTCGAAGAACGCGCTGAAGGGGGTGGGCTTCTTCGTCGGCGGCGCACTTCTGTACACCGTCGGGTTCCAGATGGCGCTGGTGATCCTGGCCGGGATGCTGGCCGTGGTGATGCTGTTCTCCATCGTCGGGCTGCCACGCGGGCTGGGCAAGGTCGGCGGCAAGCCGAAATTCACCCAGATGTTCTCGAATTCCACCGCGATCAACGTGCTCTCGGCCGCGCGCTTCTTCCTGTTCGGTGCGCGCGATGTCTGGTTCGTGGTCGCGTTGCCGGTGTTTCTGAGCGCGACCCTGGACTGGAACCACATGCAGGTGGGTGCGTTTCTGGCGCTGTGGGTGATCGGCTACGGGATCGTGCAGGCCTCGGTGCCGCGCTTGCTGGGCCGTGGCGGGCTGCATCCGACCGGGCTGACCGCGCGGTTGTGGGCGTTCATCCTGATGCTGCTGCCCATCGGCATCGTGATCGGCCTGGAGACGGGCCTGGACCCGGCCTGGGTGCTGATGGTCGGGCTGGGCGTGTTCGGCGTGGTCTTTGCGATCAACTCCGCCGTGCACTCCTTCCTGATCCTCGACTATGCGGAGACCGACCGGGTCGCGATGAAGGTCGGCTTCTACTACATGGCCAACGCCGGTGGGCGTCTGGTCGGCACCGTTGCCTCCGGTGCCATCTTCATGGTCTGGGGCCTGGAGGGCGTGCTGATCGCCTCCACACTGTTCATCTTCGCCACCTGGATGATCTCCTCCCTGCTCCCCCGCGAGGCGGCGCGCGTCTGAGACGGTGGTTCGACCGCGGTTTTCAACTCACGGTAATTCCTCGATGACTGCCTCGAGGGTTCGCGAGCGGTAGCGGTCCGCGTGGCGAACCCAGCCGAGCTGGCGGGTGATGGGTGGGGCGGGCCATTCGAGGATGGTCAGGTCGTCGGTGGCCATGGTGCGGGGCAGGAAGCCGATGCCGAGGCCGGCGGCGATCATCATGCGGATGACCTCCAGGTACGGGCTTTCCTGAGCCGCGGCGGCGTGCAGGCCCTGTGCGGCCAGGGCCTGGTCGATCTGGCGGCGGGTGGTGGAGCCCGCCGGCGGCAGGATCGCCGGCCAGTCATGCAGCCGTTGCAGCGTCTCCAGCGGGGCATCCTGGGCGCGGCCGCGGGCGATCATTGGAACAAGCTCATCGGTCCACACGGTGTGCGCCTCGGCGGCCTTCGGCAGATCCTCGGGCAGGGTGGCCAGGGCCAGATCGGCGTCGCCGTGCATGACGGCCTCGATGCCGGCCTCGGAGTCCATGAACGCGAGTTCCAGCTCCAGCTCGGGGTAGCGGGTGCGCAGAGCGGCCAGCGGGGCGGGCAGGCGGTGCAGGGCGATGTGGTGCGAGGTGGCGAGGCGGATGCGGCCGCGCACGACGTGGTCGAGGTCCGCCACCTGCTGCTCGATGGCGTGCAGGCGGGCCAGGATCTCGCGGGCCTCGGGTAGCAGGCGTTCGGCGACCTCGGTGGGCCGCACGCGGCGCCCCTGGCGCTCGAACAGGGGGCGTTGCAGCGTCGCCTCCAGCGACTGGATTCGCTTGCTGATCGCCGGCTGGGTCAGGTACAGCCGCTCGGCCGCGGCGGAGAAGGCGCCGGTATCGACCACGGCCACGAAGGCCTGCAGGGACTCGATGCTGAGCTGTTCCGGGCGCATCTGCCGCCTCCGTGGGATAATGACCGGCTGACTGATGCGGTGCCGGATCGTCCATCTATAACCAGGTGGAATGGTAAAGATAATAAATCGGATTTGAAAGAATAGAAGAGCGGCCGCAGACTGGCAATGCGGTGGTACCGCTCGTCTGTAGGAGGCCAGCCCTCTGGCCGATCCGGCGTCGTGGCCCATCGGCCAGAGGGCTGGCCTCCTACAGGGGGCTTTGGCGGGCACTCACCTAGGGAGACGCTGATTTAATCGCGCGACCGCGTTGGTGCCCCCTGTTTTCCGAGGCAAGGCGCGTCGTGCAGCGGGTAGTGGTTCTACCCGCAAGCGGCGCAACGCAGGATCGGGGAACAGGGGGCACCAACCCGACAAGTGATTGAAAGATCGGGCTCGGCCGCTTTTGCGCGCGCACGGCGTTGCGGTTCCCTTGTGCAGGGTGACTGCACGGCAGTCACCGCGCCTTGTTCGCACGCAAAAGCGACTCGAGCGCGGGCGTGCGATTAAATCAGCGTCTCCCTAGAATATGGCAGGAACATCGCGGCGTGTCCGCGGGAGCAGGTAATGGCAGGCAAGACACTGTACGACAAGCTGTGGGAGGCGCATGTGGTGCGCGAAGAGCCGGATGGCTCGACGCTGCTCTACATCGACCGCCATCTGGTGCACGAGGTGACCAGCCCGCAGGCCTTCGAGGGTCTGCGTCTGGCCGGGCGCAAGCCCTGGCGCGGCGATTCCGTGCTGGCGGTGCCGGACCATAACGTGCCTACCGCCAATCGCGACCGCGGGATCGAGGATCCGGTGTCGCGCACCCAGGTGGAGACGCTGGAGAGCAACGTCACCAGCCTGGGGCTGAAGTTCTTCCCGATGGCCGATGTTCGCCAGGGCATCGTGCATGTGATCGGCCCCGAGCAGGGGGCGACCCTGCCGGGCATGACGGTCGTCTGCGGTGACTCGCACACCTCGACCCACGGCGCGCTGGGTGCGCTGGCCTTCGGCATCGGCACCTCCGAGGTCGAGCATGTGCTGGCCACGCAGTGCCTGTGGCAGAAGAAGACCAAGGCCATGCAGATCCGCGTGGAGGGCGAGCTGCGCCCGGGCGTGACCGCCAAGGATGTAGTGCTGGCGATCATCGGCCGCATTGGCACCGCTGGCGGCACCGGCTATGCGATCGAGTTCGCCGGCTCGGCGATCCGCAGCCTGTCGATCGAGGGCCGCATGAGCGTGTGCAATATGTCCATCGAGGCCGGGGCCCGCGCGGGGATGGTCGCGGTGGACGAGAAGACCATCGAATACGTGCGTGGCAAGCCACAGGCGCCGACGGGCGAACGGTTCGAGCAGGCCGCCGCCTACTGGCGCACGCTGGTCTCCGACCCGGATGCCGAATTCGACGCGGTGGTGGAGATGGATGCCGCCGAGATCGCCCCGCAGGTGAGCTGGGGTACCTCGCCGGAGATGGTCGCGCCGATCGACGGCCGCGTGCCGGACCCGGCGGCCGAGTCCGATCCGGTGCGTGCCGAGGGTATGAAGCGGGCGCTGGAGTACATGGACCTGCAGCCGAACACGCCGATGACCGAGATCCGTCCGGACAAGGTATTCATCGGCTCCTGTACGAACTCTAGGATCGAGGACCTGCGCGCCGCCGCCGAGGTGGTCAAGGGCCGCCGGAAGGCCGAGAACATCAAGCTGGCGATGGTGGTGCCGGGCTCCGGGCTGGTAAAGCAGCAGGCGGAGCAGGAAGGGCTGGACCGGATCTTCCTGGACGCCGGCTTCGAGTGGCGCGAGCCGGGCTGTTCCATGTGTCTGGCGATGAATGCGGACCGACTGGAGCCGGGCGAGCGCTGCGCCTCGACCTCGAACCGCAACTTCGAGGGCCGTCAGGGACAGGGCGGGCGTACCCATCTGGTCAGCCCGGCGCTGGCCGCGGCGGCCGCCGTGGCCGGGCACTTTGTCGAGCCGTCGGCATTGAAGGAGGCGTAAGCGATGCAGGCCTTTACCGTACACCGTGGGATTGTCGCGCCGCTGGATCGCTCCAATGTCGATACCGACGCGATCATCCCGAAGCAGTACCTGAAATCGGTCAAGCGCACGGGCTTCGGGCCCAATGCCTTCGACGACTGGCGCTACCTGGACCCGGGCGAGCCCGGCATGGACAGCTCGCAGCGCCGCATCAACCCGGACTTCGTGCTCAACCAGGCGCCGTTCGACCAGGCGACGATCCTGCTGGCGCGCAAGAACTTCGGCTGCGGCTCCTCGCGCGAGCACGCGGTGTGGGCGCTGACGGACTTCGGTTTTCGCGCGGTGATCGCGCCATCGTTTGCGGACATCTTCTTCTCCAACAGCTGCAAGAACGGGCTGCTGCCGGTGGTGCTGGCCGAGGACGAGGTGCAGGCGCTGTTCGAGCAGGTCGAGGCGAACCCGGGCGCGCAGGTCGAGGTGAACCTGGAAGAGATGACCGTAACGGCGCCGGACGGTACCGTGTTTCGTTTCACGCTCGACGAGGACCGGCGCCACCGCCTGCTGAACGGCCTGGACGATATCGCCCTGACGTTGCAGTACGCCGATGACATCCGCGCCTTTGAGGAGCGCCAGCGCCACGAGTGGCCCTGGATGGCGGAGCACTCGCAGGGCTGAGTCGTGCCCCTTTGTAGGAGGCCAGCCCTCTGGCCGATAGGGCGCCAGGACAGGCCCATCGGCCAGAGGGCTGGCCTCCTACAGGTAGAGAAGAAATTCGATGGATCTGATGGTTAGGAGAGGTTTGTGAGCCGAATTCTGGTATTGCCCGGGGACGGGATCGGGCCCGAGATCGTGGCCGAGGCGCTGAAGGTGCTGGAGCGCGTCGGCGAGATCGGAGGGCTGGATCTGGAGATCGAACAGGGCCTGATCGGGGGCGCGGCGCATGACGCGGCCGGGCACCCCTATCCGGAGGCCACCCGCGAGGCGGCGCGCCGCGCCGACGCCATCCTGCTGGGCGCGGTCGGCGGCCCGCAGTACGAATCGCTGGAACGTGATCTCCGCCCCGAGCGCGGGCTGCTGGGCATCCGTTCGGATCTGGGGCTGTTCGCAAACCTGCGCCCGGCGATCCTGTATCCGCAGCTGGCCTCGGCCTCCACGCTGAAGCCGGAGGTGGTCAGCGGGCTGGATATCCTGATCGTGCGCGAGCTGACCGGCGGGATCTACTTCGGCCAGCCGCGCGGGATCGAGGAGCGTAACGGCGAGCGCTACGGCTTCAATACGGCCGCCTACAGCGAATCGGAGATCGAACGTATCGCCCGCGTCGGCTTCGAGGCCGCGATGAAGCGGGGCAAGCGCCTGTGCTCGGTGGACAAGGCCAACGTGCTCGAGGTCTCCGAGCTGTGGCGCGAGGTCGTCGAGCGCGTCGGGAAGGAATTCCCCGAGGTCGAGCTGTCTCACATGTATGTGGACAATGCCGCGATGCAGCTGGTGCGGGATCCGAAGCAGTTCGACGTGATGGTCACCGGCAACATGTTCGGCGACATCCTGTCCGATGCCGCAGCCATGCTGACCGGCTCCATTGGCATGCTGCCCTCGGCCTCGCTGAACAGCGAGGGGGTCGGTCTGTACGAGCCGATCCACGGCTCCGCGCCGGATATCGCCGGACAGGGCAAGGCCAATCCGATGGCGACCGTGCTGTCGGTCGCGATGCTGCTGCGCCACAGCCTGAACCGCAATGACCTGGCCGAGCGTATCGAGCAGGCCGTGGGGCGGGTGCTGGATCAGGGCCTGCGCACGCCGGACATCTTCGGCGAGGGTATGACGCTGGTGGGTACCCAGGGGATGGGGGATGCCCTGGTGGCCGCGCTGGAGAGCTAGGCGTGGTCGTGAATGATGCGATTCGCAGCGCTCGTCGCATCCTACGAACGGGTCAAAATATCAATAGCTTGAAGATTATAATTAAACCGGGAATGAACGATGAGTGACCGCAAGTTTGACGTGGCCGTGGTGGGCGCAACCGGCGCCGTCGGCGAAACCCTGCTCTCCATCCTGGCGGAGCGCGACCTGCCGTTGGGCCGTGTGCATGCGCTGGCCAGCTCGCGCTCGGTCGGCAAGACGGTCGCCTTCGGCCGCCGCGAGCTGGAGGTGGAGGATCTGGCCGCCTTCGATTTCTCCACCGTGCAGATCGGGCTGTTCTCGCCGGGGGCCTCGGTGTCCGCGGAGTACGCGCCCAAGGCGGCCGCGGCCGGTTGCGTGGTGATCGACAACACCTCGCAGTTTCGCTACGACCCGGAGATCCCGCTGGTGGTACCGGAGGTCAATCCCGAGGCCGTTGCGGGTTACAAGAAGCACGGGATCATCGCGAACCCGAACTGCTCCACCATCCAGATGCTGGTGGCGCTGAAGCCGCTGCATGACGCGGTCGGCGTCGAGCGCATCAACGTCGCCACCTACCAGGCCGTCTCCGGCACCGGCAAGGATGCAATCGAGGAACTGGCGCACCAGACGGCGGCGCTGCTGAACGGCCGCCCGGTCGAGTGCAACGTCTATCCCAAGCAGATCGCCTTCAACGCGCTGCCGCACATCGATGTCTTCCAGGACAACGGCTACACCAAGGAAGAGATGAAGATGGTCTGGGAGACCCGCAAGATCATGGGCGACGAGTCCATCCTGGTGAACCCGACCGCCGTACGCATCCCGGTGTTCTACGGCCATTCCGAGGCCCTGCACATCGAGACCCGCGAGAAGATCAGTGCGGAAAAGGCCCGCGAGATCCTGTCCGCTGCACCCGGGGTGACGGTGCTGGACAAGCACGAGGACGGGGGCTATCCGACTGCCGTGACCGAGGGTTCGGGCAAGGATGCGGTCTTCGTCGGACGCATCCGCGAGGACATCTCGCACCCGCGCGGGCTGGACCTGTGGGTGGTGTCGGACAACGTGCGCAAGGGGGCCGCGCTGAACACAATCCAGATTGCCGAGGTTTTGATCCGGGATTACCTGTGATTTAATCCGGTAAAAGTCCGGGAAAATTCATACCCGGCAACACGCGGTCAGGGGGCGCTGGGGCTTTTATTTAAGCCCCATGCGATGACAGGCCGCGCGGCACATTCAGGGGGGATTCGTGCACAAGTTACTACTCGGGCTACTGCTCTTGCTGCTGGTTGCACCGGCATCATCGAATTCGGTGAGTTTTGGTGAGGTCAACCTGCAATCCCATCTGAACCAGACCTTGCGGGCGGAGATTCCGCTGCGAGGCGGTGCCGCGGCCAGTGATTCGCTACAGGTGCGTCAGGCTTCGGAAAACGAATACCGGCGCGCCGGCATGAGCCGCGGCAGCGTGCCGGGCGACCTGAACATCCAGGTTCAGGGTGAGGGGGCGGATCGCCGGGTGATGCTGACCACGCGCCAGCCGGTGCGCGAGCCGTATGTGGGCATCCTCCTCGAGGCCCGCTGGGATGGCGGGCGCTCAATGCGTGAAGTCTCCCTGTTGCTTGATCCGCCGGACACCATGCCTTCCGGGGCGGCCGCTCCGGTCCCGCGTGACACCGCCCGGGAGGCGCCGCGTCGACAAGAGGCGCCAATGCCGCGTGAAGGTGAGGCCTACACCGTGCGTAGTGGCGATACCCTTTATCGCATCGTGGAGCGCGCGGGTCTGGCCGGCATGGCGGATCAGGCGATGCTGGCGTTCCTGGAGGCCAACCCCGACGCGTTTTCTGACGAGAACATCAACAGCCTGCGCGCGGGCGCTGAACTGACCGTCCCGTCGCGCTCGGAGCTGGAGTCGCGTAGTGCGGCCGAGGCGCGGCAGGAAGTGCAGCGACAGGTTCAGGCCTGGCGCGAGGGAACGGTGACCGCAGCTCGCGAGGAACCCCAGCCGGAGGAAGCGGCCGAGGCCGAGCCGGAAGTCGAGGCGGTCCCGGAAGAGGATGAGGCGGTAGCGGCGGACGATGAGGCCGTGTCCGAGGACGACGAGGCCGCCGCGGATGATGCCGTGGCCGCCACGGACGAGGACGATGAAGCGGTGGCGGCCGACGACCGCCTGGAGATCGTGACAGAACTCCTGCCGGAGGCGGATGAAGGGGCGGCGGCCGCGGCCGAGTCCCCCGACCTGCTCCAGGAAGCCATGCTGTCCCAGCGCGCCGAGATGGAGGGGATGCGCGAGCAGATCACCGAACTGCGCGAGGAACTGGGTGAGCGTGGCCGCCTTGCGGAGCTTTCGAGCGAGAACATGGCGGAGCTCGAGGAGCAGCTGAGCCAGCTGCGGGCGGAACGCAATGAACTGATGGCACGGCTCGATCGGGCAGATGCCGAACGCAATGCGCCGCTGCACGAGCGGATCATGAATGATCCGCTGCTGCTGATGATGGCGATTGCGCTGGTAATCCTGCTGCTGCTCGTGTTGCTGGCCTTTGCGCGTGGTGGTCGGCGCGAAGTGGTGGTTGAAGAGCGTGCTTCCGGCATGCCGGCGCGGGCGGACAACAGCGGTGTGTGGGCCGCGGCGGCGGATCCCGCCGGCTACGAGGCACGTGAGACCGATAGTGCCGGCGCGGGATCGGGCGGCGCCACTACTACAGCCGTAGCTGGCGGGGCTGCTGCGGGCCTGGCGGCCGGAGCTGTCGCGGGCAAGGACGATGATCGCGAACCGCTGGCGGATTCGGACGAGCCAGAGGAGTCGGTGAGTGAGCCTGTAGTGGTGAGCTCCAGTGGCGATGCCTCGGTGGACGACGTTCTGGCCGAAGTGGATGTTTGCCTGGCCTACGGGATGAATGATCAGGCCGAGGAGACCCTGACCCAGGCCATCGAGGGCGACCCGGACAATACCCAGTATCGTCTGAAGCTCGTCGAGGCGCGCGTGGCGCTGGGCGACGAAGAAGGCGCCCGCGAGGCGGCATCCAACCTGCGCGAACGCCTCCCGGCGGACGATGTTGAAACGCGCAATCATCTGGCGGAGCTGGAATCGCGCATCGGTGGTGCTGGTGATGACAGCGCAGGGCCCGCGGGCGCTCCGGCGGGGGTAGAAGGTCTGGGCGCTGCGGTGGAGCCGCAGGCGGCAGATGACGGCGAAGCACCGAACGAGATCGATTTCTCCGGCCTGGATCTCCCGGATGTGCAATCCGAAGCCGAAGATCTCGGTAACACCGCCGAGCCGCAGGAAGAGACGGACTCCGGGCTGACCTTTGATTTTGACGAGACCTTCGATGAAGGGGCTTCGACGCCAGCGGAGCAGACCCCTTCGGAGACGGACGAAGCGCGTAGCGATGACCTGAATGACTTGTCGTTCGATATCGACGACAGCGACCTGCCGAACCTGGATGAAGAAACCCGGGAGGATGCGGCCGGGAGTGATATCCCGGCACTGGATCTGGGCGACGAGGACCTGCCGGCTGCGGGCCAGGAAGATGCCTTGCCGCGAGAGGACGGAGAGTCCTCGCCCATCGGCGCAGACGAAGACAATGAAACGCGCCTGAGCCTGGCGCAGGCCTATGCGGACATGGGCGATGACGAAGGTGCTCGCGAACTGATCGACGAGATCGTGGCCACCGGGTCGGAGGATCAGAAGGCGAAGGCTGAGGCGATTCGTCAGCAGCTGGAGAGCTCCTGAGCCGCCAAACTGTGTTGTGAAGCAGTATCCTGTCGCGATGATGCGGCAGGGCTTCGACAGGGAACAAGAAACGGCCGGGTTGGCGTCCCTCTGGGCGCTCCCGGCCGTTTTGCTGGTGTCGGTGGCTTTGGCGACCGCAAAGCCGGCCGTGGTCCTGGCAGTACTGGTCGGGGCGGCGGGGCTGGTATGGCTCGGGCCGTTCGCCTGGCGTCGCTGCGGGCGCCTGCTCTGGCGGTTGAAATGGTTCTATCTCTCGTTGCTGGTGTTCTTCGGCGTATGGCCAGTCGAGGCGCAAGGCGGTTCGGCACTGGCCGGCCTGAGCGAGGCCGCGTGGCGCATCGGGGCGCTGGCGCTGGTGGTGGTTCTGGTGGTCTGGCTGACCGAGCGTTTCTCGCGAGAGGAACTGGCCTCGGCGCTGTCGTCGTTGTTGGCGGGCCCTCGGGGTTGTTTTGGCGCGTGGGGCACACGCTTTTCGCAGCGGCTTTTTCTGGCTCTGGCGCTGTTCGAGTCGGATCGGGTCAACACCGAATGCGAACGTGAGCAACTCCGTGGTGGTTGGCGTGAACGACTGCAGGCGGCGCGCGACTGGCTGATTGTTCGGCTGGACCGTGCCTTGAGTGGGGACGTGCCCGCGCCAGCGGGGGGCGAGTTCAATCAGGGCATGGCTGGAGTCCGGAAAGGGGGCGCGAGGGCCGTGGTGTGGTTGTGGATGGTTGCGGTCGCAGGTGGCTGGATTGCCTGGTGGTGGTGATCGGGTGATGACAAATACGACGTCGACAATGCGTGATGCAGACCGGGTGCCTCGAGCGGTACGGCAGCGATGGGCGTTGGGGGTCGAGTACGACGGGCGCGGGCTCCTGGGCTGGCAGCGCCAGAAAGACGGCCCCAGCGTGCAGGGGCATCTGGAAGCGGCGCTGAGTTTCGTGGCCAATGATGGGGTCGAGCTCACCTGCGCGGGCCGCACGGACGCGGGAGTGCATGCGACCGCTCAAGTGGCGCACTTTGACACTTCGGCGGTGCGTGAACGGCACTCCTGGGTGCTGGGAGTGAACAGTCGCCTGCCGGACGGGATAGCCCTGCGCTGGGCCGAGCCGGTCAATGACGACTTTCATGCGCGCTTCAAGGCCTGCGGTCGCCGCTATCGCTATGTGATCGCGAATCGAGCGGTGCGGCCCGCGCTGGAGGCGGGGCGGGTGGCCTGGTGGCGACGCCCGCTGGATACCGCGCGGATGCATGACGCGGCTCAGACGTTTGTAGGCGAACACGATTTTTCCAGCCTGCGTGCCGCCGGGTGCCAGGCGAAATCGCCGATTCGGGAGGTGCATTCCATTGCGGTCCAGCGGCGCGGTTCGTACGTGGTCCTGGATATCCATGCCAATGCCTTCCTGCATCACATGGTGCGCAACATCGCCGGGGTGCTGCTGGCGATCGGGGACGGGCGCGAAGAGCCGGGCTGGGCTGCGCAGATTCTCGCGGCACGCGACCGGCGGGTCTCGGGCATCACGGCTCCGGCCGGGGGGCTTTATTTCGTGCATGTCGACTATCCACCCGAGTTCGCTCTCCCCAGTGCCGAGGGGCCGGTGCTGGAGGGGATCCCCGGCAATGGGGCGATCTGATTGCGGGAAAGCCGGGGCGGCGCCCGGGTTCTGGTAGGCTTGCGACTGCGTTTTTCGAGATGGCGGGCATGCGCTACAGGGTCAAGATCTGCGGAATCAAGACGCCGGAGCAGGCGGTGGCCGCGGCGCGTGCCGGGGCCGACGCGATCGGCCTGGTGTTCCACCCGCCCAGCCGCCGTTATGTCGAGCCTGACCAGGCGGCGGAGATCGTGGCGGCGCTGCCCCCGTTCGTGACGACGGTGGGGCTGTTCGTGGACCCGGACCCGGCACGCGTCGAGCAGGTCCTGGCCGGTGTGCGCCTGGACTGCCTGCAGTTTCACGGTCATGAGTCGGCAGCGGAATGTACGCGTTTCGGGCATCCCTACCTCAAGGCTGTGTCGATGAACGAGGCCGATGATCCGCGGCCGGTGATGGATGCCCACCCCCGGGCGCAGGGCTTTTTGCTGGACAGCCATGGAGGCGGGCGTAGCGGCGGATCCGGCCACCGCTTCGACTGGGACACAGTGCCCGAGGCGCTGGATCGGCCCTGGCTGCTGGCCGGTGGGCTGGACGAGGATTCGGTACGCGAGGCGCTTGAACACCTGCGCCCGTACGGAGTCGACGTAAGCTCCGGGGTCGAGAGTGCCCCGGGGATCAAGGATGCACGGCGCATGGAGGCCTTCGTGAAGGCCGTGCGCCAATGCGAGGTGAATGAATGAGCAAGATCGACTGGGCGGCGTTCCCGGATGCCCGCGGGCATTTCGGGCCTTATGGCGGGCGCTTTGTGTCCGAGACGCTGATGGGCGCGCTGGACGAACTGCAAAAGGCGTACGAGCAGTACATGGGCGATGCCGATTTCATGGCGGAGCTGGACCATGACCTGAAGCAGTTCGTCGGGCGCCCCAATCCGCTGTATCACGCCGAGCGCCTGTCGAAGGAGCTCGGCGGGGCGCAGGTGTACTTCAAGCGGGAAGACCTGAACCACACCGGTGCGCACAAGGTGAACAACACCATCGGCCAGGCCCTGCTGGCCAAGCGCCTGGGCAAGACCCGGATCATCGCGGAGACCGGGGCCGGCCAGCATGGCGTGGCGACCGCGACCGTGGCCGCGCGTCTGGGCCTGGAATGTGTGATCTATATGGGCGAGGAGGACACGCGCCGGCAGACCCCGAACGTCTATCGGATGCGTCTGCTCGGGGCCGAGGTCGTGGCGGTGAAATCGGGCACGCGCACGCTGAAGGACGCCCTGAACGAGGCGATGCGCGACTGGGTTACCAACGTGGACGACACCTTCTACATCATCGGCACCGTTGCAGGGCCACATCCTTATCCGGCCATGGTGCGGGACTTCCAGGCGGTGATCGGCCGCGAGGCGCGTGCGCAGCACCTGGAGATGACCGGGAAGCTTCCGGACGCGCTAGTAGCTTGTGTGGGTGGAGGATCCAACGCCATCGGGTTGTTCCATCCGTTCCTGGACGACGAATCGGTGGAAATGATCGGCGTCGAGGCCGCGGGTGCCGGGATCGAGTCCGGCCGGCACTCCGCGCCGCTTTGTGCCGGCCAGCCAGGGGTGCTGCATGGCAACCGCACCTATCTGATGGAGGACGAGCACGGGCAGATCATCGGGACGCACTCGGTCTCCGCCGGGCTCGATTATCCCGGAGTCGGGCCGGAACACGCCTGGCTGAAGGATACGGGCCGTGCGCGCTACGTCGCCGTGACCGACGATCAGGCGCTGGAGGGCTTTCATCGGCTCACCCGTACCGAGGGGATCATCCCGGCACTGGAGACCTCCCACGCGATCGCGCATGTCCTGGAGCTGGCCCCGACCATGCGTCCGGACCAGAGCATCATCGTCAATCTGTCGGGCCGGGGGGACAAGGACCTCAACACCGTGGCGGAACGCGAAGGAATCACGCTATGACCCGGATTGAGCAACGCTTTGCCGAACTACGCGCGCAGAATCGCGCCGCGCTGGTGCCGTATGTGACCGCGGGTGACCCGGAGCCGGCCGCCACCGTCCCGCTGATGCATGCGCTGGTGAAGGCGGGTGCCGACCTGATCGAGCTGGGGGTCCCGTTCTCCGATCCGATGGCGGATGGGCCGGTGATCCAGAAGGCCTGCGAGCGGGCACTGCGCTATGGCACCAGCTTGCGGGATGTGCTGGGCATGGTCGCCGAGTTTCGCAAGACCGACGCCGAGACGCCGGTGGTGCTGATGGGGTACCTGAATCCGGTCGAGCGGATGGGTTACGAGACCTTTGCTGAAAAGGCCCGCGAGGCGGGGCTGGATGGGCTGCTGACCGTGGATCTGCCGCCCGAGGAATGCGACGAGGTCGCGGGGCTGCTGGAGAACGCCCAGATCGCCCCGATCTTCCTGGTGGCGCCGACAACCTCCGACGAGCGCATCGCGCATGTGGCGCGCGCGGCGCGGGGCTTCATCTACTACGTGTCGCTCAAGGGCGTGACCGGCTCGCAGACGCTGGATACCTCGGCGCTGGCCGCGCGCCTTGAGGCCATTCGTCATCACACGGACCTGCCGCTGGGTGTGGGTTTTGGTATCCGCGATGCCGAGACGGCCGGGCAGGTCGCGCGCGTGGCTGATGCCGTGGTCGTGGGCAGCGCGATCGTGCGCCTCGCCGAGGAATTCGACGGGGATCCGGTCGGCTTCGCTCATGCCGCGTCCGAAGTCGTCGCGGGGATGCGCGTGGAAATGGACCGCGTGCGCGCATCCGGCGTCGAGGCGTCGGTGTAGTAGAATGCGGCGCTCGCAGGACTAAGGGATTCAGGATGAGCTGGTTTGAAAAACTGATGCCTTCGCGCATCCGTACCGACAACAGCAGCAAGCGGGGCGTGCCCGAGGGGCTGTGGGTGCGCTGCGAGGGCTGCGACGCCACGCTGTATCGCCCCGAGGTGGAACGCAATCTGGATGTCTGCCCGAAATGCGGGCATCACCGACGCATGAGTGCGCGGCGTCGGCTGGAGACCTTCCTCGACGAGGAGGGGCGCGAGGAAATCGCCGCCCAGATCGAATCTTCCGATGTCCTGAAGTTCCGCGACTCCAAGAAATACAAGGACCGTCTGGTTGCCGCGCAGAAGGCGACCGGCGAACGTGACGCGCTGGTCGTCATGCAGGGCCGGCTGATGGGGCGCCCGCTGGTGGCCTCCGCCTTTGATTTCCGCTTCATGGGCGGATCCATGGGTTCTGCGGTGGGCGAGCGCTTTGTCCGCGGCGCCAACCGTTCCCTGGAGCAGCGTATCCCGCTGGTCTGCTTCAGTGCCTCCGGCGGGGCGCGGATGCAGGAGGCCTTGTTCTCGCTGCTGCAGATGTCCAAGACCAGCGCGGTGCTGGCGCGGATGCGCGAGGAGCGTATCCCGTTCATCTCGGTGATGACCGACCCCACGATGGGTGGCGTCTCCGCGAGCCTCGCGATGCTGGGTGATGTGAATGTTGCGGAGCCCAACGCCCTGATCGGTTTCGCCGGTCCGCGCGTGATCCAGCAGACCGTGCGCGAGACGCTGCCCGAGGGGTTCCAGCGGTCCGAGTTCCTGCTCGAGCACGGGGCGGTCGACATGATCATTGAACGCGGCGAGATGCGTCGTCGTCTGGCCTCCGTGCTCGGCATGCTGACGCACGGGCCGGCCCCGGCCCCCGAGGCACCTCCCGTCGAGGAAGAAGAGCCGGAGGTGGAAGTGATTCGCGCGGAGGACACCGGCGAATCGGCGGACGCCCCGCGCTCTACCTGATTCCACCCGTGCGCTACGCCACCCTGGCTGAATGGCTGGCCTTCCAGGAGCGATTGCACCCGGTGGGGATGGACCTCACCCTGGAGCGCATCGCCCTCGTCGCCGATCGGCTGGGCCTGCGGGGTCCGGGAACGCCCCGCACCGTCATGGTCGCGGGGACCAACGGCAAGGGCACGGTTACTACGCGCACGGCGGCGCTGTTGCAGGCACAGGGTCTGAAGGTCGGGCTGTTCACCTCTCCGCATTTGCTTCAGTACAACGAGCGCATTCGCCTGAACGGCATGACGGCCTCGGACGAAGATCTTTGCCGGGCATTCGAGGCGATTGATCAGGCCCGGGGTGACGATTCGCTGACCTATTTCGAGTTTGCGGCCCTGGCAGCGGCCTGGCTTTTCCGCGAGGCACGGGTCGATGTGCAGGTGCTGGAGGTCGGGCTCGGCGGGCGGCTGGATGCCGTGAACATCTGGGATGCGGATGTGGCGGCGGTTACCGCCGTGGACCTCGACCACCAGGCCTGGCTGGGTGATTCGCGCGAGGTGATCGGGCGCGAGAAGGCCGGCATCATGCGCGCGGGGCGCCCCGTGGTGCTCGGCGAGCTGTCGCCTCCGCAGAGCGTGCTGGACCATGCCCGGGCGCTTGGGTGTCGTACCGTCCGCCTGGGGCGCGATTTCGACTTGCTGGTCGAACAGGAACGGCTCGTCTGGCGCTGGAATGGCGTGCAGGTCGAATGGAATGTCCCGCTGGCGCGCGGGCTGAGCGGTGCAGCCCTGGCGAACACCGCCACCGCGCTGGCCGTGGTCGAGTCGCTTGGCATGAGCGCCGGGCTGAGTGCGGTCACAATGGAGCAGGGCCTGAAGGTGCGCCCGCCGGGACGCCTGCAGCGCCTGAGTGGCCCGCCGGAGTGGTTGCTGGACGTGGCGCACAATGCCCAGGCCGTCGCCGAACTCGCCCGCTGGCTGCGCGAGAACCCGTTGGTCGGCCCGACCGTTGCGCTGGTCGCGGTGATGGCCGACAAGGATCGCAGTGCCATGTGGCGTGACCTGGATGGCCTGGTCGATATCTGGATTCCTGTACCGCTCGATCTCCCGCGTGCGCTTCCTGCACCCGATCTGGCGGCGGAGCTGGAACAGGCGGGTCAGGCCGACGTCCGTCCGGCTGCCGGTATCCGGCAAGCGCTGCAACAGGCCACCGACTCGGCGGGTATTCAGGGGCGGTGCGTGGTGTTTGGTTCCTTTCACACGGTGGCGGCGGTTTTTGAACAAGCCCCGGATCTGGCCGCCGCGGCCTTGCGGGAAGCTGTCCCGGACATGGCCGTAGTGGAAGAAGTCCCCCATGGCTAGGGCGATGCCGACGGATTCCCCCGTTTGCCTTGCCCGGGCAGGCGCCTGCGGCGTAAGGTCGCGGGGAAGACCCGATGCACGGGACGCCAATGCGCATATGGCATGACCACTGATAATCCCATTCGTTTTCGCCTCACGGGCGCGGTAATCCTGATCGTGATTGCCGTGATCTTTCTGCCGTGGCTGTTCGATGGCGCGGGCTACGAATATATGAGCGGTATCGATGACCCGGTGCCCGATGCCCCCACCTTTGCCGCCCCGGATATCGCGCTCCCGTCCGAGCGCGAGGCGGCGCCTGCGCGGCCCGAACGCGAGGGGGACGGCGACAGCCGGATCGCCGATCTGCAGGCGGTGGAGAATGGCGGTGCCGAGGGGGACGAGGACGAGAGCGAGCCGAGTGATGTGGTGAGTCCCGAGCCGGTGCGGCAGGCCCCGGAATCGCGCGCGATTGACGCGGGCTGGGCCGTTCAGGTGGGGAGCTACCGCGACGGAGACAATGCGCGCGAGGAAGAGGCGCGCCTGCGCGATGCGGGGCTGCCGGCATTTATCGACGAGTCCGAGGCCGAGGGACGCAGTATCTACCGGGTGAAGGTGGGCCCCGTGGCGCAACGCGACGAGGCCCAGAAGCTGGGCGATCAGCTGAAGGACGAGCTCGATATTACTGGCATCGTGGTGACTTTCCCGTGAGGCTCCGGCGCTACACAAGCGTGGGCGAGCCCCTGCGAATTCCCGGTCGCTGCGGTACACTACGCAGCCTTTTCGCACCCGAAGTCCGCCGCGCGTGAACTGGATCGACCTGGTCATCATTGCCCTGATCGTTGTCTCGGGGCTCATCAGTCTGTTTCGTGGCTTCGTGCGCGAGTCGTTCTCGCTCGCGACCTGGATTGTGGGCATCTGGCTGGGTATTCGACATGCCGCCGAGGTCGCCGAAGTCCTGCCGCAGGCGCTGTCGGATGCGACACTGCGCCTGGGGGTCGGCTTTGCCCTGATCTTTATCGCGGTGCTGATCGTGGGCGGCATCCTTGGAGTGCTGGCCAATCGGCTGGTGCGCGGTAGTGGCCTGACGGGTACGGACCGCTCTCTGGGCGTGATCTTTGGCCTGCTGCGCGGCGTGCTCCTGGTGGCGGTGCTGGTGTTTGCCGCCTCGCTGACGTTGATGCCGGAGGAGGGCTGGTGGGAGAACAGCCGCCTGATCCCCGAATTCGAACGTCTGGTGGACTGGATGATCGCGCAATTGCCCGACAGCTGGCAGGAACAGATCGGCAGTCTGCTGGCTGATGATCCTGTCGAACCCCCCGTGGATGAGCCGGCCGCTGAACCACCGGCACCGGAAACCGAACCCCCCGCCGACCAACGCTAGTCGATCGCCTTGCTGGAGTCCTGAACCGTATGTGTGGAGTAGTCGGAATCGTCGGGCGTGGCCCGGTGAATCAGCCGCTTTATGATGCCTTGTTGGTATTGCAGCACCGTGGGCAGGATGCCGCCGGCATCGTGACCTGTGACGACGAGGGGCGGCTGCACCTGCGCAAGGACAACGGCCTGGTGCGGGACGTATTCAACGACCAGCACATGCAGGGGCTGATCGGCAACATGGGCATTGGCCATGTGCGCTATCCGACGGCGGGCAGTTCCAGTTCCGCCGAGGCCCAGCCGTTCTACGTGAACTCCCCGTTCGGCATCACGCTCGGACATAACGGCAACCTGATCAATGCCCGCGAACTGAAACAGGCCCTGTTTGCGACCGACCGCAGGCATATCAACACGGATTCCGACTCCGAGATCCTGCTGAACGTCTTCGCGCAGGAGCTCCTGCGCTATCTGGATAACGGCCTGACCGCCGACTCCGTGTTCAACGCGGTCGAACGTGTGCACGAGCGCGCCAAGGGCGCGTATGGCGTGGTCGCGATGATCGCCGGGCGCGGTCTGCTGGCCTTTCGTGACCCGAACGGGATCCGCCCCATCGTCTATGGCTCGCGAGAAGCCGAGGAGGGCGGGCGCGAATGGATGGTCGCCTCCGAGAGCGCTGCGCTGGAGTCCCAGGGCTTCGAGCTGGAACGCGACCTGGCGCCGGGGGAGGCGGTGTTCATTACGCCCGAGGGCGAGGTCTCGACACGCGTCTGCGCCGAGGACACTCAGCTCAACCCCTGCATCTTCGAGCATGTGTACTTTGCCCGGCCTGATTCGGTGATCGACAACGTGTTCGTGCACCGGGCGCGTATGCGCATGGGCACCGCGCTGGGCGAGAAGATCCGCCGCATCTGGCCGGATCACGACATCGACGTCATCGTGCCGATCCCCGATACCGGCCGCACTGTGGCGCTGGAGATGGCGCACGAACTGAACATCAAGTACCGCGAAGGCTTCATCAAGAACCGATACATCGGCCGTACGTTCATCATGCCGGGGCAGACCAAGCGACGAAAATCCGTGCGCCAGAAGCTCAACGCGATCTCGCTGGAGTTTCGTGGCAAGAACGTGATGCTGGTGGACGACTCGATCGTCCGCGGCACCACGTCGCGCGAGATCGTGATGATGGCGCGCGAGGCCGGTGCGAAGAAGGTCTACTTCGCCTCCGCAGCACCCCCGGTGCGCTACCCGAATGTCTATGGCATCGACATGCCCGCGGCGCATGAACTCATCGCCCACGGCAGAGACGAACAGGAAGTATGCGAGGCGATCGCCGCCGACCGCCTGATCTACCAGGACCTGGAAGACCTGCAAAAGGCCGTGCGGCGGGGGAACCGGAACATCGAGACCTTCGATTGCTCCGTGTTTACCGGCGAGTACGTGACCGGACTGCCCCCGGATTACCTCGAGTACCTGGCCTCGCTGCGGGGCGAGGGACTGGTGAACACGCCCGTGGCGGGCGAGGTGCTGGATCTGGCCAACAAGAAGTGACGAGAGAGTAGTGACCTTGCCGAGTTTGCAGTGGATCGAACCGGTCGTTGAAGCGGCGCGGGCACAAGCGGGAACCGCCGATGGCCTTCCGGTCGTCGTGGTGCGCGTGGACCAGCAGCGCCTGTACGTCTGGGAAGATGGCAAGGTCACGGAAATCTTCGATGTCTCGACCTCCGAACGCGGTATCGGGAACGAGAACGGCACGTACAAGACACCCCTGGGGCTGCATCGCATTGCCGAGCGCTTCGGCGATGGGGCCGAGCGCGGTACTGTGTTCCGTGCGCGCGCGAACACGGGCGAGATCGCGGAGATCCTGACCGGCGAGGGCGAGCGCAGCCAGCGTGACAACATTACCTCGCGGATTCTCTGGCTCGAAGGCCTGGAGCCTGGCCTGAATCGCGGGGGCAGCATCGACTCCTACCACCGCTACATCTACATTCACGGTACGGATGAAGAAGGGCGCATCGGCCAGCCGGCCTCCGAAGGCTGCGTGCGCATGCGCAACGACGATGTCATCGAACTGTTTCCCCGCCTCCCGGTGGGGACCCTCGTCGTGATCCTGAACGGCCCGGATTACGAAACCGGCCGCATCCTTCCGGTCTAGCGCACGTCCGACGGGCCAGCGCGGGCCAAGATCGACGTCATTCATAAATCCCTAATTCTCTAATAAATTCCGTGGGAACTCGGTCAGTATCGGACGGCTCTCACAATAACCTGCGTCTGGCGTACGTGAATTCCCGGCAATCGCCTGATATAATCAGGGAATTATTCCTGACCAACACTGTCAGGTAAAAAGGGAATTATTCCTGACTCTGATTGTCAGGAAAGGTGAACGGATTCGATTCTGTGAATGGATGTCGACCTCGACACGCACAATCACGGTTTCTCGGAGGCTTTAAGACATGAAACTCTCAACCAAGGGCCGCTACGCGGTGACCGCCATGATGGATCTTGCGATCCATGATCGGGTGGGACCGGTGACCCTGGCCGACATCTCGCAGTGCCAGGGCATCTCGTTGTCCTATCTGGAACAACTGTTTGCGAAACTGCGCAAGGCCGACCTGGTGGAAGGCGTGCGGGGTCCGGGCGGCGGTTATCGCCTGGCCAAACGTGCCGACCAGATCAGCATTGCCAACATCATCACGGCGGTTGATGAATCGGTGGATGTGACCCGCTGCAAGGGCCACAAGGACTGCCAGGATGGCGAACGCTGCCTGACGCACGAGCTGTGGGATGATCTGAGCCAGCAGCTGTACGACTTCCTCGACGGCATCACGCTGGCGCAGTTTGCCAACCGCCCGGAAGTGCAGAAGGTGGCTCGCCGTCAGGACGAGCGCCGTGGCGCGCGTCACCACTTCATCTTCCGTAACGACGCGGCCTGATAGCGGCCAGACGATCCAGCGGCCCGGGGCTCCCTGCGCCGCTTCGGAAGACCTGGAGGCTCGGTCGGATGCTGAATCCGGCCGGGCCTTTTTTGCTTTGAACGAATCCTAGGTTGTCCGCGGCAAGGGCGGGTCGGCGGCGGGTTTGCGAAGGTCGGATGCAGCGAGGCGGCGCAGGGTTGTCAGGTGTCTGGCCCGGTCGTCGGGCCGGGCGGGCGCGAAGCGGACCCGGTTGTAGTGCTCGGCGAAGGCATCGACGAGGGGCGCGAGATCCGGCCGTGCAACCTTGACGCGTCGGGTCCAGGTGATGACGGGCTCGTGCGGGCGCCGTCCCAGTCCTGTCTGTTGGCGTTCGATCCGCCGGGAAAGTCGGTGCAGGAGGCGATCCGGCACCTCCAGCTGGCGACGAGGCCTGCGCCAGCCGCTCCAGACCAGGGCCACGGCAGCCAGCAGGCCAAAGCCGACGCCCAGTGCCGTGACAATGTCACTCCAGTCTGTCGCGTCGAGCCCGAAACGGGCAAACAGTTCCCGCTGGCGCTCGGGATCGAATGCCAGCACCCAGCTCTCCCAGCGGAACCGGGCGAAATCGCGCCAGTCTTCGAAGCCAAATCGAAGTTGCTGCACCCAGCCCAGCCCGTCGCGACGCAGGAAATCGGGCATGGGTTCGCCGTCGCCACCGGTGAGGCCGCCGATCCCGGCCTCGATCCGCTCCGGAGCGATCGCCGCGGTGGGGTCGACACGGATCCAGCCTTCGCCATCCAGCCAGACCTCGTTCCAGGCGTGCGCATCGGCATTGCGCAGGCGCAGGTATTCGCCCCGCTGCATCCATTCGCCCCCCTGGTAGCCCGTAACCACGCGGGTCGGGATCCCCGCCGAGCGCATCAGCACGGCGAACGCGGAGGCATAGTGCTCGCAGTAACCGGCGTGGGTCTCGAACAGGAACTGGTCGGTGACATCCCCCTCGAGCGTTGGGGGCTGCAGGGTGTAACGATAGGGGGCGGCGGCGAAGCGATCCAGGGCGGCCTGGATGATCGCGCGGTCATCGTCACCATGCGTGGCGCGCCAGAGAGCGACCTCGGCACGTGCGCGAGGGGCTGCGCTGGGTGGGAGCTCAAGAGCGCGTTCACGGGCGGACCTGCTCAGGGCTTCGCCGGCGCCTGGCGGACGTGTCAGGTCGGCCTCGGCGTCGTACTGGATGCGGTTCACGATCCGTCGGTCGCGGACGACCTGGTGGTTGTCGCGGTACTCGGCGTTGTCGGGCAGCGCCACGGGGTAGTCGAGTACCGGCAGGTAGCGCATGCGGGTGGGCTCCAGCGTCGCGGTGTAGGCCACCACGCGGTCCGAGTCTCCGGGCTGTGGCAGCTCGATGCTGGATTGTCCCCCTTCGGCCTGCCAGCGGCGGCCGTCAAAGTCCGTCATCACCAGTGCCCGCCAGTATTGCGCCCGGGGCGGCGGGACGGAGCCGTGAAACTGGACGCGCATGGTGGTGGTTTCGTCCTGCAGCAGTTCCGCGATGTCGCCAGGGTTCAGTTCGCCGGAAAGGGCCGTGGTAGCCACCTCGTCGCGTTGCGGGTCGCCCCACAGTGGTCCCTGTACGCGCGGGAAGGCGACGAACAGGATCAGCATGAACGGGAAGGCATGGACCATCATCCAGCCGGAATGCTTCGCCAGGCGCCGCCGTTCGAGGGGGCGCCCGGCATGCACCTGGACCAGGGCGGCGGTGAGCAGCCAGGCAGACAGCAGAGACCAGGCGGCGATCAGCATCGACTGGTCGAAGAAATAGGTGGTGACGACCACGAAATAGCCGAGGAACAGCCCGATCACGATATCGCGCCGGTTGCGGGTCTCGAGCAGTTTGAGCGCCATCATGACCAGCAGCAGGGCGGTGCCTGCCTCCTGCCCGAACAGGGTGCCGTACTGCAGGAACGTCAGCCCGCCCGCGAAAGCGGCGAGCAGGGCCATCAGTCCGATGGAAGGGGGCTTGCGGTCGCGCAGATGGAGCCAGCTGCGCAGCAGGATGGCGGCCGCTACGAGCAGCGTGACCCACAGTGGCTGGTGCCAGGCATGTGGCAGCGCGGCCACTGGCAGGGCGCGCAGCGCGAGTTCCAGGCCCCGCAACTCCGGTAAATGCTGCCGGCTCGAACGGTTCACTTCTTGGTTCCCCTAGCCGTTTCCGCGACCGGCAAGGGGATCGGCTCGAAGCGGAATTCGGCGAGGGCGCGCAGGCCTCGCTCCCGCTGCGCCGGGCCCTGCCCGGGCGGGAGGGTCTGGTCGGGCAGGCGCAGACCCCAGGCGCGGCCTTCGGCCTCGGCGGCCAGGATCTGATGGCACAGCATGGAGAGGCGCGCTTCGGTGTCGCTGGCCGGCATGGCGGACCAGTCGATCCAGAGCGTGTCACGGCCTCCTGCGACCGTTTCGCGGATGTGCAGCTTGCCGGTGCGAGCCAGGGCCTTCCACAGGATCCGGCCGGGCGGGTCTCCGGGGCGGTACGGGCGGATGTGATCCGGTGTGGAGGCATCCTGACGCCGGTGGGCGCCGGCTTGGTCTCCGAGCCCGGTATGGGCGGCGCCCGGGTCCACGGGTTGCGGATACACGAGGATCTCGCTGGTCAGCCCCAGCCAGCTCCAGGCGTTCAGGATGCCGAGCGGGTACTGGGTGCCCAGGTGTTGGCGGGGCAGTCGATACACCCCGCGGCCGGGGGCCGGCAGAGACAGGCAGGCCACTTGCTGCCCACGGCCCGGTATCGCAACGGGTTCGCTCGTGTATTCGCCGATGCTCAGATGCAGGGCCTCGCGGTCGCGCCCGCACGTATCCTCCAGGCGCAGGGAGACGGACAACGGCTGGTTGGCGAATACCGGTGTGGTGGGCAGCGCCGACGCCTTGAGCCCGAGCAGGTTTCGATGGGTGTACCAGATGGCGTTATGGCCGATCCCGATCAGGAGAAAGGTCAGCAGGAAGGCCATGTTGTTGGAGTAGTTGATGGCCCCCAGCAGCATCACGCCCAGGATCGCCAGCAACGTGTAGCCGGCGCGGGTCGGCAGGATGTAGATGCGGTCGCGGCCAAGGGTGGTCTGTGCCCCATCGTCGCGATGGCGCCGCGCGACCCAGCGGATAACGCCTTCACGCAGGCGCCGCCCCTGGGATCGGAGCCGCTCAGCGGGCCCTAGCGAACTGGCACGCATTCCAGCAGCCGTTCCACCGTGCGTGCGGGGCTGTCCGGGTCCCGAGCCCGGACACGATGGCCGGCCACGGCCGGAAGGACGTCCGCCAGGTCGTCCGGGGTCACGTAGTCGCGCCCGTCGAGGAAGGCATGCGCCCGCGCGGCGCGCAGCAGCCCGAGCCCCGCGCGTGGCGAGAGTCCGTGGGCAAAGCGTGCGCGGTCACGGCTCGCCTGGATCAGGTCCTGCAGATAGTCCAGCACGACCGGTTCGGCGTGCACCTTGGCAATCCGGGACTGCCAGTCCTGCAGGTCCTTGGGTGTGACGATCGCGCTCGGGGCAGGGTGGGCCACGGGCGCCGGCGCGGCACCGCCGCGTTCGAGCAACGCGCGCTCGGCCCGGGCATCGGGATAGCCGAGTTCGATGCGCATCAGGAATCGATCCATCTGGGATTCCGGCAGGGGATGCGTGCCGACCTGTTCCTCCGGGTTCTGTGTGGCGATCACGAAGAACGGTTCGGGCAGGGGGCGGGTCGCGCCCTCCACACTGGCCTGGCGCTCTTCCATCGCCTCGAGCAGGGCGCTCTGGGTCTTGGGAGGCGCGCGATTGATCTCGTCGGCCAGCAGGACCTGGGTAAAGATCGGCCCGGGATGAAAGCGGAACTCGCCGGAGCCCTGCTCGAACACCGACACCCCGAGGACATCGCCGGGGAGAAGGTCGCTGGTGAACTGCACGCGGCGGTAATCGAGGTTCATCGCCGCGGCCAGGGCATGGGCGAGGGTCGTCTTGCCAACGCCCGGCTGATCTTCGATCAGCAGATGGCCGTTGGCGAGCAGGCAGGTCAAGGCCAGCCGAACCCGATCGGGTTTGCCCAGCAGGATGTCGTTCAGCGCGCTTTCGACCTGGTGTAGAGCTTCATTGGCCGCAGGCATGGGGCTCCTCGTGGTGGATGGTGTCGGGCGAAAAAGAGGGCGACCGATCAGCGTGCTGCGTGCGAGATATTAAAGCCCCGCTTCGCGTGTCGGGTGAGTTTGCGGCTACCATGGCCGCAATTGCCCCATGAGCGACAGTATGGACAAGCAGGCCGCCGATTCGGGCCAGACGTTTCGCTATGATGCCACAGCCTCGCCGGATGCCTGCCTGCAGCTGTCGGGTCGGCTGGATGTGCATGCGGTGGAGCGTGTGTGGTCGCCTCTGCGCCGCCGCGCCCGCGAGCTGGCCGAGGGTACGCAGGCCGCTGTAACACTGGATGTCGGTGGCCTCGAATACTGTGATGGTGCCGGGGCGGCGTTACTCCATGCCCTGGAGCGCGATATCGAGCGGGCGGGGCGCCAGGTGGAACTGGTGGGTGTCCAGGGCCTGGTGGAGGAGCAGCTGACCCCGTACCGCGAGCTGGAAACCGTAGAGCCGGCGCGTCACGAGACTCGCGGGGGACTGCTGGCCCAGTCATTCGAGGCCGTGTCACGCGTTGGGCAGGCGGCGTATTCGCAGTTCGGGTTCATTGGCGAACTGACGCGGGCCCTGGGGTCGGCGCTGCTGAATCCCCGCCAGGTTCGCTGGGGGGATACCTTTCGGGTCGCCGAGGCGGCCGGGTTCCAGGCGCTGCCCATCGTCTCCCTGATTGCCTTCCTGCTGGGGGTGATCCTGGCGTTCCAGTCCGCGATCGCGATGCGGCAGTTCGGTGGCGAGATCTTCGTCGCCAATCTGGTCGCGGTCTCGTTGTTCCGCGAGCTGGGGCCCCTGATGATGGCGATCCTGCTGGCCGGACGCTCCGGGGCCGCGTTCGCGGCCGAGATCGGCACGATGAAGGTCAACGAGGAGGTCAACGCCCTGAAGACCATGGGGCTCGACCCGGTGCGTTTTCTGGTGCTGCCGAAGGTGCTCGCCGGCATCCTGGTCGCGCCGCTGCTGGCGCTGTACGCGAACATGATCGGCCTGCTGGGTGCTGCGGTGGTAATGCAGGGCTTCGGGATCCCCTGGACGGCGTTCTTCAATCAGGTGACCGTCGCGCTCAGCCTGTCGGATCTGTTTTCGGGGCTGTTCAAGGCCGTGATCTTTGGTCTGCTGATCGCCGGCGTGGGCTGCCTGCGCGGGCTGCAAACGGCCAGCGGCGCGGCGGCCGTAGGGATCTCCACGACCAGCGCGGTGGTGACGTCGATCATCCTGATCGTGGTGTTCGACGGACTGTTTGCCGTCCTCTTCTATCACATGGGGGTCTGACGGGTGGCGAGCGCGGAGCCGGTGATCAAGGTGCGCGACCTCACCATGGGGTTTGGTGACTTTGTGCTGATGCGGGATCTCAACTTCGACGTCCAGCGTGGGGAGATCTTCGTCATCCTCGGCGGGTCCGGGAGCGGCAAGAGCACGCTGCTCAAGCACATGATCGGACTGTATACGCCACAGAAGGGAAACATCTGGGTGGCCGGTGCCGATATCACGACTGCCGATGGCGAAGAGCGCGAGGCGATCCTGCGCCGGGTGGGTGTGATGTACCAGATGGGGGCGCTGTTTGGCTCCATGACGCTGCTCGAGAACGTGCGTCTGCCGCTGGAGGTCCATACCGACCTGCCACGCGAGGCGATGGACGCGATCGCCAAGGCGCGCCTGCAGCTCGTCGGGCTGGGCGAGTTCGCGGACTTCATGCCCTCGGAGATCAGCGGCGGCATGCAGAAGCGCGCGGCGATTGCGCGCGCGATGGTGCTGGACCCGGAAGTCCTGTTCCTGGATGAACCCTCCGCCGGGCTGGACCCGATCACCTCAGCGGAACTCGACCAGTTGATCCTGCGGCTGGCGCGCAGCCTGGACATGACCATTGTGATCGTCAGCCACGAGCTGGCCAGTATTTTTGCGATTGCCGACCGGGTGATTATGCTCGACAAGGAAAGCAAGGGCATCGTTGCCGAAGGGAATCCGGCGACTCTGCGTGACACATCCGATCACCCGTGGGTACAGCGGTTCCTGCAGCGGGCCGATTCGGCCGATTCCGAAGAGAGATCTACATGAGTGCCCGACAACATTTTCGCCTCGGATTGTTCATCGTCGGTGGCCTGGTGGCGCTGGTGACCGCCCTGTTCATCATGACCGCGGGCAATATCTTTCGCGCCTCGATCCCGATCGAGACCTACATCGATTCATCCGTGCAGGGGTTGGAGATCGGAGCGCCGGTCAAGTTTCGAGGTGTGACCATTGGCGAGATCACGAACCTGGGTTTTACCTCGGTGGAATACCAGCAGGACGTGGACCCTCGTGAGCGCAAACGCTATGTGATGGTCGAGGCCCGGCTCTGGCCGGACCGCTTCGCGGCGAGCGCCCGCGAGCAGGATTTCGAGGCGGATGTCCTGAAGAACCTGGTGGATGCGGGCCTGCGAGTGCGCATTGCCGCACAGGGCATTACCGGTATGAACTATCTGGAAGCGGACTTCTCCGATCCGGACGAACACCCGCCGCTGGAGCACGACTGGGAACCGCGGTCGATCTACATCCCGTCGTCCCCGAGTATCGCCGTGCAATTCATGGAGTACGCCGAGAATCTGCTTAAGCGGATCGACGGGCTGGACATCGAGGGTGTGATCGAGAATCTGAATTCTTTGCTGGTGACCGTCGACGATACCGTGTCCAGTCTCGATACCGGAGGACTGAACCAGCGAGCGGATGATCTGATCTCGGAACTCGAGCAGACCATGCGCACGGCCGACCGGGTGATGCAATCGGTCGAGGCCCTGGTCGAGCATCCGGACACGCAGGCCCTTCCGAGCGAAACCCGCAAAGCGATCCAGGAGCTGCGTCGAACGGCCGAGGCAGCCGATGTCGCGGGCCTGGTCGACCGCATGGACTCGATGGTTGAACGACTCGATCGGGGGATGGATGTCAGCGAGTCGAAACTGCTGGAAACCCTGGACGAGCTGCAAGGCGCGATCTCGGGCCTGCGCAGCCTGTCGGATGATGTACGCCGCAACCCCGGTGGTGCGCTGTTCGGTGCCCCGCCACCGCGCAGCCGCATGGACGAGGAGTAAGTATGAATTGGTGGAAAGGGCCGATCCTGATGCTCGCCGCGCTGGTCCTGGGCGGCTGCACGCTGTTGCCGGAGCGCGAGCCGCTCGATCGCTCCTGGTATCTGCTGGAGTTGCCGGACGACCCGGCCGCACGCACGGCGGACGAGCCGGTGGCCGTCGAACTGGGGTCGGTCCGGGTCGCTCCGGCCTATGCGGGTAATGGGCTGGTATACCGGCTGGGGAATCACCAGTACGAGTCGGACTATTACAACGAGTGGTTCCTGAAGCCGTCCGAGCAGCTTGAACAACTGCTGCGGGAACGCTGGACGCGCAACGGCGCCGCGCTGGAGTTGGTCGACAACGCATCGGCGGTGCGCGAACAGGGGCGCCCGGCTGTGCGTGTCCATGTCCTGATTACCGCGCTGTACGGTGACCTGGAAGGGACTGATGCGGTCGAATCCAATGGTGTCGTGACGGGGGCCGGGCACATGGGTCTGCGCGCCCAGCTGAGCCAGGGCGATCGCAGCCGTCTGGTCCATCTGGAATCCGAGCAGGCGCTGGAACGGCGCTCTGCCTCACAGTTGGTGTCGGCCCTGTCGCGTGCGACTGCCGAGGTTCTGGCGGATCTGGAGGATGCGATTCTGGAAGATGTAGAGGCTGCGCGCGATGACTGATGTCTTCGACTTCTCGGTACCGGCGGCGGATGGCACTGAACAGCCCCTGGGAGCCTATCGCGGGGATGTCCTGCTCATCGTCAATGTGGCCAGCGAGTGCGGGTTCACCCCGCAGTACGAGGGGCTGCAGGCGCTGCAGGAACAGTGCGCCGGTCGCGGCTTTCACGTGCTCGGCTTCCCCTGCAACCAGTTTGGCGGGCAGGAGCCGGGTGATGCGGAGGCCATACAGGCCTGTGGTGCGCGTTTCGGGGTCGAGTTTCCGGTGTTTGCCAAGATCGAGGTGAACGGCGAGGACGCGCACCCGTTGTACCAGCACCTCAAGCAGCAGGCTCCCGGCGCATTGGGCACGCAGGGGATCAAGTGGAACTTCACGAAGTTTCTGGTCGGCCGTGATGGCTCCGTACTCGACCGATTCGCCCCCCAGCGCAAGCCGCAGGACCTGGTCGACGCGATCGAACGTGCACTCGCCGCACCGCGCCCGGACGATGGTGGCTGAGGTCGCGCCCGACGCGCGGAACCTGGAACCCGGCGAGCGAGGTCCGGCGCCCACGGACCCCGGTGCGCATGCCTACTGGATGGACGTCGCGCTCGTGCAGGCCGAGCGGGCGGCGGAGGTCGGCGAGGTGCCGGTGGGCGCTGTTCTGGTGGATGCGGACGGCTATTGTCTGGCTGCCGCCCACAACGCCCCGATCAGCGAGCATGACGCCACTGCGCACGCCGAGATTAGAGTCCTCCGTACCGCCGGCAAGCGGTGTTCCAACTATCGGCTGACCGGTACCACGCTCTACGTGACGCTCGAGCCCTGTTCGATGTGTGCGGGGGCGATGATCCACGCCCGGGTGGAGCGGCTGGTGTTTGCCGCTTCGGACCCTCGCACAGGGGCCGCCGGAGGCGCCATCGACCTGCTTCATCATCCCGCTCATAACCACCGTCTGGAATGTATCGAAGGCGTGGCGGCGGAGCGTTCTGCCGAGTTGCTGCGCAGTTTCTTTCGCCTACGCCGAAAGCGTTAGATCTCCGTGATGTAAAGGCGTTGCCCGGCGGTACGTTGGGGCGCAGAATCAAGCGAATATGAGAAGGCGTTCACGTTCTGCACATCCATGGTGCGCGCGGATGCCGAGATTCTGTGTCCGGCCACAGGGGTGTACCGATTAGCCAGCCTCCTTCCAATGATGATCACGGGGATCCCGTGCTGGATTCGGCCGCGGGCACCCCCGAGTCGGGATCCATGGGCGATGCGGATGACCGCGAGCCAGAGTTCCCGATCGTGGACGGGGAGGGTCGCGCGGACAGCCTTCTCGGTGGCTTGATCCTGATTGCCCGCATGCACGGGCTGCGCCTGACACCGGACTCCGCACTTGCGGGACTGCCGCTGGACGATGGCCGGCTGTGCCCCTCCCTGGTCCCGCGCGCGGCACAGCGCGCCGGACTGACCACCCGCACGGTCACGCGTGATGCGCGCGGTCTTAAGGACGACCTGTTGCCCGCGCTGCTGCTGCTGGATCAGAACGAGGCCTGGGTGCTGGTCGGCTGGAACGAAGACAAGAGCGTGGCCCGGGTGATCGACCCCGAGCTGGGCGATGCGGTCATCGATGTCCCGCTGAAACGGCTCAAAGAGCGTTATGTCGGGCGTGCCATCTATGTGCGTCCCGAATTCCGCATGGATGCCCGCGCCCCGCGGGTCTCGAAGGAGAGCAAGGGACACTGGTTCTGGCGGGTGATCCGCGAGAACCGGCCACTGTATCGCGATGTGCTCATCGCGGCGGTGATGATCAACCTCTTTGCGCTGGCGATGCCGCTGTTCGTACTCAACGTGTACGACCGCGTGGTCCCCAATCACGCGACCGAGACGCTGTTCATGTTCGCGGCGGGCGTGGTGATCGTG
The DNA here is from genome assembly GCF_000364985.1 of Thioalkalivibrio sp. HL-Eb18. Taxonomy (NCBI): domain Bacteria; kingdom Pseudomonadati; phylum Pseudomonadota; class Gammaproteobacteria; order Chromatiales; family Ectothiorhodospiraceae; genus Thioalkalivibrio; species Thioalkalivibrio sp. HL-Eb18. The sequence goes on from NZ_KB822967.1 coordinate 120,787, forward strand.
CTGATCGCCGACTTGATCCTGCGCACCATGCGCAGCCACTTCGTCGACAAGGCGGCGATGCGCGCGGACGTGAAACTCTCCTCGCACATCATGGAGCGCGTGCTGGGCCTGCGCATGGAGAACCGCCCGGCGTCGGTCGGCTCGTTCGCATCCAACATCGGCGCTTTCGAGTCGGTGCGCAGCTTTATATCGTCGGCGACGATCATCGCCTTCGTGGATCTGCCGTTCGCGTTCATGTTCATCGCGATCATCGCGTTGATCGCCTGGCCGCTGGCAATTCCCGTGGCGATTGGCGCGCTGCTGCTGCTGTTCTATGCCACTGCGATCCATCGCAAGCTGCACGCACTGGCGGAGGAAAGTTACCGCGTGGCGGCGCAGCGCAACTCCACGCTGGTCGAGAGCCTGACGGGGGCCGAGACACTCAAGACCCTGGGCGCAGAAGGACGGGTACAGGCGACCTGGGAACGCGCCACGACCCACCTGGCCCGGACCAGTGCGCAGAATCGTCTGCTGACGGCCAGCGTGACACACACGGCCATGTGGGCGCAGCACACGGTCGGCGTCGCAATCATCGTGCTCGGCGTGTTCCTGCTGATGGAGGGCGATCTCTCCATGGGCGGTCTGATCGCGGCCTATCTGATCTCCTCGCGTGCGATGGCACCGATCAGTCAGACTGCCGGGCTGCTGATGCAGTATCACCAGGCCTCCACCGCGCTCGGTTCGCTGAACGAGATCATGGCGCTGCCGGTCGAGCGCCCGGCGGATTCGCACTTCCTGAGCCGTGACCGGTTCGAGGGCGCCATCGAGTTTCGCAATGTTGGCTTCGCCTATCCCGACTCCGCAACGCCGGCGCTGCAGGGGGTTTCTCTGAAGATCGAGCCGGGCGAACACGTCGCCGTACTGGGACGGGTGGGCTCGGGCAAGAGCACGCTGGCCAAGCTGATCATGGGCCTTTATCAGCCAACCTCCGGGGCCGTGCTGGTGGATGGGATCGACGTGCGTCAGTTAGACCCGGCGGAGCTGCGGCGGTCACTGGGCTATGTGGGCCAGGAGGTCACGCTGTTCTACGGGAGTCTGCGCGAGAACCTGGTGGCCGCCGATCCGCTGGCCGGGGACGAGGCCATTCGCAAGGCGATTGCGATCTCCGGGATCGAGGATCTGATTAACACCCATCCGGAAGGTGTCGATCTGCAGGTCGGGGAGCGCGGTGGCCGACTTTCGGGTGGGCAGAAGCAGAGTGTCGGCGTGGCGCGGGCTGTGCTGCACGAGCCCAACATGCTGTTGTTGGACGAGCCAACCAGCTCCATGGACAACTCCACCGAGCAGGGCATGAAGCGCCGTTTGGCGGAATTCATCCAGGGGCGCACTACCGTGATCGTCACGCATCGCACCTCGCTGCTGGAGCTGGTAGACCGGATCATTGTGCTGGATCAGGGCCGAGTCGTGGCCGACGGACCGAAGGATCAGGTGGTTCAGGCCCTGCGGGAAGGCCGAGTGGGCAAGGCGCAGGCATGAGCAAGCGCACGCGCAGGGACGGCCAGGGTTTCGAGGCACTCGGCCGCGGGATGGATCAGACCGGCAAGGTTGGCGCCCCGATGGTCGACCGGATCTTTCGCCCCTGGCTGACCAAGGGTGGCGGTGACCACCGCAACTGGGCATCGGACGCGGACTGGACGCAGATACAGGAGCGCCCGATACGGGCTCGCGCGCTCCTCTACGGGATCCTGATTACGCTGGGCCTGCTGGTGTATTGGGCCTCTATTGCCGAAATCGACGAGGTGGCTCGCGCGGATGGGCGGGTGATTCCGTCACAGAACCTTCAGGTGCTGCAGTCCATGGACGGGGGCGTGGTATCCGATGTACTGGTGCGAGAAGGCGATGTCGTGGAACAGGGCGACGTGCTCGTGCGGGTGGACCCGACGCGATTTTTGTCCGACCTGGGCGAGGCGAGGGCGAGTGAGTTTTCATTGAAGGCGCGCCGTGCGCGCCTGATGGCGTTGCTGACGGAGACACCGTTTCTGATTACACCGGACCTGCAGGAAGGGCCGCAGGCGATCGTCGAGCAAGAGCAGCAGCTTTACGAAGAAAGTCTGGACGAGTTGCGCTCTCGAATTCGGATTGCCGAAGAGCAGATGCGGCAGAGGCGCGAGGAGCTGAACGAGGTACGGGCGCGGCGTAGCCAGGCCATCCGCGCCCTGGAGTTGGCCAGTCGCGAGCTGGAGGTGACCGAACCGCTGGTGCAAAGCGGGGCGGTATCCGAGGTCGAGATCCTGCGCCTGCGGCGCGAGGTCTCCAACGCCCGCGGCGACCGCGATCAGGCGACTGCGCAGATCGCCCGTCTCGACGCTGCGATCGAAGAGGCGGAAGAGAAAATCCGCGAGGTGCGGCTGAATTTCCGTAATCAGTGGCGATCGGAGCTGGCCGATACCCTTGGGCGGCTGCAGGAGCTGGCTGAGGGCACAGAGGGGCTGGAGGACCGGGTGCGCCTGTCCGAGGTGCGATCGCCCATGGCAGGGATTGTGCAGCGGATGTTCATCACCACGCGCGGTGGCGTGATCTCGCCTGGGCGCGAAGTGGCAGAGGTGGTGCCGCTGGAGGACGAATTGCTGATCGAGGCGCGCGTATCGCCCCGCGACATTGCCTATCTGCGCCCGGGGCTCAACGCCAAGGTGAAGTTCACGGCCTATGACTTCGCGATCTACGGCGGCCTGGATGCCACCGTGGAGCACATCAGCCCCGACACGATTACCGACGACGACGGCAACACCTACTACAAGGTCCGCGTGCGAACCGAGGAGACCGGCTTCGACGAGGAGCACCCGATCATGACCGGGATGGTGACGCAGGTGGATATCATCACCGGGCGACGCACCATCCTGCAGTACCTGCTGAAGCCGATCCTCCGCGCGGGCGAGCTGGCTTTTACGGAGCGCTGAGCAACATGCAGATCTTCATGATGGACCGAGCGTCGCGGCCGTCGCCGCGCTGGGAAGAGGCCTTTCCGGATGCCCAGGTACTGCGCCCGCCATTTCCGGCGACCCTGCCGGAGGGCACCGAAGCCTGCTGGATCGGTACGGATCTCGCCGACTGGGAGGACTACGTCAAACAAAGGACCCTGGTGCATCGGGTGATCGTGCAGTCGCGCCACCCGAATGACGAAGAAGGCATCCGAGCGTTTGACGCAGGGGCCCACGGCTACTGCCATACGCTGGCTAACGTCGCCCAGCTGCGAACGATCGCGGCCACCGTCACCGGTGGTGGCCTGTGGGTGGGCCCCGACCTGATGACCCGCATGATTCGTACCGTCCGCAGCGCCCAGCCCCGCGACCCGGAAACGCCGCCCGAGGGATTCGAGAACCTTACGCCCCGCGAGCGGGAAGTGGCCCTGGCCGTGACCACGGGAGCGCACAACAAGGAGATTGCACGCCAGCTCGGCATGACCGAACGCACCGTCAAGATGCACCTCGGCTCCGTCTTCAAGAAGCTCAACGTGGACGACCGTGTCCAGCTCGTGCTCCACCTGACTCGCCTGCGCGAATCGCACCCGACTGTCTGATTCTCGGGCCACGCGCGTCAGCCGCCGCCAGCGGCGGTGATGCGATTCGCTGAGCTCATCAGCATCCTACGTGACGCTAGCCCCCTCGTTTTGCGAGGGTCATAGGATGCGATGAGCCCCGCGAATCGCATCAACCCGGCCCCCGCATCCCGCAGCTTCGATACGTTTTCATCCAGCCGATCCTCACACCGGTTCTCCCATAACCCCACAAACCCTGTACTTCGGTACACCTGTCGTGCCAGTGCCGACTCCCCTAGGCTCATACCCATCAAAAACTGTGAACTGATTCCGTATCCGGGGAGATCGTCATGTCTGAAGTCGTCGTAGCTACCGTCGAATCCGTTGTCGGCACCGTGATCGCCCGAGACGAGGACGGCAACACCCGCGTCCTGCAACCGGGCGACGAGATCTTCTACGGCGAGGAGGTCATCGCCGAGGATGGCGCCTTCATCGAGATGGCCTTCGAGGACGGCTCCACCATGTCCCTGGCGGGCGGTGAGTCCGCCACCATCACCGACGACCTGGCGGAATCCGCCGACCCCGCGCCGGAAGACGGTGAGATCGCCGACGCGACTGTCGACGAGATCATCGCCGCCCTGGATCGCGGTGAAGACATCACCGACATTATCGAAGCCCCGGCCGCCGGTGCTGACGGCGGCGCAGCCGGGGAAGGCGGCAGCTTCGTCCGAATCGCTCGTGGCTCCGAAGAAGTCGGCCAGGTCGAGTACGCCTATGACTCCAACGCACTGGGCGGTCCCGGCGACGCCGGTGGCGAAGGTGGAGGGACACTCGCGGATACCGGCGAAACCACGGACGACGTTGTTCCGGAACCCAGTCTCGTCATCTCCGTTACACCGCTCAGTGAGCTGGTCGAACGCATGGGCTCGGATCTTCGCCCCCAGATGCAGGGCTCTGTGGGCGTTCAGTCCCAGCAGGTCGACATGCCGCCGTCTGAACAGCCCGGCTCGGGCATGGTGGTGTTTAGTCTCGACGCCACTCTGGACCTGGATGGACTGCCGGACTCCGCCGCCGGCCCGATCGAATACGAAATTGTTGGTGGGGACTCGGGCTATCTGGCGATTGGCGCGGATGCCGATGGGAATCCGGCCATCGTCCTGACCGAAGAGGGCGCATGGGCGCTGCAAAATGGGCAGGTTCCTAATAACGAATTCTCCGTAGACGTTCAGGGAACGGTCGAGATCGACGGGATCGGTCCAGTGTCAGCCACTGAGAGCTCAACGGTCGCTGTTGAGGTGCCTGAACCGACATTCGAATTTCAGCTATGGCCGGGAGAAGTCTTCCCGATGCCCCCGCAGGGCGAACTGCCCGGGAATGGAGGGTTCGGCCTGCAGGCACTGAGCGAGGAGGTAAATGCCCCATTCCCCGGGGACTTTGGCTTCCCCTCCTCGGAGGTCGAGGCTGGCATGCTGGTGTTCGGAATTAGTCCGCAGCCGGACTTTGATGGCATTGACCCCTCGCTCGGCGAGTTCGTCTACGAGATCGTCGGTGGTGACAGCGAATACCTCGAACTCTCGCAGAGCGACTGGGGTGACTGGTCGGTTGTGCTGACTGAGGCGGGCGCCGAAGCGATTCAGAACGGGCAGGTTTCCGGTAACGATCTCAATGTCACCATCGAGGGGACGCTGATCATCGGCGAAGATCTCGTTAACACTTTCACGCTAGAAGCCAGTGCCGAAGGTGGCGTCATGGTGCCGGTGCCGAATCCGGAGCTGACGGTGGATCTTGCCCTGGCGGATGGTGCCACCGATGGTTGGCCGCAGTCGGCGGGCGAGGGTGAAGTGGTGTTCGAAGTCACTGCGGATCTGGACCTGGACGGCATCGACGGCGACCTGGCGGGCGAGATCGAGCTGAGTCTGACCGAGGACAGCAACGGTTATCTGGCGCTGGACGGTACCAATGTGGTGCTGACCGAGGACGGTGCGGCGGCCATCCGTAATGGCCAGGTCGGACTGGATGGTCTGATGGCGGCGGTTGAAGGCACGGTGACGATCGCCGAGGAC
>NZ_KB822968.1:0-121610 GCF_000364985.1 Thioalkalivibrio sp. HL-Eb18
GGCTGTCGTAGACCGCATCCTCGATCCCTTCATCCGACAGGTTGAAGCACTGCTGGGCCACGTACATCCGCAGCATCCGTTCCAGACCAATCGGCGGACGACCCCGCTTCCCCTTCGGGTAGTGCGGCTCGATCGCCTCCACCAGCGCCGCCCAGGGCGTGATCGCATCGATCTCCCCCAGAAAGCGGTCGCGCCGCGTCTGCTTACGCTTGGCGGAATACTCGAGATCGGAAAAGCTGCGCTGGGACATCGGCCATCACCTTGGGCAGGAAACCTGGCGCCATTATCCCAAACCCGCCAGGTGGGCGGGACCCACGGCGGAATAAATCAGTGTTTCCCTAGCGCACCGAGAAGCACCCAGACACACCTCCCCAAGATAGCCACCAGCAGCAATCCGCCGATTCCCCCACCAACGAACAGGACCATCAATACAAAGTTGTGCGGACTGATCTCTCGCCTCCCTGATTCAAGGGTCACCCCTACGTCCGCACCAATCCCATGCCCTATAGCAGGCGACAAAAACACCCTGTCAAGAGTTAATGCCCAGATCTCGAAACGATACGAATCCGCCCTCTCAAAAAAGCCTCGACCCGACCAACCTAACTGGCCAAGGATAACCAAAAAAGCGACGCCACCAATCAAAACCAGCCCCAGAATCTTCCAAACTCTAAAATAGATGAGCTGCACCATTGTCGCGGCCACCGCGCCCACGATGAGGCCACGGCTTTGTGCCATCATCAAGAATGCCGAACCAATAAGGACCGCAAGAAGTCCACCGTACTTCTGGAATACTGTTTTCCCTGCCAAGACCCCATAGACACCGACGATTATCAGAAGGTAGTAGCCGACCGCCCCAGAGTTTGGATTCTGATGGTAGAACACTAGGTTGTTAAGCCGTGCATCAGGAAACGGCTCACTGGAGTAAAAGGATAATACCGAGAAAATGAGAACCAAAACACCCGCGGGAAGCATGACTGCAAGGAAGCGAGTCAACCAAAACTCGTCACGAGAGAACACCCAAGCAAAGACAGCGACCGCTGAAAGGATAATCAGGGCGTAGCGGATCTTGTTGTACACCTCATCAAAAGACGGCCCACCGGACCACAGCAAGCTAAGCAAAAGGTACCCGAGAAAAACGGCCAGGAGCCGAATCACCAAACTCGCGGATAAGGCTCTCCAATGATAGCGCGAAAAATAAAGGAGGGCCGGAGCGAAAACACCGAAGTACAGAATGTCACGATGGATTCGCGTCTCCCACGCTGCAATAAATCCGGCGACAAATACAGCAACCATCCAAAATAACAGAGGCTGAAGAAATTGGGATGCGCGAACCCGCCCCAAGAAGCCTGAGCGAGTCACTTTCGATACCATAGAGGTGAGCTCATTATAGGAGACCGAAAGGGGCCAAATGGATTATATTGCAATTCCACACGAGAACTGAGTTAGGCCTCGGATCGAGGATTCAGCCTCGCGGAAGCCAAGGCGTATACGGAAAGCTAGGTTACCCACATTAAACTGCTTGACCGGCCTGTAGAAAACAAGAATACAGGGCGCACATGAAATGCAAGGCAAGGTGGTAGCGTTCAGGCAAGTTCGGCGAATCTTCCCAAGATGATCTGATGCATCCAAGCCTTCCAGAGTTGCCATTTCTGCTTCCACTTGAAGACCTAAGGAATTACCGATCCAGTCCAGAATCGGTTTGCAGCTCTCTCACCCAATTCTCGCAAAACAGGGAGTCGCGTCGATTCTCAAGCTTTCCTTGGTTCCGTCTGTGGGATTTTTCTGGAGAGACCGCCGCAGTACCATGGCCGAGATGCACAATCCTGGGGATCATGGTGCGAACGGGGATGACTCGAGTGGGGTACCCCTTGTCCCACAGCTGAGCCGAGATGGAGTAACCGCCACTCTGGTCGTAAAAGCCTTTTTTGCCCTCGATACTGCGGAAGGTGAGACCTTCGTCCAAGAGGATCTGGCGGCGGTACATCGCGCAGAAGTCCTTCGGATAGTGGCCCTGCTTCCACTCGTAGCGCTTCTTACGCAGGCCCAGGGCGTACTTGATATTGCTGCGGATCACGTGGAAGACACGCTTCTGGAACTCGTAGACCGGGTTCTTCAGCTCCAGCTTCCAGGTGCCGACACCCCCCAGACGGGGGTTCCCTGCCATCGCCTTTAGATATTCGTCCAGCCAGTCTTCGCGCTTCACGAACAAGTCCGTATGCATCGTAACCAGAAACTCCCCCGTAGCTTCCTTGAGTGCGATGTCGTGCGAGGTCCAGACGTTGTCAGGAAAGTTGAATAGCCCCTCTTCCGGTCGCTCGATCAAGCGGATCCACTCCAGGGAACGCAGGTAATCCAAGCTTTCGTCTTTCGAACCGTTGTCGATCACGATGACTTCGACATCTTTGCCGCTCGTGTTCTTGCGGATCGAACGCAGGCATGGTTGCAGCAGGGGCAGCACCTGCCAATGAGGGATCGAAATACTAATACGACCAGGGACGATGGTGTGGCTGGACATTGCAGGCTCCAAACAGGTAGCGCGAACATACGGGGCAAAGTGACAATCCAAGTAAGCTCATGCTACCACGCAGCCTTGGCGACGTGCCCGCCCCAGGGCGCCGAGACACGGTCTGGTATCATCCGCCCCCTCGCACTTCCGGCATTGTTTTGCAGCGCGGAAATGTGCGGTCAGCGGCAGCACCAGCCAGGCAAGGAACCCTCGATGGGTAATCGCTCGATCGACCAGAACCCGAAGCACCCGACAGCCGGCGAATCCTGGCAGCTGTACAAGCGAATCTTTGCGTTCGTCAGGCCGTACTGGCGCTTGGGGGTGCTGGCGATTGTCGCGATGATCCTGGCCGCGGCGGGGCAGGCGGCCTTTGCATGGATTATCCAGCCCCTGGTGGACGGGACATTCATCGAGCAAGATCCAACCGCGCGGGTCTGGGTACCAGCCGCGCTGATCGGGATCTTTCTGTTCCACGGCATCACCATGTTTGCGTCGGACTACAGCGTCGCCTGGATCGGCCGCAAGGTCGTCAAGGACGTCCGGCAGGCGGTGTTCGAGCAGTACCTGCGGCTTCCGGCAGCATTCTTTGATCGCCACTCCCCCGGCACCCTTCTGGCGAAGCTCACCTACAACGTCACGCAGATCAACGCCGCGGCATCCAAGGCCATCATCGTGTTGATCCGCGACTCCTTTACGGTGATCTTCCTGCTGGCCTATATGACCTATCTCAGCGGATGGCTGGTGCTGATTGTGTTCAGCATCGCGCCGCTGGTGGGGCTGGTGGTGGTTGGTGCCAACAAGAAGTTCCGCAAAGTGAGCCGGCGTATGCAGAAATCCGTCGGGGATTATGCCCAGATCGCGGAGGATGGCATTCGCGGGCAGGCGGAAGTGAAGATCTTTGGTGCAACGGACTACGAGGCCCACCGCTTCGAGCGCACCAACGAGCGCTACCACCGCCAGCTGATGCGGCACAAGGCCGTACAGGCCATCAGCCAGCCGCTGTCCCAGCTGGGGGCGATCATCGCGCTCGCAATCATCGTCTATTTGGCCACGATGGATATGGTCCTCCAAACCATCACACCCGGCGGGATGATCTCGTTCATCGTGGCCATGCTGCTGATGCTGCCGCCACTGAAACGCATTGTCGGGGTGAATGCCGAAATCCAGAAGGCCCTGGCCGCTGGCGAGAGCGTGTTCGAAATACTGGACACGCCCCCCGAGCCCGATCACGGCCAACGCCCCCTGGATCACGCCGAGGGTCGGATCGAGTTCGACCACATCTGGCTGCGCTACCCACAACAGAGCGAATGGGTGCTGAAGGATGTCAGCCTGAACATCGCCCCCGGTGAAACCGTGGCGCTGGTCGGCCGTTCCGGCAGCGGCAAGACCTCCCTGGCACGCCTGCTGCCCCGCTTCTATGAACCCGAGCAGGGCGAGATCCGTCTGGATGGCTACCCGATCCGCGAGTACCGACTGCGGGATCTGCGCTCGCAGATGGCGCTGGTCAGCCAGCACGTGGTGCTGTTCAACGACACCCTGGCCAACAACATCGCCTACGGCCTGCCGGAAAAACCGACTGACGACCAACTGCGCGAGGCCACACGCGCCGCCAATGCCCTGGAGTTCATCGAACAGCTGCCCGAGGGCTTCGATACGGTGGTCGGTGAAAACGGGATCATGCTCTCCGGCGGACAGCGCCAGCGCGTTGCCATCGCCCGAGCGCTGCTCAAGGATGCCCCGATCCTGATCCTGGACGAGGCCACCTCCGCGCTGGATTCGGAATCCGAGCAGAAGATCCAGGATGCGCTGGAAGTCCTGATGCGAAACCGTACAACACTGGTTATTGCACACCGCCTCTCGACCATCGAGGATGCCGATCGCATTGTGGTGCTCGACGCCGGACAGATCGTCGAATCCGGGACTCATAACGAACTGCTGGCCCGCAACGGCCACTACGCGACTCTGCAAAAAGCACCGTTGAGCGAGGCCCCGGACTAGCGGTCACACCGCCCCTGTCCGTCGGATATGGCACCGGGGGCATCGCCCGCGCGCTCCAGCACCTCAGCCAGCACCGCGCGGGTCGTAAACAACCGCCGGGCATCCTTACTGACCGCTCGCGCCAGCCAGCCGATGCCGGCCTCCAGCGCGCCCAGGACCCGCTGCCCACGATGCAGATAACCCAACATCCGCTCATCCGGGGCGTGGGCTTCCAGGTAGGCACACACCATCCGCGAGCCCAGCCGATGCAGGTCCGTCTCCGGAAGCCCCTTGAGCGCCGTAGCCGAGTACACCAGCAGGTAAAGATCCACGGCCTGCCGTGCCGGCAGCGGCATCAGCTGGTCTAGCGGCTCCTCGAAGTCAATGCGCATCAAGGTCTTGCCTCCATCGGCCAGCAGATGGTTGCGTACCTGAGCGCCACCATGCCACAGACCGCGGGCATGAAACCGTGCCAGATCCCGGGCCGCCCAGGTCAGTAACTCGGCGCTACGCTCGAATCCGGCCCGGCGCAGGGCATGGCCCAGCGGCTGACCACTTTCCGCCAGCACCAGATAGCCGGATTCCAGGCACACTACCTCCGGCACGGCCTCTCCGGCCGCGCGCAATGCACGCAGGCGCTCTGCCTCGTAGGCAATCTGGTCCTGTCCGCCCAGCCTCAGCGGCGCCAGCGGGGCCCACTCCCCGAGCGTCAGCCGGGCCAGCAGACTGCCCCCCAGCGCCCGTATGGAGCTGCGCCCCGGAACTGCCTTCTTGGCATACCAGCTACGACTGCCCTCACGCACGACAAAGGCGCGGCCACGCGCAGCCATCGCGGCGACGTCGAGGGTCGTGCGGGTCGGTGCTTCGGATTGCGCGGGAACTGTATGCATAACCTGCCTATACGGGAGCAGGGACGTAGTCTACCGATCATGGACGGCCGCGTCGTACGGGTGCCAGCTCGGCCCTGATATACTGGGCCGCTTTGGACCCAGGTCCACCACGATGCCGAAATCGCGCAGCACCCATCCGGCGCATCCTTCCAACTGGGGCTACAGCCTCGGCCTGGGCCTGCTGTGGCTAATCAGTCGCCTGCCTCCTGAGCTCGTACTGCGCCTGGGCGAGGCGCTCGGCCCGATCTCATACGCCCTGGCCCGACAGCGGCGGCTGATCATCCGCCGCAACCTGGAGCTGTGCTTTCCCGAGCTGAACGCCGCCGAGCGCGAGGCACTTGTGCGCGCGAACTTACGCTACACCGGGCGCGGCTTTGCCGAGCTGGCACTGGCCTGGTTCGGCGGGCCGCGGGTCGACCGCATTCCGCTACACATCCGGGGGCTGGAGCATCTGGAACAGGCACAGGCCGACGGATCGCCGGTCCTCCTGCTGTCCGGGCATTTCACCCCCATCGAGATGGCCGGCCGCCTGCTGAGCCGCGAGATCGACATGGCCGCCATCTACAAACCCATGGATCGACGCCCACTGGCTGATGCCACTATGCGACGGGGGCGGGCCCGGATCGGTCCCGTGCTGTCCAAGGACGACCTGCGCGGGATCGTGCGAACCCTGCGGGATGGTCTGCCGGTGTGGTATGCGGGCGACCAGAACTATCGCAGCCGCCAGAACGTCTTCGCCCCGTTTTTCGGCATCCCGGCCGCCACGGTGACCGGACTCTCGCGACTGGCCCGCATGGGCAAGGCGCGCGTAGTACCGGTGTTCTATCACGCGCTCCCCGGTCATGCGGGCTACGAGGTCGTATTCGGTCCGGCGCTGGAGGGCTATCCATCCGGAGATGACCAGGCGGATGCCGAACGCATGAACCAGATCATCGAGGAGGCGGTGCGCGAACACCCGGAGCAGTACTTCTGGGCCCATCGCCGCTTCAAGAGCCAGCCCGATCCCGAGGTCGACATGTACCCTGGTGTGAAGGACCATCGTCGCGCGCGCCGCTCGCAACGCAAGCGCAGCCACGGACCGCTCTGACCCGGCACGCTCATGGCCCATCCCCCGCTCCCCCTGACGACCCCACCCGAGTCCCTGTGCATCCTGCGCTTCTCGGCGCTGGGGGATGTGACTCACATGACACCAGTCGTGCGCACCCTGCAGCAGGAGTGGCCGGATACCCGGCTAACCTGGGTCGTCGGACGCGCCGAACACGCCCTGGTAGGCGATATCCCGGGGGTGAATTTCCGAATCTTCGACAAGACCGCCGGCTGGGCCGGCTATCGCGAACTCTGGAGGCAGCTACGCGGCGAGCGTTTCGACGTGCTGTTGCACAACCAGTTCGCCCTGCGCGCCAATATCGCCAGCCTGGGTATCCGCGCAGGCCTTCGCCTGGGCTATGACCGCGCCCGCTCGCGCGATCTGCACGGCCTGTTCATCAACGCGCGCATCCCCCCGCACCCCGGGCAGCACGTAATCGACATCTACTTCAGCTTCATCGAGACGCTGGGGATCCGGCGCCGGCACATGGTCTGGGACATCCCTGTACCCGACAACGCCGCGGAGAGGGCCCGCGACGAGATCCCCGATGGCACCCCGACGCTGGTGATCAGCCCCTGTTCCAGCCACCACCTGCGCAACTGGACCGCCGAGGGCTGCGCACAGGTCGCCGACCACGCGGTACGGGAACATGGTCTGCAGGTTCTGATCACCGGAGGTCCCTCGGCGCTGGAGCGCGAGATGGGCGAGGCCGTGCTAAGGCACAGCCAGCTCGCCCACCGAAACCTGGTCGGGGCGACCTCCATCAAGGAAATGCTGGCGATTCTCGGACGCGCAACTGCCGTGGTCAGCCCGGATTCGGGCCCAGCCCACATGGCAAACGCGATGGGTACCCCAGTGGTCGGCCTGTACGCCTGCACCAACCCGGGCCGTGCACGCCCCTACTACAGCGGACAGTGGTGCGTGGATCGTTACGATGAGGCCGCCCGACGGGAACTGGGCAAACCAGCGAGCGCGATCCGCTGGGGCACCAAGATCGAGCGACCCGGTGTGATGGAGCTGATCCGGCCCGAGGACGCAATCGAACGCCTGGATGCATTGATGGCGGCCGGCGCACCCCGCGCCCGGCCGCCGATGGTCGCGGCTCAGTCGCCCGAGAGCGCGCCCGCCTCATAGCCGGCACGCAGGGCCACAAAGCAGGCATCGGTATAGACCCAGTGGCTGCGAATCCGCAGGCGCTTCTCCAGGTCGCGGCGCAACCGCTGCAGATTGGCCTCGCGCCAGTCCGGATCCGTCCCGGCTCGATGCCGCCCACGATCCCAGTCGATGATGCTGACCCGTCTATCCGGGGCGATGAGGATGTTGCGGCTGTTCAAGTCCGGATGCCAGTGCCCGGCATCGTGGAAGCGCCGGATGCAGGCGCCCACCGCCCGCCACACAGCTTCGGAAACCCCGGCCTCGCCAAGGTGCTCATCCAGTGAACGCGCCCCCGGTACCCGCGCCGTAATCAGATCGGCCGCATACAGCGGCCCGGAACGCACCACGCGCCCGGCCACCGGGCGCGGCACGGGCAGCCCTTCATCATACAGCCGGGCCGTGTAGGTCCACTCGCGCCAGGGACGGGTCTCGGCAAGACCCTGCCACAGGTAACGATCACCCAGGACGCGCGCAACAGTCCCTCCACGCATGTAGTGGCGCAGCACCCATTGCTCGTCGGGATCGCAGGGGCTGCGGAAGAACACCACACTGCCACGGCCACCGCCGCGGCCCGTCACAAGACCTCGACGCTCCAGCTCGCCAAAATCGAACCACCAGGGTTCCGGTACGGCGGACAGAGCCGCGTCATGCAGCACGCGGACCCGCCCGCGACGCCAGTGGCGGGCTTCCACGCTCAGGCAGCCCGGCCGGCGGCCTCCAGCACCCCCCAGGGGGAACGCTCGGGCATATGACAGGCCTCGGGACGCACGTAGAAGGTGGCCACCAGCGCGTGCTGGCCGGACAGCGCCGCATGACTGACCTGGTCGGTCAGCACACACCAGCTGTAATACGGCTCGAAGACCAGCTCGGTGCCACGCCCCGGGGCATTCTGGAATTCGTCACTGTCCTTCATCCAGTTGTGCATGCGCCGCATCGCACGGTCATAGGGCGAGGTGTCGCCGACCACTTCCAGTTGCGGAAGATTCAGGGCGGACAACGCCCGGAGGCTGCCGGTCCAGGCGCGCTCCGCCAGCCCCTGACGCAGGCGCGGTGGCGGGGCGATGCCGGCCGCGGCGCCAAATTGACGATAGAGCTCGCCGAACTCCTCGGCCACCCGCCAGATGCGCGCCTCCTCGGGGTTGATGTTGGTAAAAAAGCGCAGCGGCCGCCAGCCGTGGGTGGCCCCGGCCGGAAACGCGTCCACATGCAGCAGTTCGTTGTTGGAATGCCGCTTGATTACCCGGCCCTTCTCCTGCACCGGACGGAAGTTGACCTTGCGCGGGCTCCAGCCACTGGTAAACCCCGGCAGCAAATGCCCCAGAAAGCCCTCCACGCGCTGGCCATACTCGCTCAGGATCCGGCGCACGCGCTCACCGGCGTCGCCCTCGTTCTTCAGGCCGCTGATAAAGTCGCCATGCGGGTGATAGCTGATGTTCTTCAGACTGAGCAGCCGACCGACCTCGTCACGCAGAAAGACCAGATCCTCCTCATCCGGCAGCGGAAGCCGCCCCGGTTCGAACAGCAACACGCGCCCTTCCTCCAGCGACCGCTCCAGGCGATCACCGGGGCTTTCGTACTCATCCGCGCGAACGCGATGCAGGGGCTGGTCACTCATGCTGCTTCTCCGGGGTCAGTCGGCCTGATCAACCGCGACCGCATCGAGGTAGGCGCGCACACCGTCCTCGATATCGTGAAATTCCAGGTCACAGCCGGCCGCGCGCAGCTGTGACAGATCCGCCTGGGTATAGCTCTGGTAACGGCCCTTCAGGTGGTCCGGGAACGGGATGTACTCGATCTCGCCGCGACCGAACCAGTCGATCGTCGCCCGGGCCATGTCGTTGAAGGTCCGTGCGCGCCCGGTCCCGCAGTTATAGATGCCATTCACCTCGGGATGTTCCAGCAGCCAAAGCTTCAGATTTACGCAATCGCGAACATCGACGAAGTCGCGGCGCTGTTCGCCATCGGCGTAGCCGTCACAGCCCTCGAAGAGCCTTACCGTGTCCCCTTCGCGTAGCTGGTTACTGAAGTGATGGATCACGCTGGCCATCCCGCCCTTGTAACCCTCGCGCGGGCCGTAGACGTTGAAGTAGCGAAGACCCACGACCTGCGCGGTGAGCGCATCCATATGCCGGCGCAGATACTGGTCGAACGCGAGCTTGGAGTAGCCGTAGGCGTTCAAAGGACGCTCGTGGGCCGGCTCCTCGCGAAAGGTGTCGTTGCCGCCATACACCGCCGCCGAAGAGGCGTAAATGAACGGGATGCGACGATCCTGGCACCAGTGGAACAGCTCACGGGTGTAGGCGAAGTTGTTACGCATGATGTAGCGCCCGTCCCACTCCGTCGTCGCCGAGCATGCGCCCATGTGGAACACCGCCTCCACCGGCCCCAGATGAGCATCGGCCTCGATCAGGTCGCGGAAGTCTTCCTTGTCATGATAGTCGGCGATGATGCAGTCGGTCAGGTTCAGCGCCTTCTGGCCGTGGGTCAGGTTGTCGACCACGACAATGTCGGTGCGACCACGACGATTGAGTTCCTTGACCAGGTTGCTGCCGATAAATCCGGCACCGCCGGTAACGATGATCACGGGGACGACTCCTGAAAAAGCTGGGGTTGCGCCGCATTGTACGCGGCGCACGAAAGGCGGGGAAAGCGACGTGCAGGGTGGCGGTGCGTCAGGAGCCCGCGGGCTTGCGCATGCGTTCGATCATCGACGAGGTCGAACAGCCATCGAGGAAGTCGAGGATCTCCACGCGTCCGCCATGGGCGACCACCGCGTCGTGCCCGGCGATGTCCTGCGGACGATAGTCACCACCCTTGACCAGCCGGTCGGGCAGGACCTCGCCGATCAGCCGCGCCGGGGTATCCTCGGAAAACGGCACGACCCAGTCCACCGAGGCGAGCCCGGCCAGCACCGCCATGCGTTGTTCGACCGGATTCACGGGACGCCCTTCCCCCTTCAGCCGGCGTACCGAGTCATCGTCGTTGACCGCCACGATCAGGCGATCACCCAGGCTGCGCGCCCGTTCCAGATAGGCCACATGCCCGGCATGCAGAAGATCAAAGCAGCCGTTGGTCATCACGATACGCTCGCCATGCACCCGGGCATCCGCCACCGCATGCAGCAGCTCGTCCTCGGTCAACACGCCGCGCCCGGTCTGCTCCTGATCCTGCAGGGCTCGGCGCAGCTCTGCCACGCTGACCGTCGCGGTACCCAACTTGGCCACCACGATACCGGCCGCGATATTGGCCAGGGCCATTGCCTGAGGCAGTTCCAGCCCGGTCGCGAGCCCGGCCGCCAAGGTGGCAATCACGGTGTCGCCGGCACCGGTCACATCGAAGACCTCGCGCGCCCGAGCCCCCAGATGCACCGGGGCGTGGCCCGGACGAATCAGGCTCATGCCATCCTCGCCGCGCGTCACCAGCAACCCGTCGATCCCGCAATCTCGGGCCAGCGCCTCGCCACGTGCGACCAGATCGGCCTCGTCAGCACAGCGCCCGACCACGGCCTCGAACTCGGTCAGGTTCGGAGTAATCAGTGTCGCCCCACGATAGAGGGAAAAATCGCGCCCCTTGGGGTCCACCAGTACGGGCACACCGGCGGCGCGCGCAACCTCGATCAAGGGTTGGGGTTCGCGCAGAGCGCCCTTGGCATAGTCCGACAGGACCACGGCACCTGCGCCCGTCAGCAACGGCTCCATCTGCGGCAGCAGGTCGGAGGCGCGAATCCCCGGAAAGCCGTCCTCGAAATCGAGACGGATCAGTTGCTGATGGCGGCTGATCACGCGCAGCTTGGTGATGGTGGCCGCGCCCGGCTGGCGGCGGAAGTGGCAGGCGACGCCCGCCCCTTCGAGCAGACC
Organism: Thioalkalivibrio sp. HL-Eb18; assembly: GCF_000364985.1. NCBI lineage: Bacteria > Pseudomonadati > Pseudomonadota > Gammaproteobacteria > Chromatiales > Ectothiorhodospiraceae > Thioalkalivibrio > Thioalkalivibrio sp. HL-Eb18. Next base: position 11,473 of record NZ_KB822968.1, read on the forward strand.
GGCCAGTTCGGAGGCAGCCTCATCCTCGCCGGTGATGCCGACGAGATCCGCGTGGCCGCCGAGGGCGGCAAGGTTCAGGGCGACGTTGCCGGCCCCGCCCGGGCGCTGCTCGATCTCGCGCACATGGACCACCGGGACCGGGGCCTCGGGCGAGATGCGGTCGGTGCCACCGTGCCAGTAGCGATCCAGCATCAGATCGCCGATCACCAGCACACGGGCCTGATCGAACGGGGGCAAGGAAAGTTTCATCGGATGCGTGCGCGGGAACGCCCGGGGCGGGCGCGCTGCGCTCCGGCACAGGTACCGGGGCGCGGGTCCCCGGTGATCAGGCGTCGCCCTTCAGGATGAATTGGGTGCCGCAGTACGGGCACTGGAAGCGACCGTCCGGGGTCTCGTCGATCGGCAGGAAGACGCGCGGGTGCGAGGCCCACAGCGCCATCTTCGGCGTCGGGCAGTGCAGCGGCAGGTCCTTTTTGGTGACCGTGACCTCCGGCTGCGCGTTCGCGGTCTCGTACTGGTCCTGGTGATGGGCGGTATCGGGATTGACCATGGTTTTCGTCTCGCGTGTTGGGGAAACACTGATTAATGCACGCGCTCGCGCTCGAGTCGCTTTTGCGTGCGAACAAGGCGCGGTGACTGCCGTGCAGTCATTCTGCACAAGGGAACCGCAACGCCGTTCCCGCGCAAAAGCGGCCGAGCCCCGTCTTTCAATAGCTTGTGGGGGTTGGCACCCCAGGTTCCCCGATCCTGCGTTGCGCCGCTTGCGGGTAGAACCACTACCCGCTGCACGACGCGCCTTGTCTCGGAAAACCTGGGGTGCCAACGCGAGCGTGTGCATTAATCAGTGTTTCCCTAGAGGTAGGTCAGCCAGCCGTCGTGCTGACGGTCGCGGCCCTGTACGACATCAAAATAGCGCGATTGCAGGCGTTCGGTAATCGGCCCGCGGGTCGCGGAGCCGATCGGGCGGTCGTCGACCTCGCGGATCGGTGTCACCTCGGCGGCGGTCCCGGTAAAGAAGGCCTCGTCGGCGATGTAGACCTCGTCACGGGTGATGCGCTTCTCCACCACGCGCAGGCCTTCCTCCTCGGCCAGGGTGATCACCGTGCGGCGGGTGATGCCGTCCAGCGCGGAGGTCAGGTCCGGTGTGTAGAGCACACCGTCGTGAACCAGGAAGATATTCTCGCCACTGCCTTCGGCCACGTAGCCCTCGGTGTCCAGCAGCATGGCTTCGTCATAGCCACAGCGTGTCGCCTCCTGCAGGGCCATCATCGAGTTCATGTAGTTGCCGTTGGCCTTGGCCTTGCACATGGTCACGTTCACGTGGTGCCGGCTGTAGGACGAGGTGCGGATGCGGATGCCCTTCTCCATACCCTCGTCGCCCAGATAGCTGCCCCAGTGCCAGGCCGCAACCATCGCGTGAACCTTCAGGTTGTCCGCGCGCAGGCCCATGCCCTCGGAGCCGAGGAAGCACATCGGGCGCAGGTAGGCGCTCTCGAGGCCATTGTCGCGCACCGAAGCGACCTGTGCGTCGTTCAGCTCGTCGGCCGAATACGGGATGGTCATGCCGAGGATCTTGGCGGAGTTGAACAGGCGTCGGGTGTGGTCCTGCAGCCTGAAGATCGCCGGACCGCGCTCGGTCTTGTAGGCACGCACGCCCTCGAACACGCCCATGCCGTAATGCAGGGTGTGGGTCAGTACGTGGGTCTGCGCCTCGCGCCAGGGCACCATCTGCCCGTCCAGCCAGATCACCCCGTCGCGGTCGGCCATCGACATGTCGTGTATCCCTCTAGGCGTTCTTGTTGGCGACCGGATCCGGCGCGCCGAACAGGTCATTCCAGGTTTCGATTACGCGGTCGCGCACCGCCAGCAACTCTTCGTCCGGCTCCTCGACCCGGGCGTCCCGGCCCGCCAGCGTCAGGCGGTGGATGCGGTTGCGCAAATCCCGATAGGCATCCGCCAGCGCCTCGCTCAGATCCTCGCTGATCACGCCCTCGCAGCCCAAGGCGTCCAGCGTGCGAATCTTGTCCGGCCAGTCGCAGACGGCGGGATGGTCGTGGGCGGATACCAAAACCCAGTATTGAACCATGAATTCGATATCAGTGATACCGCCCCGGTCGCGCTTGAGATGGAAGCCCTGGCCCTTTTTCGAAGCATGCTCGGCCAGCATGCGCTGGCGCATCTCGATCACCTCGGTCCGCAGGGCAACAGCATCTCGTTCGCGGGTCAGCACCTCGCGACGCAGGGCATCGAACTCCTTGCCCAGCTCGGCGTCGCCAGCGACAAAGCGTGCCCGCACCAGCGCCTGATGCTCCCAGGTCCAGGCGGACTCATCCTGATAACGGCGAAAGGCCTGCAGCCCGCTGACCAGCAAACCGGACGTGCCACTCGGCCGCAGCCGCGTATCTACCTCGTACAGCCTGCCAGCCGCGGTAAAGGCCCCCAGCAGATGAACCACCCGCTGCGCGACCCGGGCAAAGAATTCGGTGTTGTCGATCACCTTCGGCCCGGCGGTCTGTGCATCCTCGCCCTCGGAGTCATGCAGAAACACAACGTCCAGATCGGAGCCGTATCCCAGCTCGAAGCCGCCCAGCTTGCCGTAGCCGATCACCGCGAAGCGCGCCGGGCGCAGCTCGTCGCCCTCGCCGCAGCGTGGCTCGCCGTGACGCTCGATCAGCTTGTCCCAGGCGAGCTTTAGCACCCGCTCGAGCATGACCTCCGCCAGCCAGGTCAGGTGGTCGGAGACCTTCATCAACGGCAGAAAGCCCATGATGTCGGCCGCCGCCACCCGCAGGGTCTGCACCTGCTTGAACTGGCGCAGGCGGTCCAGCATTTGCTCGTGGTCCTCCCCCGGGAACTGCGCAAGTTCCGCCTCCAGCTCCTCGCGCAGACCATCGCGGTCCGGCGGCGCATACAAGGCACGCGGGTCGAGCAGCTCGTCCAGCAGCACCGGGAAGCGCGTCAGCTGCTCGCTGATCCAGGGGCTGGCCGCCACCAGCTTGACCAGCTGCGACAGCGCCAGCGGATTCTCGACCAGCAGCGACAGATACACCGAACGCCGGGCGATGGTGCGCACCATCTGCAGGGCGCGAGGCAGCACTGTGCCCGGCGCATCCAGCTCGGCCAAGGCCCCGATCAGCAGCGGCATCAGGCGGTCCAGCCGCTGGCGTCCGGTGGTACTCATCGCACGCACTCCGGGGCTCTCGCGCAAGTCCACCAGCCCCTCGAGCGCCGCCGCAGGGTCATCGAAACCGAGGGAGGACAGGGCCTCTCGCGCCACGTCGTCGTCCAGCGAGCCCTGCCACAGGCGATGCAGCTGCTGCTCGCGATCCGCCTCGGGCGAGCTGTCCATGGACTCGGCGTCGTCACGCTGCGGGGCGGTAAACACCTGCTCGAAGTGCGCATGCACCCGGCGCTGCTCGCGCACCAGCGCCGCCTCGAAGGTCACTTCGCTGTCGAAGCCCATCGACAAGGCCAGACGGGTCCGGTCGCCGGCAGAGCGCGGCAGACGGTGGGTCTGCTGATCATTGAGCATCTGCAGGCGATTCTCGACCCGACGCAGAAAGCGATAACCGCGCTCCAGCTGGTCGACCGCGTAGCCCGGCAGCAATTCGCGCTCGCGCAGCACCTCCATCACGCCCAGCAGGTCCCGCCGCTGCAGGGCCTGGTCGCGCCCGCCGCGAATCAGCTGAAACGACTGGGCGATGAACTCGATCTCGCGGATCCCGCCCTCGCCGTGCTTGACGTCTTCATAGCGGCCACGCCGAGCGGACTCGTCGTTGATCATCTGCTTGAGCTCGCGCAGGTTCGCAAGCGTGCCGTAGTCCAGGTAGCGGCGGTAGATGAACGGGCGCAAACGCTTCATCAGCGCATCTCCCGCGGCCGCGTCCCCGGCCAGCGGGCGCGCCTTGATCAGGGCGTAGCGCTCCCACTCGCGGCCATGCGCCTGGTAGTAGTCCTCCATGGCGTCGAAATGCATCACCAGGGGGCCCGAGTCCCCGAACGGGCGCAGACGCATGTCGACGCGATAGCAGAAGCCGTCCGCCGTCACCTCGGATAGCGCTGCGATCAGGGCACGCCCCAGCTTCTGAAAGTAGGCACCATTGTCCAGCGCCCGTTCGCCATCAGTCTCGCCGGACTCGGCGTAGGCGAAGATCAGGTCGATATCGGAGGAGAAGTTCAGCTCGCCGCCGCCGAGCTTCCCCAGCCCCAGCACGACCAGCGACTGCGGTGCGCCGTCGGCCCCGCGCGGCTGCCCGTGGCGCCCTTGGTAGTGGCGATCGAGCCAGTCCAGCGCGCCCTGGATCAGGCCCTGTGCAAGACGGCTGAGGTCATGCATGACCTCGTCCAGTCCCGCGCGCCCTTCCAGGTCCCGCCAGGCGATGCGGATCATCTCGCGATGGCGAACCTCGCGCAGCGCCTGTTTCAGCTGCCCTTCGCCTTCAGCCTTCTCCAGCGCGGCACGCAGCATCGCGGCAAAGGCGTCGTCGCCCCGTTCGGGCACTCGCCCCTCGGCGTCCAGAGTGTCCAGCAGGTAGTCCGGATGCCGCCGTAACGTCTGGGCCAGGTAGTGGCTGAAGGCCAGCGGACTGGCCGCATCGCCCGTCAGGCTGTCGGGCCACTCGGCCAGCCCGCCCAGGTCGTTCAGCAGGTGCGCGACCTCCTCATCAAGGACGGGGGGCAGGGCTTCGGGGGTCTTGGGCAGGGGCTTGTCCATGGGCCAAGCTTAGGGAAACACTGATCAATTTACACACTCGCGTTGGTAACCCAGGTTTTCCGAGGCAAGGCGCGTTATGCCACGGGTAGTGGTTCTACCCGTAAGTGACGCAACGCCGGATCGGGGAACCCGGGATGCCAACCCCAAGGGGCTCGGCCACCCGTTGTTATCAAAAACGGGCGTGCACACCGCGTTGCGGCTCCCTTGTGCAGAATGCTGCACGGCAGTCACCGCGCCTTGTTCGCACGCAAAAGCGACGAGGCAGCGAGCGTGTACATGGATCAGTGTTTCCCTTCGAAACGGCGGCCGACGTGCATGCCAGCCCCTTAGAAAGGCGCAAAGCCCCAACTCGGTAGCAGATAATCGTTGACACGGATGAGAACACAAATAACAATCGTTCTCGTCTCATTTGCCAAATGGAAGATTCAGCATGTCGTTTCGCCCCCTTTCCTGGCTGGTGATGGCCGCCGCGGCCGTGGCCGTCTCCATGCCCCTGGTCGGCTGCAGCCCGGCTGACGAAGACGAAGTCAATCTCTACTCGGCGCGGCAGGAGAACCTGATCCAGCCCCTGCTCGAGCAATTCACCGAGGAGACCGGCATCAAGGTCAACCTGGTCACCGGCAGTGCCGACAGCCTGCTGCAGCGCCTGCGTCACGAGGGGCGCAATTCGCCCGCGGACGTGCTGATCACCGTGGACGCCGGCCGCCTGCACCACGCCCAGCAGGCGGGTGTGCTGCAGGCTGTGGAATCCGACACGCTGAACGAGAACATCCCAGAGCGCTATCGCGACCCCGAAGGCGAGTGGTACGGCCTGTCGCTGCGCGCGCGCCCAATCCTCTATCACAAGGACCGGGTCGATCCGGATGACCTGTCCACCTACGAGGCCCTGACCGACGAGCAATGGGAAGGCCGCATCTGCATCCGCTCGTCCGACAACGTCTACAACCAGTCGCTGGTGGCCGCGATGATCGCGACCGAGGGCGCGGAGGCTGCCGAGGCCTGGGCCGAGGGCATCGTGAACAACATGGCGCGCCGGCCGCAGGGCGGCGACCGCGACCAGATTCGCGCAGTGGCCGACGGGGTTTGTGATGTTGCGATCGCCAACACCTACTACCTGGGGCTGATGCTCGACGGCGACGGCAGCGACCGCGATGTCGCCGAACAGATCGGCGTCTTCTGGCCCAACCAGGACGACCGCGGTACACACGTGAACATTAGTGGTGCGGGCGTGACGGCGCATGCCCCGAACCGCGACAACGCCATCCGCCTGATCGAGTACCTCACCTCGCAGGAGGCGCAAGAGTGGTACGCCGAGGCCAACCAGGAATATCCGATCCGGGATGATGTGCCGGCCAGCGAGATCCTGCAGGGCTTTGGCGAGTTCAAGTCCGACGACATCGAGCTGCACCTGCTGGGCGACAACAACAGCGAGGCAGTGCGAATCATGGACCGCGTACGCTGGCGCTGATGCCCTTCGGGCCCACGCGTTTCGCAAGCCCCCGGCTCCGCCCGGGGGCTTGCTGTTTCTGCGAAGCCTGTAATGGGGAAGCAGTCTTGGTGGTATTCGAAACAAGAACCTTTATTATTCGCACTCCATGAGCGCCCAGCCCTCCAACCCAGCCCTGCCCGCTACGCGAACCATTTCTTGGGGCAGACCGCGACTATCGTTCAGTCTGTGGTCGGTCGTGGCGATCACGGTGGCGCTGGTGCTCGCGCTCCCGGTGCTCGTGATCTTCGGGCATGTATTCATCCCGGCAGGCGAGGTCTGGGAACACCTGCGCCAGACGGTACTGGCCGATTACGTCACCAACTCCCTGGCGCTGGTGGTCGGCGTCGGTATCGGGGTGCTGCTGATCGGCGTACCGGTCGCCTGGCTGGTCAGCATGTGCGAATTCCCCGGACGCAGCATCTTTCAGTGGGCGCTGATGCTGCCGCTGGCGATGCCGGCCTACATCATTGCCTACACCTATACCGGCATGCTGGACTTCTCCGGGCCAGTGCAGAGCCTGATTCGTGACCTGACCGGGCTGGGCTACGGGGAGTACTTCTTCCCCGAGATCCGCTCGCTGGGCGGGGCGATGGTCATGCTGATGCTGGTGCTCTACCCGTATGTGTACCTGCTCAGCCGCGCGGCGTTTCTGGAGCAGTCGGTCTGCGTGCTGGAAGTCTCGCGCACGCTGGGTCAGGGTCCTTTCGGCGGGTTTCGCCGCGTGGCCCTGCCACTGGCCCGCCCAGCGATCATCGCCGGGCTGACCCTTGCGCTGATGGAAGTGCTCGCGGACTACGGCACGGTCGCCTACTTCGGCATCAGCACCTTTACCACCGGCGTGTTCCGCACCTGGTACGGGCTGGGCGACCCGGCCGCCGCCGCGCAGCTCTCGGCGGTGCTGCTGACCTTCGTGTTCATACTCATCGTGCTGGAGCGCTGGTCGCGCGCGAAGGCCCGCTTCCATCACACCAGCCGCCGCTATTCCACCCTGCCGCGCTATCGCCTGCAGGGCTGGAAGGCCGCGGCGGCGTTCACCGCCTGCCTGCTGCCGGTGGTGCTCGGGTTCCTGCTGCCCGCTGCGCAACTCACGATCTGGGCGGCACAAACCACCGACCACTGGATGAACGCCCGCTTTGCCGGGCTGGTGTTCAACACCTTCTGGCTGGCGGTCGCCGCGGCCGTGATCGCCGTGGTTCTGGCCCTGGTACTGGCCTATGCCAAGCGCATGCAGGGCGGTCCGTTCACCAACCTCGCCGTACGCGTGGCGGGCATGGGCTACGCGATCCCCGGCACGGTGATCGCGATTGGCGTGATGATCCCGTTCGCCGCCTTCGACAACGCCCTGGACGGCTTCATGCGCGACACCTTCGGGCTGTCGACCGGGCTGCTGCTGTCCGGCACCGTGTTCGCCCTGCTGTTCGCCTACGCGGTGCGCTTTCTCGCGGTCTCGCTGCAGACGGTGGAGGCAGGCCTGGGCAAGATCCAGCCGAGCATGGACGACGCCGCCCGTTCGCTGGGCATGCGACCGCTGCAGACCCTGACCCGCGTGCACCTGCCGATCATGCGCGGCACGCTACTGACGGCGCTCTTGCTGGTCTTTGTCGATGTGCTCAAGGAGCTGCCCGCGACACTGATTCTGCGCCCGTTCGACTTCAACACCCTCGCCGTGCGCGCCTTCGAGCTGGCCGGGGACGAGCGGCTGGCCGAATCCTCCAGTGCCGCACTGGCCATCGTGCTGGTCGGGCTGGTTCCCGTTATCCTTCTGTCAATGACCATCGGCCGCTCGCGGCCTGGTCAGGGTGCACCCAACCAGCGCCCGGACGCCGAGGCCGATGCGCCGCAAAAACCGCTTCCCATGCCTGCCGGTACGACCTGACATGACACAAGCCGCCACCTCCAACGCCGCCATCCAGGTCGCCCACACGCCGCTGCTGGAACTCGACGATATCGACATCGGCTACGACGGCAAGGCCGTGGTGCACGGAGTCTCGCTGGCCCTGCCCGAGGGGCAGATCGGCTGCCTGCTGGGCCCCTCCGGCTGCGGCAAGACCACCCTGCTGCGCGCGATTGCGGGCTTCGAACCGGTGATGCGCGGGGCCATCCATCTGGGCGGACGCGCCGTCAGCGAGCCCGGGCATACGGTGCCCCCTGAGCGCCGCGGCGTCGGCATGGTCTTTCAGGATTTCGCGCTGTTTCCACACCTGAGTGTCGCTGACAACATCGCCTTCGGCATTCGCGACTGGAGCCGCGATGCGCGCGCCGATCGCGTGCAGACGCTGCTGAAACTCGTGGGCCTGCCCGGGTACGGCGAGGCTTATCCGCACGCCCTGTCCGGCGGCCAGCAGCAGCGCATCGCGCTGGCACGCGCCCTGGCGCCGAAACCCGCGCTCCTGCTGCTGGACGAACCTTTCTCCAGCATGGACGTAGAGCTGCGCGGTGACCTGGCCCGCGAGGTGCGCCGCATCCTGCGCGCGGAGCACACCACCGCGATCCTGGTGACCCACGACCAGCACGAGGCATTCGCCTTTGCCGACCGCATCGCGGTCATCAACCAGGGGCGCATTGCCCAGTGGGATACCGCCTACAACCTGTATCACCGCCCCGCGGACCGCTTTGTCGCCAATTTCGTCGGGGAAGGCACGTTGATCCCCGGCATGGTCTGCACCGAAGATCGCGTGGACACCGCCTTTGGCGAGCTCCAGGGTTCGATGTCCGAACATCTCCCGCCCGGCACCGCAGTGGACGTGCTGGTACGCCCCGACGATATCGCCATCGACAACGAACAGGGTACGGTGCAAACCGAGATCCTCGACAAGGCCTTCCGCGGGGCCGACTTTCTCTACACCCTGAAGTTACCCGACGGGATCAGCGTGCTGTGCATGGCACCCAGTCACGACAACTTCGTGATCGGCGAGCATGTGCGCCTGCGCCTGGACTTCACCCATCTGGTGGTGTTCTCGCGCGGGAGCGGAGTGGACTGCCCGAGCGTCTAGTTCTCACCCTGCCGGGGAACTCGTACCCGCGTACGGGACACTGATAGGGACGCGCTCTTTGCCGAATCCACGCGGGTAGCCGGTATCATCGTTTCATGACCCTTTTCTCTCGCCCGCATCCGTTTTCCCTGTCGCATGCGCACGCGGTTCGGCAGGTGAGATGGATCGGGATCCTCCTGGTGCTGCTGGCGTTTCCCCTGGCGGCCGACGAGGACGATGGCCCGGTACCGGGTCTGGTGCTGGAAGGCGGCACGGAGTTCCAGCGCGAGAACATTCGCAACAGCCTCAACCTGGCGCGTCAGCCCTGCGACCTGCCCGGCTTTCGCGAGCGCCGCCTGCTGCGCGATACAAAGGAGCGTGCCCGCAATGCCCTGCGCGCCGTCGGCCATTACGACGCGGAACTGGACCTGAGTCTGGAACACGACGACGACGGCTGCTGGGACCTGCACCTGACGTTCGACCCCGGCCCTCCGACCACAGTGGAAACCATCGACATCCAGGTCACTGGCGAGGGGGTCGGCGATCTGGCGTTCGAGGCCGTGCTCAGCCAGACCGACATCCAGGAAGGTGATGTCCTGCGTCATGACCGCTACGACACCCTGCGCAATCGCATGACACGGATTGCGGCGGATCGCGGTTATTTCGACGCGGACCTGCACACCCGCCGCCTGGAGGTCGACCGCGAGAACCGCACCGCGACCATCCGGCTGCACATGGATACGGGGGATCGCTACCGCATCGGCCGGGTCACGCTGGACCAGGACATCCTGGCGCCGGAGTTCGTCGAACGCATGATCCCGTTCGAGGAAGGCGATCCCTACAGCTCCTCGCAGATCATCGCGCTGCAGCGAAACCTGAATGACTCGGGGTACTTTTCCGGCGTACGGGTACGCCCCCTGCGCGACCAGGCGGAGGACCGACACGTCCCGATCGTGGCCGAGTTCGAACCCCGTCGGCGGCACAGCTACGAGGCCGGCATCGGCTACTCCACCGACATTGGCCCGCGCCTGCGCTTTCGTTTCGAGAATCGCTACGCCAACCAGCTCGGCCATCGCTATCACGCAGAGCTGGAGGCCTCGCCGGTGCGCTCCGGTGTGGGCTTCAACTACGCGATACCGCTGCGCGACCCGCTGCGCGAGCAGCTGAACCTGTTCACAACCTACCGCACCGAGGACACCGATACCCAGCAGTCCGACCGCTTCCAGGTCGGGGCCAACCGCGTGCTGCAGCGAACCGGCGGCTGGCAGACCACTGAGGGCCTGCGCTACGAGTACGAGGACTACACCGTCGGCGAGGAAACGGACCGCAGTCGTCTGCTGATCCCTTCCTACCGAATCGGCCGCATGGAGGCGGACGACCCGATGACCCCGCGTCGCGGCTACCGCTTCGACATCACCGTGCAGGGGGCCCAGGAAGAACTGCTGTCCAGCACCTCGTTCGCGCAGGTACTGGCCAGTGGGAAGTTCGTACGTGCCATCGGCCCGGGACGGGTCCTGGCCCGCGCCGATGCCGGATTCACCGAGGTGGATTCGGTCCGCGACCTGCCCAGCTCCCTGCGCTTCTTCGCCGGCGGGGACGCCAGCATCCGCGGCTACGGCTACCAGAAGGTCGGCCCGACCAACGAGGACGGCGACGTGATCGGCGGACGCCACAAGGTGGTCGGCAGCCTGGAGTACGACATCCCGGTACGCGGCAACTGGAGCGCCGCCGCGTTCGTGGACGCCGGCAACGTCGTCAACGAATGGACCGAGTTCGACCCGGTCTACGGTGTCGGCATGGGCGTGCGATGGCGCTCGCCGGTGGGACCGATCCGCGTCGACATCGCCCACGGTCCGGACTCCGATGACGACTTTCGCATCCACTTCTCCATGGGACCGGACCTGTGAGGCGCCTGGGCAAGGCACTGCTGTGGCTGATCGGCGGGGTCCTGCTGCTCCTGGTCCTCGCAGTGGGGTCCGTGGTCGCGCTGCTGGCCTCCGAGAATGGCACGCGCTGGCTGGCCGAGCAGGCCGAGCGACACGCCCCGGTGGATCTGCGCATCGAGCGCGTCGAGGGCACGCTGTTCACCGAACTCGCAATCCACGGCCTCTACCTGTCGCTGCCGGACGGCCCTCACATCGAACTGGACGAGGGCCTCCTGAGCATCGACGCCCGCGCGGGCCTGCGCGGCGAGCTGAGGATCCCGGTCGTTCACGCGACCGGGCTGCTGATCGACCTGCCGCCCGAGGCGATCGATGACGACGAGGAGCCATTCGAACTGCCCGATGCGATCCGCCTCCCGCTGGCCGTACAACTGGAGGATGTCCTGCTGAGCGACCTGCGGGTGTACCGCGAAGGCACGCCCCTCGTCGCCATCACGCAGATCGCGGCCCGGGCCCGCGCCAGTGGCGCCCTGATCGAACTCCAGCAACTCGACCTGGACATGCCGGAGATCCAGGCGCAACTGCAGGCGCGGGTCGAGACCGAAGGCGACTACGCGGTGACGGCCCAGGGCACCTGGACCGCGCCCCTGCCGGACGCGGTGGCCGAAGGCCTCGATACCAGCGAGGCACAGGGACGGCTGGACCTGGACGGACACCTGCGAGAGCGCCTGCGGCTGCATCATGCCCTGAGCGCCGGAGTGGATCTGACCCTGCAGGCCGAGGTGGTCAATGCGCTGGGGGACCCGCGCTTCGACGTCGAGGCCACCTGGACCCCATTCGCCTACCGGATCGCCCCGGACCGGACCGCGCATGTCGCCACGGGACGGCTCCATGCCTCCGGCGAGCCCGGCGACTGGTCGCTGGGCCTGGATGGCGGCGCCCGGCTGGACGAACTGCCCGCAATCGAACTCGTGCTACAAGCCCATGGCGATTTGTCCATGGCCGAGATCGAGACACTGAGGCTGGATTCCGGGGCTGGCCGGCTGACGCTCGCCGGACCCGTCCGTTTCGACGAGGCCCTCGACTGGGACCTGCAACTGGCGCTCGACGACCTCGACCCCACCCCCCTGGGTCTGGAAATGGACGCCGGCCTGGAACGCCTGCGGGCCAACCTGCAGGGCCGCCTCCCGCTGGATACCGAACAAACACCACTCGCGGCCCTGGAAGCCGCGATCGACATCCACGAACTGCGAGGCTATTTCGAGGACCATGTCCTGACCGGGCAGCTGGGCCTGACACTCGCGGACGGGACGGCTCGCCTGCGCGAGAGCCAACTCAACGTCGACGAAGACGCCCTGACGGCTACCCTCAGCGGTCAGGCCGCGGGGCTGGGCGGGGACCTGGCTGATCCGGAGCACGCGCTGGATCTCGAAATGGATCTGGCACTGACCGCACCGGATCTTGCTCGCCTGCAGGAGGAGCTGGAAGGCCACCTGGAGCAGCTGCGCATTGCCGTATCCGGTCGCTATACCCCCGCCTCGGGACAGCTCCAGGCCCAATTGCACCTGGACCCCCTGCGGGCCGAAAGTCATGGCATTGGCGTGACCGGCGACGGGCGCGTGGACCTGACCGAGACCGGCGCCCGGATCGATCGCCTGCGCCTGGCGATGGACGACGGCGGGCGCCTGGATCTGGCAGGGGATGTGGGCTGGGCCGAGGGTCTCGACTGGGACCTCGCGCTGCAGGCCGAGGCGCTGGACCCGGCCATCATCACGCCCGAGGCGCCGGGCCGCCTCGACCTGACACTCACCACCCGCGGCCGGCAGGCCGAGGATGGCGTACTGCATCTGCAAGCTGAACTGGAACGCCTGACCGGCACCCTGCGCGAGCAGCCGGTCGAAGGGCACGGCCGGGCCGAGCTGGAAGGCGATGCCCTGACCGTCGAACAGCTGGAGCTGGCACTCGGCGCCAACACCCTGAGCGCACAGGGCCGCTGGACCGAGGTACTGGATTTCCGCCTGCGGGTAGACGCCCCGGAACTGCACCAGCTATGGCCCGACCTTGCGGGACAACTGAACCTGGACGCGCACGTCACCGGATCGCCCGAGGCGCCACAGGTAGCGGCCGAGGGCGACGGTGCCGGGCTCCGACTGGGAAACATTGCGCTGGCACGGGTTCAGCTGAGTGCCGAGGCCGGGCTCGCAGAAGATGCCCCCGCCCGACTGGACCTGCGGCTGGAGGACCTGGAGCCGGCCACCGGGATCCACCTGGCCAGCGTGCGCCTCGGCGCCACGGGGACCATCGATGATCATCGCCTGGATCTGGACGTAGACGGCCAGGAACTGGGGACACTGGCACTGGCGCTGACGGGAGGCTTCGACCTCGAGACTACGCACTGGAGCGGTCGACTAACCCGCCTGGATATGACGCAACCCCAGGCGGGCGACTGGTCGTTGCCCGCCCCGGTCGCCCTGGAAGGCGGCCCGGAGTCCGCACGCCTCGAGCGCCTGTGCCTGACGCGGGAAGGCGGGCGCATCTGCGCAGAAGGTCGCTGGCAGGAGGCGACGGGCGGAGACTTCAGTGCACTACTGGAGGACCTGGAGCTTGGCTGGCTGGAGCCTCTGTTGCCGCCTGAACTGGGCATCGAGGGGCAAATCAATGCCGAGGCCAGTGGCCGCCTGGATGGCGAGGGGCGTATCGACGCGGACCTGGCCGTGCGCCCGACGGATGGGCGTCTGATGGTGCGCGACGAGGATGGGGAGCTGCAGGATGTGCCCTATCGCGACGCCTACCTCGATGCGCGCGTACGCGACCGCGACGTGGATGTCGGTTTTCGGCTCGGTTTTCTCGATGGCGGTATTGCACGCGCGACCCTCGAACTGCGCCCCGACGGCGACGATATGCGCATCGATGGCGACCTCGAGGCCCGCCTCGATGATCTCTCCTGGATTGCGGCGGCAAGCCCCGACATCCAGCGCCTTCGCGGCGTGCTCGATGCCCGGCTGACCTTCGGCGGACGCCTGGACGCCCCGCTGGTCGAGGGCGCTGTGCGCTTCACCGACGGGGGCGTGCTGATCCCGGATGCCGGGATCGACATCCTGATCCCCGAGGTCACCGCCAATGTCGTCTCCGCCGAGGAAATGACCCTGGACGGGCGACTGGAATCAGGCGATGGTGCCATCGACCTCGCGGGTCGCGTAGACCTGGGGGACGATGGGCCGCGTGCCGAGATGCAACTGCGTGGAGAAGACTTCCTCGCCGTGAGTCGAGTGGACGCCGAGGCGACGATCACCCCGGACCTGGAACTGGTGTTCACCCCCGAGGACGGCATCCGCGTTCGCGGGGAGGTGTTGCTGCCCTGGGCCCGGATCCGCCCACCGGACCTGCCCCCGGGTGCGATCCGGGTCTCCGGAGACGAGATCATCCTGGGTGAGGAACTGGAAGAGGCACAGGCGCTGAAGACGGACATCCGCATCCGCATCCGGCTGGGTGACGACGTGCGCTTTGACGGCCATGGGCTTACCGCCCGCTTTGCCGGCGAGGTCGATGTCGAGGAGATCGCCGGGCGCCCGACCCAGCTGTTCGGGGAGATCCGCATCCCCGAGGGCCGCTTCAATGCCTACGGCCAGGATCTGCGGGTCGACCGGGGCATCCTGCTGTTCCAGGGGCCCGCGGAAACACCGGAACTGGACCTGCGCGCCGTGCGCACGGTACGCGAGTACAACGTGACGGTCGGGCTCGAGATCGGCGGGACCCCGGACAACCTGCGCTCAAGGGTCTTCTCGGAACCCGCGATGGACGAGACAGAGGCCATGGCCTTCCTACTGACCGGACGACCGCTGTCGGGGGCTTCGGAGTCGGACGGCAACATGATCGCCTCGGCAGCCGCCGCCTACGGACTGGAGCAAAGCGCGCTGATCACCCAGCGGATCGGGACGGAGCTGGGGCTGGACGAGGTCACAATTGATACCGAAGGCGGCATCGAGGAGAGCGCCCTGACCCTGGGGCTGTATCTGTCCCCACGCCTGCTGCTGCGCTACTCGGTGGGCCTGTTCGACAACACCTCGAGGGTGTTGCTGAGCTATGAGCTCAGCCGGCGGCTGACGCTGGAGACCTCCTCCGGCACCACCGAGCAGACCGTGGACCTGATCTACCGGATCGAACGCTGACCAGCGCTGGAGTAGCGAGGTCAACGCCTTGCTAGCTTGATCCCCCGTTGTGGCGGATGGCCTGCTGGATGCGCTGACGAATCTGGCTGCGATAGAGCTGCTCGTTGGGGATACCGACGAGCGGCTCGCCCACCGGATTGCCCTCGGCGTCAAAGGCCATGATGGTCGGGACCACACGCGCCCCGTAGGCACGGCCCAGTTCATGGCCGCGGCGCACCTGGCCGTCGAAGTCGCGCACCTCTTCACGGTCGAGGATGACCTTTCGGATTTGGATACCCTCGTAGCTCGCGTCCTCGCTCATCGGACCCAGGTGCTGGTGTTCCGCCCGGTCACAGTAGGGGCAACTGGTCGAGGCAAACATGATCAGGGTCGGCTTGCCGTCCCCATTCTGCGCCAGAGACTGCAGATCCGTGGCCCGCTCGATCCCGTGCGCGGAGGCGGCGCCAGACAGCAACATGCTGCCGAGCACCAGGACGACCGTCAGGCCGGCCAGCCGGATGCCCTTGCGCAGCTTGAACGTATGCAGATTCATGATTGGTACGGTCCTCCGGTTTTGGACTCAGTCTAGGACGAGAGGCTTAACCGAAGCTTAACGACCCCGCGCCACCACCACACGACCAGGGCTCCACTGCCCTTCATAAAAAAGGCCCCGCCGAAGCGGGGCCTGATTCCCGGGCCATCGGACGGACCGATGGCCGGATACCGACAGGTATGGAGACCTTAGTCGGCGCGCTGACGCACGTCGGAGGTCACTTCCACGCGACGGTTGGCCTCGCGGCCTTCGCGGGTGGAGTTGTCGGCGGTCGGGCGGTCCTCACCGTAACCCACGGTGCGGATGTCGTCTTCACGCACACCTTCGCTGGCCAGGAAGTCGGCCACGGACTGGGCGCGACGCTCGGACAGGCCCTGGTTGTAGTCGGCCGGGCCGATGGTGCAGGTGTGACCTTCGACCAGCACCGAGCTGTACTCGACGTCATCGGCGGTCAGGCTGCGGGCCAGTTCGCGCAGGGCATCGCGGCCTTCCGGACGCAGATCGGCACTGTCGAAGTCGAACAGGGCCTGCGCACTCAGCGTGGTGGTTTCAAACTCGGGCTCGGGCTCGGGCTCGGGCTCGGGGGCCGGATCCGGCTCGGGGGCCTCTGCGGTTTCCTGGATGTAACCGGCGCACTCGGAATGACGCACGTTTTCCGGTGCCCAGGAGCGGGTACGCACGCACTCGCCGGAGCGGTCCATCACGACATTGCCGCTACGGTCGGTGACGTTGGCCGCCGGCGGCTCCTGAGCCACTGCCTGGCTCGCGGTACCGATCAGCAGCGTGGCCACGGACGCGGCCAGAATATTCTTAACCAGCTTGTGATTCATGTTCATAGCCTCCTTGTAAAAACAAACGACGACTGATCAGAGACAAGCGCGTTGCCGAACGGTTGACTCCCGACCGGAATCTGGAGCAGCGAGCGCCAAGCCCTCTACAGCAGCTTGATAGTGGCACATGCTTTCCGGTTTTGCACGCATTCCAGTCAAGAATTGTATCGGCATCACAACGTTGTCACATTAAGGAAACACCTGTCTGCGATCAGGCGACTCCCTTCTTCTGTCTGGCCAGGGCAACTACCTGCCCATAAAAACGCCAACCTCACCAAGAACCTTGTTCCCTTAAGGACACACAGATTACTTGTGGGTTCCGGTGCACAAGAACAGCCTGGCGCGCCCCAGACAAAAAGACCCCGCCGCAGCGGGGTCTCCTGTTGCTTGGCCTAACAAAAGGCCGAGCGGCTTACATCATGCCGCCCATGCCTCCCATACCGCCCATACCACCCATGTCGTCCATGCCGCCGCCGGCACCGCCGTCGTCCTTCTTCGGCAGCTCGGCCACCATGGCCTCGGTGGTGATCAGCAGGGCGGCCACGGACGCGGCGTTCTGCAGCGCGGAACGGGTCACCTTGGTCGGATCCAGGATCCCCATCTCGATCATGTCGCCGAACTCGCCGGACGCGGCGTTGTAGCCGTAGTTGCCCTTGCCTTCCAGGACCTTGTTCAGGATCACGGAAGGCTCTTCGCCGGTGTTGTAGACGATCTGGCGCAGCGGCTCTTCCATCGCGCGACGAGCGATGTTCACGCCGGCGGTCTGCTCGTCGTTCTCACCCTTGAGCTTGGCGATCGCCGCGCAGGCACGCAGCAGGGCCACGCCACCGCCAGGGACCACGCCTTCCTCGACGGCCGCACGCGTGGCGTGCAGAGCATCCTCGACGCGGGCCTTCTTCTCCTTCATCTCGACCTCGGTGGCGGCACCGACCTTGATCACCGCAACACCGCCGGCCAGCTTGGCCACGCGTTCCTGCAGCTTTTCCTTGTCGTAGTCGGAGGTCGCTTCCTCGATCTGGGTACGGATCTGGTCGACGCGGGCCTTGATGTCCTTGTTCTGACCCATGCCATCGATGATCGTGGTGTTTTCCTTGGTCACCTGCACCTTCTTGGCACGACCCAGGTCTTCCACCGTGGTCTTCTCCAGCGACAGACCGACCTCTTCGGAGATCACCTGGCCGCCGGTCAGCACCGCGATATCCTGCAGCATGGCCTTGCGGCGGTCGCCAAAGCCCGGGGCCTTAACGGCGGCCACCTTCACGATGCCGCGCATGGAGTTCACCACCAGCGTGGCCAGGGCCTCGCCCTCGATGTCCTCGGCGATAATCAGCAGCGGCTTGTTGGACTTGGCCACGCCTTCCAGGATCGGCAGCAGATCACGGATGTTCGAGATCTTCTTGTCGAACAGGAGGATGTAGGCGTCGTCCAGCTCGGCGCTCATGTTCTGCTGGTTGTTGATGAAGTACGGCGACAGGTAGCCGCGGTCGAACTGCATGCCTTCCACGACATCCAGCTCGTTTTCCAGCGAGGAGCCTTCCTCGACGGTAATCACGCCTTCCTTGCCGACCTTGTCCATCGCATCGGCGATGATCTCGCCGATCGCCGTATCGGAGTTCGCGGAGATCGAGCCCACCTGGGCGATCGCCTTGTGCTCGGTGCACGGCTTGGACAGCTTCTTCAGCTCTTCGGTCGCGGACTTCACGGCCTTGTCGATACCACGCTTCAGGTCCATCGGGTTCATGCCGGCGGTGACCGCCTTCATGCCTTCGCGGACGATGGACTGGGCCAGCACGGTTGCGGTGGTGGTGCCGTCACCGGCGGCGTCGGAGGTCTGCGAGGAGACTTCCTTGACCAGCTGGGCGCCCATGTTCTCGAACTTGTCATCCAGTTCGATCTCCTTGGCCACGGACACACCGTCCTTGGTCACGGTCGGGGCGCCGAAGGCCTTGTCCAGGACCACGTTGCGGCCCTTCGGACCGAGGGTGACCTTCACGGCGTTGGCCAGAGTGTTCACGCCCTTGGCCATGCGGGTGCGGGCGTCGTTACCAAAACGGACTTCTTTAGCACTCATGTCTCGTTCTACTCCTGCAAAAAATGGGGATAGGGGCGGATCGCGCGGGGCTTAGCCCTCGATCACGGCCATGATGTCGTCTTCGCGCATCACCAGGACGTCTTCGCCTTCGACCTTGACCTCGGTGCCGGAGTACTTGCCAAACAGCACCTTGTCACCGGCCTTCACGTCCAGGGCGCGGACTTCGCCGCTCTCCAGGATCTTGCCGTTACCAACCGCAATCACCTCGCCGCGAATCGGCTTCTCGGCCGCCGAGTCCGGGATCACGATGCCGCCGGGGCTGGTGCGCTCTTCTTCCATACGCTTCACGATGACGCGATCGTGCAAAGGCCGCAGGTTCATGGTGCGAACTCCTTATATCGATGTTCTTAACAGGTTGGAGGATGTCGGGTAGGCGCCCTGTTAGCACCCACCCCGAACGAGTGCTAATAATAGGGGCACACCGAGCCGAGTCAAGGGCACGGGGAAGGAGAATTCTCAGCGGCGGTCGTCGTGGTCCAGACGTTCGTCGGAGGCAGATTCGTCACCGGCGTCATGGCGGCGGAACTCGCCTTCGATCGGGTCGCCCGGCCCGGCCGCACCCGGGCCACTCGCCCGCGCCCGGATCATGCCCCGGCGCAGGATGCCCTCGGCCGCCCAGCGCCGCAGCGGCGGCACCAGCAACACGAAGCCCGCCGCGTCGGTGAAAAACCCGGGCAACAGCAGCAGGACCGCCGCCGACATCAGCAGCCAGCCCTCGACCAGCCCGCGCGCAGGCATCTCGCCTCGGGCCAGGCTCTGCTGCAGGCGCCGCCAGTGGTAGAACCCCTGCAGACGAAACAGCAGCAGACCCGCCGCGGCCGTCGCGATCACCAGCGCCACCGTGGCCAGCGCCCCGACGGCGTCGCCCACCCAGGCGAAGCCGAAGATCTCGAGCAATACCAACCCGAGAAAAACAAACAACGGGAGGAAGGGACTGCGCATGAATAACGGGTTCCAGACAAGACGAGCGAATTATTGGAACACGCCCCCAACCCCCTGTCGAACAGCCCTTCGATGGGCATGCCGCGGCCACTCGGACCCGTTCTGTTTTTCCTTGCATTCGGGAGGGAATTGAGGGACGCTCTTGCCCGTCTGATTTGTGAATGACGTCCGAGAATCGGAGCCCAGCCGCATGAGAGCAAGCCGCATCATTTCCCTGTTCCCCACCCTGCTGGCTGCCCTGCTCCTGGCGCTCCCGGGGCTGGGCAGCGCCGGCGTGGAAGACCCGCGCGACCCAACCCACCACTTCTTCGACCCGACCTTCGGGGATTTTCCCGAGGAGCTGGAGGAGGCCCGCGAGGCCGGCAAGAAAGGCATTTTGCTGTTCTTCGAAATGGACGACTGCCCGTTTTGCCACCGCATGAAGAATCAGGTCCTGAATCAGCCCGAGGTCCAGGAGCTCTACAAGGAACGCTTCCGCATCTTCGCCGTAGACGTGGAAGGCGCCATTGAGGTCGTCAATTTCGAGGGCGAAACCAAGACGATGATGGACTTCGCCACCCGCGACTTCCGGGTGCGTGCGACGCCGGTATTCCAGTTCTTCAACCTGGATGGCGAACCGATCACACGTTTCACCGGGGCGACCCGGGATGTTGACGAATTCCTCCTGCTGGGCGAGTTCGTCGCCGAGGGGCACTACGAAGACGGCAATTTCACCCGTTTCCGTCGCGAACGCGCTGGACGATAGGTACCCCGATGCATCCAGGACATGCGGTGCCCCGGCACGCACGGCTTCGAATCGCAGCGCCCCTTCTGGCCACCTTCATCGTATTCACGCTCGCACTGTTGCCTGCCATCAGCGCCGCGCAGGGCCTCCCGGCGGATGGCGTAATCGATCCCGAACCACTGCCCGAGCCACTGCGGCTGCAGAACGCGCTGACCGCAGTCGATGCCCTCCACCCTCAGGTTCAACGGGCGCGGGCGGAACGCGAGATCGCCGAACAGGAACTCGCCAGCACCCAGGCCGGACGCGACGTCACGGTGAATGCGCGCCTGGAGGCTCGCTGGATCGAGCCCAATGACCTCGCCCCGGATCAGAGCCGCAACGACTCGCGTGCCACCCTCGTCGCCCGCAAGCTGCTGAGCGACTTCGGCCAGTCGAACGCGCGCGAGGCCGCCAGCACCCAGCGCCTTGAGGCCGCCCGCGAGATGGAGATCCTGGCGCACGCCCGCCACTCGCTGCATGTCATGGAGCGGTATTTCAACGTCCTGCTCGCCGACCTCGGTTTTGCCCGCGACACCGAGGCCATGGCGGCCGCATTCGTCAGCAAGGAGCGTGCGGAAGAACGTGCACAACGCGGACAGGTCTCGGATATCGAGGTCTTTCGCCTGGAGTCGGAATACCAGACGCTGCGCGTGCAGCGCCAGCGCGCCCTGCAGAATCAGCGCCGCGCCCGCGACGAGCTCGCCGAGGCCCTGAACCGCCCCGGCGAGCGCATTCGTACCGTGCTGGCACCCGCCCTGCCGCTGGATCTACCGGAACTCCCGGGCCTGGACGATCTGATGGCTGAACTCGACAGCGCGAATCCGACCCTTGCCGCCGAGCGCATGCAAGTAGAGGCCGCCGCACGTGGCGTGGATGCGGCCCGCGCCCAGCGCCGCCCACGCCTGTATGCGGAGGCCGAGACGGGCTACTGGAACCGCGAGTTTGGCGGTGATCGCAACCCCTTCGCCGCCGGGCTCGTGCTGGAGGTGCCGCTGTACGAGGGACGCCGCCAGGACAGTCGTGTGGGCCACGCAGTCGCGGCCCGCCAGCGCGCGGAGGCCGATCTGGGACAGGCCCGAATCGAGGCGCGCAACCGCCTGCGCGAGCTTTATCACGAAGCCCAGGCCCTGCGGATGCAGCGTGACGAGGCCGAATGGCGCATGGACTATCGCCAGCTCTACATCGACCGCGCCCGCTACCTGTACGACATCGAGGACCAGGCCGATCTCGGCGACTCGATGGTCCAGCAAAGCGCCGCAGCCTATTTTAACGCCCAGACCGAGTTCGAGCTGGCCATGGTGTACGAGCGCCTGGCCCTGCTCACCGGGCGCGGTGACCTGAGCCCCTTCCGCCTGGCCGGTACGGCCGTGGCGGAAACGGAGTAACAAAAGCGCGTCCACGGACGCCCCGACGGAGTACACGCGATGTCCATCGATCGCCTGAACCAGGGCAACTCGACCCGACGGCTGTTGCTCTCGGCCGTCGCCTGCTGTGCCTTTCTGGCGCTGACTCCCGCTGGGTCGGCGGCCGAGGAAAACGGCGCGCTGGAAGGCCATCTGGACTGGGGCCAGACCTACCGCATCACGGCCCCGGTGGCCGGCAAGATCGAGGCGATCGAGGTCCGCCCGGGTGAGCATGTCGACCAGGACACCGCCCTGTTCCGCCTGGATACGCGCAGGGTCGAGGCCGACCTGCGTGCCGCGCAGGCCGCCATCGAACGTCTGCAACTGGAACTGAACGAGGCCAATCGCGAGGTCGAAAAGGCGGAGGACCTGTACGACCAGACCCTGATCGCCCTGCGCGAGGTGGAACTGGCACGCATCCAGCAGGCCACTGTCGCCGCACGCCTGGCCGAGGCCCGCGCCCAGCGCGACCGTGCACGCGCCGATCGCGACGACGCAACAATTCGCGCCCCGGCCAGCGGCCGCATCACGCGCATCGATGTCTCCCCCGGCCAGTTCGTGAATCCCGCTCTGGCGCCGGCCGTGCTAGCGGTACTTGGAAGCGGCGACTCCATGCGGGTCCGCGCGCTGGTGGTACCCGAGCGCATCCACTCGCTCAGCGAGGGGCAGGAGGTCACGATTACGATTGGCGAGTACGAGTTTTCTGGCACGATCGATCGGATCGGCTGGGAACTTGTGGGCAAAGACGAGGATCAGAGATACCGGGTCGAGGCCGAGTTCTCGCCGGGCGATGATGCCGTACTGCGCCCCGGCCAGCCGGCCCGGATCGAACTTCGTACAAATTCCTGATGCCCAAGAGTCGATGATGCCGGACAAGGAACCCGACAACACGAACGTGCGCGCCTGGCTGGTACTCACCACACTGGACGACCCCGCCGAGGCGGAGAATCTGGCCGGCGAGCTGGTCCAGCGCGGGCTTGCGGCCTGCGTGCACATCCTCCCGGCCGGACGCTCAATTTATGTGTGGAAAGGGAATATCGAAACCGATTCCGAAGTCACACTGCTGATCAAAACCTCCGTCGATGCCCGCGACGACCTGCAGGCCCACCTGACGGAACATCACCCGTATGAAACCCCGGAGATTATTGCCGTGCCGATCACGCACGGGTCCCCGGATTACCTGAACTGGATAACGCAATGCACCTCCTGAACCTGCGCAACTGGCTGGCGACCCTCCTGGTCGCATTACTGCTGACCCCGGGGCTGGCACATGCCATCTTCGATGATGATCTGCTGGACCCGGATGACGCCTTCAGCCTGAGCGCCGAGGCCATTGACGCGGACACCATTCGCCTGACCTGGGAGATCGCGGACGGCTACTACATGTACCGCGAGCAGTTTGAGTTCGAACCCGAGAGCGAAGGGTTGGAGCTCGGCGAACCGAACATCCCCGACGGCGAGAAGAAGACCGACGAGTTCTTCGGCGAGGTCGAAACCTATCGCAACGAGATCAGCATTGAGCTGCCGATCGTTGCTGCCGAGAGCACCGAGATCGAACTGACTGCGCGCTCGCAGGGCTGCGCGGACATTGGCGTGTGCTACCCGCCGCATTTCCAGACCGTGTCGCTGGAACTGCCGGGCCTGCCGGGCGGAAACGGCGAAGAGGCCGCGGAGGAGGAGACCACCGAAGATGCGGCGGCCGACGAGCCGCGCGGTGCCCTGGACGAAATGGGCGACCTCTCCGGCGACCTCGGTGCGGCCGGTGACCTGCTGGAGCCGGAAGAGGCCTTCGCTGCATCGCTGGAGGCGATCAGCCAGAACGCCGTCATTCTGCGCTTCGAGATTGAGGACGAGTACTACCTCTACCGCGACCAGCTCGACGTACGTATCGCGGAGGGCGATGGCATCGAGCTGGGGCCGGTGAATCCGCCCGAGGGCGAGCGCCACGACGACGAGTTCTTCGGCGAGACGGAGATCTATCGCGACCAGGTGGAGATCCTGGTCCCGGTGCTGCGCGACGAGGATGACGTCTCCGAGATCACCCTCGCCATCGACTACCAGGGCTGCTGGGACGGAGGGGTGTGTTACCCGCCGCTGACCCAGGAGGTCTCGGTCGCTTTCGATTCCGACCTGGCGGCCGAGGCCGACGAAGACGCCCTGCCAGACACGGGCGACGAGGCCCTGGACGAGACCGAGGCCACACCGGCGGATGACGACGCTGCCCCGGAAGACGACGACGCCGCCCCGGTCACCCAGCAGGACCGTATCGCGGCGCAACTGGCCGATGGGCAGATCTGGCTGGTGGCCCTGGCCTTCTTCGGCTTCGGCTTGCTACTGACCTTTACCCCCTGCGTGTTCCCGATGATTCCGATCCTGTCGAACATCATCATCGGGCAGAAGAACCTGACCACGCGCAAGGCGTTCCTGATCTCGCTGGTGTTCGTGCTGGCCATGGCACTGACCTACACCATTGCCGGGGTGTTCGCGGGCCTGGCGGGTGCCAACCTGCAGGCGGCGTTCCAGAACCCCTGGATCATCGGCACCTTCGTCGCCATCTTCATCGCGCTGGCGATGTCGATGTTCGGATTCTACGAGCTGCAGATGCCGGCAGGCATTCAGAGCAAGCTGTCGCAAATCAGCAATCGCCAGGAAGGCGGCACCTACATGGGGGCCGGCATTATGGGCTTCCTCTCGGCGCTAATTGTCGGCCCCTGTGTCACCGCGCCGCTGATCGGGGCACTGCTCTACATCAGCCAGACCGGTGACGCGGTGCTGGGCGGCATTGCGCTGTTCTCCCTGAGCATGGGCATGGGTGCCCCGCTACTGGTGATCGGCACCTCGTCCGGACGCCTGTTGCCGAAGGCGGGCCCGTGGATGGATGCGATCAAGGCGGTGTTTGGTGTCGGCCTGCTGGCGATGGGCATCTGGCTGCTCGAACGGGTGATCCCGGGCGAGGTCGCGATGTTCCTGTGGGCCACCCTGCTGATCGTGACCGCGATCTACATGGGTGCGCTGCGCTCGCTACCGGAAGGCACCTCGGGCTGGTACAGCCTGTGGAAGGGCCTGGGTGTGGTGATCCTGATCTACGGCATCCTGCTGATGATTGGTGCGGCGACGGGTGGCAAGGACGTATTCCGGCCACTGGCCAGCCTGAACCAGCCCGTGGCCTCCACCACGGGCGAGCAGGGTCCGACGGAAATGGAGTTCACCAAGATCAACAGCCTCGAGGATCTGGAACGCGAGGTCGAGCGCGCCCGCGAGAACGGGCAGCCGGTGTTCGTGGACTTCTATGCCGACTGGTGCGTGGACTGCGTTCGTCTGGATCGCACCACCTTCCAGGACCAGCGTGTCATCAACGCCATGGCGGATGTTCATCTGCTCAAGGCGGACGTGACCGAGAACACCTCGGAGCACCGCGACCTGATGCGCCACTTCAGTCTGTTCGGTCCGCCCGCGATGATCTTCTACGACCGCGACGGCAACGAACTGCGCAACTACCGCAGTGTCGGTTATCTGAATGCCGATCGTTTCCTGTCGCATGTGGAAAGCGCCATCGGAGTGACGCCATGAAACACCGTACACGGGCTTTCGGCTGGGTCGGGCTCGTCGCCGCCAGTGCCCTTTTGCTGGTCGGTTGCGAGGAACCCACACCTGAAATGGATGCGGCCGAGGCCAACGGCAACGAGGCAGCGCAAGCCGCGGCGGACGAGGCGCAGGGCGACCGTCGCATCGATTTCACCCTGCCGGATCTGGATGGCAACGAACGCCAGCTGAGCGAGTGGGATGGCGACTTGGTCGTGTTGAATTTCTGGGCCACCTGGTGCCCACCGTGCAAGAAGGAGATGCCGCTGTTCCAGGAGACCTGGGAAGACCACCAGGAGGACGGTTTCACCATCGTCGCGGTGGCGGTGGACGAACTCACGGCGACTCAGCACTTCGTCGACGACTTCGGGATCGAGTTCCCGATCCTGATCGGTCAGGACGAGGCCATGGAAGTCGGTCGCGAATACGGCAACCGCATCGGTGCACTGCCCTATACGGTGTTGATCGACCGCGACGGCATCATCCGCGATACCCATCGCGGCGAGGTGGAGCCCGAGGACCTGGAGGCTTGGCTGGACGAGTATCTGTAAACGATCAGGGCGCCAGCCTTTCAAAGCCCGTCTGCTGGAGCTTGCGTTCCGCCAGTCGCACAGCCGCCACCAGGGCCTGCTCGGGCGGTTCACCGGAAACCAGGGCATTGATCAATCCGGCATTGAAGGTATCGCCGGCCCCAACACTGTCTACTACCTGCAGGCCCGGAGTCGGTGCGCAGTGAACCCGCTGCCCACCCTGCGCCAGCCAGGCGCCCTCGGCGCCGGCCGTCACGGTGACAATGCGATCAGGGTAGCGGCGTGCCAGCTCGACGGCGGCCTCCTCCGGGCGCGACGCGATCCCTGCCGCCCAGTCCTGTGACAGCATGAGCACATCGGCCCATTCCAGACAGCTCTCCAGCCCAGGACGCGGCTTCTCCAATTCCAGCGAGATGGGCTGATCGGTCACGGCATGACGGACCCTGGGCAACACCTCCAACAGGGTCTCCGGATGCCGCCCCTCGAAATGCAGCCAGTCGTACTCTTCCCAGGCCACCGCGCCCAAGTCTGCGGCACTCAGTTCGGGCAAATCGCGGTGGTGCACGATCGTCCGACTCCCTGTGCTGCGCGAACGCAGGATATGGGAGGTCGGCGTAGCGCCCAGATGCCGCACACAGGCCCCGACCTCCACCCCCTCGCGAGTGAGGCGCTCCAGCAGCATTTCCCCGGACGCGTCTTCCGCCATCACGGCCGCAAGGGCTGCACGGTGACCAAACTGAGCGAGGATGCGAGCCGTGTTCGCGGCGTTCCCGCCAGGCTGGGAGGAACTGGCCAGAGCGCGAACCTCGGCGTCCTCGGCCGGATAGTGTTCGACATCCAGGGTGTGATCCAGGGTGACGATGCCCGTTGTCAGGATACGTGCCATCAGCACTCTCGTTGTGGAACAGTCGCCGTATTGTGAGCGCCACAATGGCTGGCGTCATCCGCGACATCCGGGCGGCGCCCTGCGACAATGTGCGCTCACTTCCGGACGACGAGCGGCATGACGACTTTTCCCTCTCCGGCAACCGCAGAAGCAGCGTTCTACGAGGCCTTCCAGGCGGGTGACGCCGACACCATGCGCGAAATCTGGCTGGACAGCCCCCGATGTGTCTGCATTCACCCTGGCGGCGAGCGCCTGGTCGGCACCGACGTCATCCTCGAGAGCTGGGATGACATCCTGCCGAACATGCGTGGCGTCGTGATCCATCGCACCGAGCTCAATGTCATCCCGGGGCAGAACCTGGTGATCCACACCCTGCGCGAAAACCTCTACGTCAGCGGCGAACGCCGCGGCGTAATGCTGGCCACGAATGGTTACTGCCTTGAGGGCGAGAACTGGCGGATGTGCCTGCACCATGCCAGCCCCGACCCGGACCCGCCGCCGGCCTGGGATACGGGACGGGTGCACTGATGGGCGGGGCAAGCGACGAATGCCTGACGGCCTACTACGAGGCCTTCCGTGCCGCCGACATCGAGCGGATGATGCGGTTATGGGCAGAACGTCCGGATATCGTCTGCGTGCACCCGGGCAGCCCTCGGGCCCATCGCGGGGTTTCCGAAGTAATGGAAAGCTGGCTGCTGGTATTCGCACGCGAGCTGAACATCGGGATCGAGCCGCGCATCGTCGGGCGCCAGGAAACGACCGAAAGCCTGAGTGTCGTGATTGAGGAGGCGATTACCCGTCCCGGTGATGTCGCGGCCACCGGGACCATCCTGATCAGCCAGACCTGGCGCCGCAGTGGCAATGGCTGGCGGCTCCAGTTTCACCACGCCTCGCACGGACGCCGTGCCCCGCCCTCGCAGCAGGGGATGTTTGTACCGGATGGGGGTGGCTCCACCCGGCACTGACGTACAAGCGGCCCTGGCGCGAGAAATTCAGCCCTCTGAGCGGGGCTGACACAGATCCGGGCGCTGGACCTTCAGGGCATCACAGACCCCGCGAACGGCATCGCGTACGCGTCGTCCCCGCCCCTCCAGCGTCATACTCGCAATCTCCCGATAAAGCGGATCACGGCGCTCGAACAGCTCCTGAAGCTTGGCCCTTGGGTCTGCCACCTCGTTCAGCAGGGGGCGTTTGCGATTGCGGCGCGTGCGCCGGAACTGTTCATCCACCGGGACGCGCAGGTAGATCACGAAATGCTCGCGCAAGCGCTCGCGGTTCTCCGGGCGCTCGACGATCCCGCCACCCGTCGCGATCACGATACCGTCGCGTTCCAGCAACGATTCCAGCATCGCCGATTCGCGCTTGCGAAAGCCTGCCTCGCCCTCGAACTCGAAGATCGTGGGGATATCCACGCCCGTACGCCGCTGGATCTCCTGATCCGTGTCGAAAAACGGACGGCGCAACAGCCCCGCCAACCCGCGCCCGATCGTACTCTTGCCGGCCCCCATGGGCCCCACCAGGACAATATTCTGCATGGCGGCAAGGCTACTGGCCTCGCCGAACAAAGAAAAGCCGGGGACAAGCCCCGGCTATTCTGGCCACCCCGACGGATGCTAGCACCCGCCGAATGGATTGCCCCTAGTCGAGCACGCGCGGCGTCACAAAGATCAGCAGCTCGGCCTTGGTGTTCTCGGTGGAGCGATTGCGGAAGAGATTGCCAAGGAACGGGATATCCCCGAAGAACGGGACCTTCTCCAGAGACTCGCTGCTCGTGATTTCGTACACACCACCTAGTACAACCGTTTCGCCATCACCCACAAAGACCTGGGTCTGAACCTCGCGCTTGTTAATTCCGGGAACTCCGAGCACTTCTCGATTGCTCGGCTCATCTTTGTTCACCAAAATATCCAGGATCACATTTCCATTGGGCGTTATTTGTGGCGTCACTTCAGTAGAAAGAACAGCCTCGATGAACTGAGTCGAGGTCGCACCGGAGGCAGTGGCCTCCTGGAACGGGATCTCTTCACCCTGCTTGATGGATGCGGTCTGACCATTGGCCGTAATCACACGCGGGCTGGAAATAATTTCACCGCGACCCTCGACCTGCAGGGCCGACAGTTCCAAGTCGAGCAGGACGCCACTGCGCAGGATACTGATTCCAGCACGCCCAGCCCCCTCAGCCGCGGGTAGCGAGCTATTCAGGCGATCTCCCAGCCCCACCCCACTGACCATCTCGGTTGCTCCGGACCCACCAGGATCCCGAGTGCCACGCGCCTCACTTGCACCTTCCAATGACCCACCCGCACCAACTTGAGTGCGACGCCGCTCACCTCGGGACCCACTGATGCCGAAACGGGCCCCCAATTCGCGGTTGAAGTTGTCCTCCGCGATCACAATACGGGTCTCGATCAGCACCTGCTGCACGGGCACGTCGAGCGTCTGCACCAGACGGCGCACGTCCTCAATGCGGCTCTGCGTGTCCTGTACCAGCAGGGTGTTCGTGCGGCTGTCGACGGTGATGCTGCCGCGCTCGGACAGGAACTGGCCGGTCTCGTCACCACGAATGAGCGAGGCAATCTGTTCGGCCTGAGCAAAGTTGATCTGGACGAATTCGGTGCGCAGCGGCTCCAGCTCCTGGCGGTCACGCGCGGCCTCCATCTCCAGGCGCTCGCGGGCCGCAATCTCTTCGCTCGGGGCCACGTAGAGCACGTTTCCGTCCATGCGCTTGTCCAGACCACGCGAGCGCAGGATGATGTCCAGCGCCTGATCCCAGGGCACGTTGTTCAAGCGCAAGGTGATGTTGCCACCGACAGTATCGCTGACCACGATGTTGAGATCGGTAAAGTCGGCCAGCAGCTGCAGGACCGAGCGCACCTCGATGTCCTGGAAGTTCAGCGACAGGCGCTCGCCCTCGAACTGTTCTTCCTCACGCCGCCGGGCCTCGCGTTCGGCCTCGGTAATGGGCGCCACCTCAAGCACAAAGCGCCGGTCGCTCTGATAGGACAGGACCTCGTATTCGCCGTGTGCGTCCGCTTCCATGCGCACACGCTCGCGCTCGGCCACAGTATCGATGGTGCGAACGGGTGTGGCGAAATCGAGCACGTCCAGTCGGCGCTCCAGGGATTCGTCCACACGAGCGCGCGGGAACGTCAGCTCGACCTTGCCGGCCTGCTCGCGCACATTGACCTCGGCCCCCGAGCGCGACAGGTCGATCTCGACCCGGCCTTCGCCCTCGGAACCGCGACGAAAATCGATGCCGGTAATCTCGACCGGGCGCGCACTGCGCGTCGCCCGTTCGGAGGGCTCGCCGGCACGATCGACCACCTGCTGTACATCGCTGTCGGCCTCGGAGACCCCGCGGCCGAGGGTCAGAATCAGGTTGTTGCCTTCGACCCGGGTCTGATACTCGGAGGGCTGGGTCAGGTTCAGCACCACGCGCGTACGATCACCGGACTCGACCGCTGTAGCGGTCAGCAGGGGCCCCACGTTGAGGTCCGTCTCGCGGCTGCGCAGCGCATTGCCGGCATCCGGGAGATCCAGTGCGATCCGCGGCGGGGAGTCGATGGCAAAGGCCCGAACATCTTCGGGCGGAGTGCCGGAAAAGCGCAGATTCACCTGCACCCGGTCACCGCTAATGCTGGCCGCCCGAATCTCTTCCAGTTCGGTCGCCGCCACCCCCTGCGAAACCATGAACAGCAAAGCCGCCATCACGGTGCCCGCCAGCGCGCGCATGGAAGAACCCATGTGTAATCCCCTGTAGTTGTTGCCGGTCTTGCGGCCCATTCGCTTCATCATTGTTCTGCTCCCCCAACCGCTAGTCGGCCAGCGCCACGGAGTTTTCGCGTTCCACGTACCCGCCGAAAGCATCCGGAACCACCTCGACCAGCTTCACCCGAGTGGCAGTGATCTCGACGATACGACCGTGGTTTTCGCCCATGTAATTGCCAACCGTCACGCGCTGAATACCCCGATCGGGGGTACGCACCAGGGCATAACGCACCTCGTCCTGCTCCAGCGATCCCACCATGCGCAAGGAATCCAGAGGGAAGCTCTCGAGGAATTCGCGCGGGCGATCCGGGTCGACCTCGGCATCGCCGGGCTCGCCCTGGGCCACGGCCAGCTCGGGTTGCGCAATCACGGAGGAGTCGAACGGGGAGCGGGTGTGACCCGGATACAGGTAGGGCTCGTGCGGCTCCAGCGTCGGGATCGGGTCTATACCGCTGCCCGGGCGCTCATTGATCTCCGCGATGTAACGCTCCAGATCGCTCTTGTCCGGTGCGCAACCCGACAATCCGAACGTAGCCAGCAGGCCAAGCGCAAAGGCCGCTCCCAGGGATCGCTGTGCAGGGTTCCGCATCAGTGGTCCTCCAGGTAGCGGTAGGTACGGGCGGTGGCGTCCATCAGAAGGTCGTCATCGGAATTGCCCCGACGAATGTGCATGTCGTGCATGGTCACGACACGCGGCAGCGCCGAGGTGCCGCTGACGAACTCCGCCAGTTCCTCGTAGTCGCCACGTACCCGCAGACGGATCGGCACCTCGGCGTAGAAATCCCGCCGGTTCTCGCCACGCGGTTCGAAGAGCTCGATCTCGAGCCCGGCCTGCAAGCCGGTCTGCGAGATATCCACCAGCAAGCTGGGAATCTCGGCGCTGCTCGGCAAAAGCTCCAGCAACGAGGCGAACATGCGTTCCATCTCTTCGAGCTGTTCCTCGTAGGCCTCGAGATTCGCGGCGCGCTGCTGCTTGTCCTCGAACTCGGCTCGCAACTGCTGCTCGCGATTCTCGGCGCGTTCCAGGTCGGTGCGCTGATCGCCGATGAAGAAGTAATAGGACAGACCCAGGATGACCAGCACGATCACGACCAGGATCAGTACCTTTACGGCCCAGGACGCCTCGCCAATGTTATTGAAGTCGATCTCGTTGAGTTCCTTGATATTCATCAGGAATCCTCCTCGACATCCGCGGGCCGCGTCTGATTGGCGTCGAGGCGGAAGTCACGCACCTGCAGGCTGCCGTCTTCACGCGTCTCGATAATCTGCAGGTTGGAATCGGCCAGCCAGGGCGAGCCATCGATGCGGCGCATCAGCGTCGAGATCCGGGTGTTGGATTCGGCGCGCCCCGTCAGGCGAATACGCTCGCCTTCCTGTCGAACCTCGTTGAGGTAGGTGCCGTCCGGCAGCGTCTCGACCAGCTGATCGAACAGGTGCACGGCCTCCGGGCGACGCGCCTGCAGGGTCTGGATCACCTCCATGCGCGCGATCAGGGCCTGACGCTGCTCGTCCAGATCGCGGATGCGGGCAATCTTGCGGTCCAGCTCGCGGATCTCGCTCTCCAGCATCTGGTTACGCGACTGCTGGTGATCGATCAGGGCATTCATGTAGGTGTGCGCACCGAACGCCAGCAGCACTCCGACCACGACCGCGCCACCTACCGCGCCGAAGAACTGTTTGCGCCGCTGTTCACGGGCCTTCTCGCGCCACGGGAGGAGATTGATGTAGATCATGACGCGTACCCCCGCATAGCCAGGCCGCAGGCCGTAAGCAGCGCGGGGGCATCATTGGCGAAGCGCTGCTGGTTCACTCGGCGCGACAGCGCCATGCCCCGGAATGGGTTGGCGACCGATACCGGGGTCCCGGAGCTCTCCTCGAGCATCTCGTCAACACCCGCGATCGCGGCACAGCCGCCACCCAGCAGGATGTGGTCGATCGAATCCTGCGGACGGGTCACGTAGAAGTACTGCAGCAGACGCTGGATCTGATCCATCATCGTCTGCTTGAACGGTTCGAGGATATTGCTGACGTAGTCGGCCGGAAGGTCGCCACTCATCTTGGCGGAGCCCGCCTCCTGATAGTTCATGCTGTAGCGGCGCATGATCTCCTCGGTCAGCATGCGTCCGCCAAAATTCTGCTCGCGGGTATAGATCACGCCCTCGGTCTGGCTGACGACATAGACCGCTGTCACCGAGGAGCCGACGTCGACGATCGCAACGATGGGCTTGTTCTCGCGATCGGGGATCTGCTCGACCAGGCGCTCGGAGGCGTGCTCGATCGCGTAGGCCTCGACGTCCACCAGTTCGGGGGTAAGCTTGGCGGATTCGGCGATCGCCACGCGCGAGTCGACGTTCTCGCGCCGCGAGGCGACGACCAGGACGTCGACCAACTGGGGATTCTTTTCGTTCTTGCCGAGGACCTGGAAGTCGAGATTGACCTCTTCCAGGGTGTAGGGGATGTACTGATCGGCCTCGACGAAGACCTGGCCCTCGAGCTCGGTGTCGCTGAGCGTGGCCGACATCTGGATGGTCTTGGTGATCACCGCCGAGGACGGCACGGCCATCGCACAGTGCTTGAGCTTGGTGCCGGAGCGCTTCACCGCGCGGGCGAGCGCGTTCCCCACCGCCTCGGTGTCCTGGCAGACCTTGTCCACCATCACACCATCCGGCAACGGCTCCACCGCAAAGGCCTCGACCCGGTAGCCCTTACCTTGCCGAGCCAGCTCCAGCACCTTCACGGCGGCGGAGCTGACATCCACGCCCAGCAGTCCCTGCTTGCTCTTTCCGAGACTCAGCACACATCCCCCTGTATACCCCAATGAAAGTAACTGGTAGCGTTACAATCAAGTATGCTAGCTCGTTCACAATATACACTCCGAAATCCGGGTTGCAAGTTGCTTTGAAAGCTGATTCTTAACTTGGCCCCACTTTTTCTACAGTCATGAAGCCGATTCTCAAGATTTTTGCGGCGTTGCTGGCGCTGATCCTGGCGGCCGGAATCGGCGTATCCGCAGCCATTGCGGCCCTGTACGTGCACTACGCCCCGACCCTCCCCGAAGCGGAGGCGGTGCGCGACGTGCGCCTGCAAACCCCGCTGCAGGTCCGCACCGCGGACGGCCTGCTAATGGGCGAGTTCGCAGAAGAACGCCGCATCCCCCTGCCGATCGAGGACATCCCCGAGCGCGTCCGCCAGGCCTTCATCGCGGCCGAGGACGAGCGCTTCTACGATCATCCCGGGGTCGACATCGTTGGCCTGGCCAGAGCGGCGATCAACGAGATCTCCACTCGCGGCGAACGCAGCCAGGGGGGTTCCACGATCACCATGCAGCTGGCGCGCAACGTGTTCCTGACGCGTGACCGCACCTACGAGCGCAAGCTGCGCGAGATCTTCCTGGCCATTCGCATGGAACAGGAGATGACCAAGGACGAGATCCTCGAGCTGTATCTGAACAAGATCTACCTGGGCCAGCGCGCCTACGGGATCGAGGCCGCCGCCCGGGTCTATTACGGACGCTCCATCGACGAACTGGAGCTGGACGAGATCGCGGTGCTCGCAGCCCTGCCGAAGGCCCCCTCCACGACCAACCCCGTCGCCAGCGCCCAGCGCGCCGAGATCCGCCGCAATTACGTGCTGCGACGTATGCTGGACACCGGCGCGATCAGCGACTCGGAGTACGAAGAGGCGGTGGCGCGCCCGGTTTCGTCCGAGCGACACGTGGCCGCGACCGAGGTCGACGCCCACTGGGTGGCGGAGGCGGCCCGCCAGATCGTCTTCAATCTCTGGGGCGAGGACGCCTATCGGCGCGGCCTGCAGGTGCATACCTCCATCGACTCCCGCTACCAGGAAGCCGCCAACCAGGCCCTTCGCGAAGGTCTCCTCGAATACGACGAACGCCACGGTTACCGCGGGCCCGAGGGTCGACTTGGCGACGAGGTGATGGCCGACGCCGAGGCCCGCGAACGTGCGCTGAAGGCACAGGGCGTACATGGGCGCCTGTTGTTCCCAGCGGTCGTCATGGAACGCGAAGGTGACGGCACGCTGCAGGTCGACGGCGGCCAGATCGGCGAGCTCACCATCGAACCCCGCGACCAGGAATGGGCACGCACCCCCGAGTTCGAACGGGGCGACGTGATCCGCGTCAGGCCCTATACCGACGGGCGCTGGCGCCTGGCGCAAAAACCCGAGGTGACCGGCGCGGTGATCGCCCAGTCGCCGGCCGACGGCGCCATCGTTTCGCTGGCCGGTGGATTCGACTTCTTCGAGAATCGCTATGACCGCAGCACGCAGGCGCAGCGGCAGCCCGGCTCGGCGTTCAAGCCGCTGGTGTACGCGCTGGCGCTGCAGGATGGCTACCGACCGGACGGCATACTGGTCGACGCCCCGATGGTCTTCGACGACCCGGCACTGGGGGCGGAGTGGCGCCCGCAGAACTACTCGCGCCAGTTCCAGGGCGAGATGAGCATGCGCGACGCCCTGGCCCAGTCGCGCAACCTGGCATCGATCCGCCTGCTCAACAGCCTGGGGCCGCAGCGCGTACACGAACAGCTGCCGCGCTTCGGCCTGGATCCGGACAAGCACCCAAGCAACTTGTCGATGGTACTCGGCACCGGTGCGGTCACACCCCTGCAACTGAACAATGCCTACGGGGTATTCGCCTCCGGTGGCAAGCTCCACAGCCCGTGGATCATCACGCGCATCGAAACCGACGACGGCGAAGTCCTCTACAAGGCCCCGACCGAACGCGCCTGCCCCGCCCCCTGCGAGAACCCGCCCGGCCAGGACCTGCACCTGAATGCCAGCGGTGGTCCGCTGCAGTACACCGACCCGGCACAGGTGCTGGAGCCGGGTGTGGCCTGGCAGATGAGCAACATGCTGGGGCATGTGATCACCGCCGGAACCGGGCGTCAGGCGCAGCAACTGGGACGTTCGGATCTCGCCGGCAAGACCGGCACCACCAACAGCTATCGCGACGCCTGGTTCTCGGGTTTCAACGCCGACATCGTGGCCACCGCCTGGGTCGGGTTCGACGACAACCGCGAACTGGGCCGCCGCGAGAGCGGCGGGCGTACAGCGCTCCCGCTCTGGATACGGTTCATGGACTCGGTGCTGACCGACGCACCGGAGCGGCCGGTGGAGCGGCCAGATGACCTTCAGCGTGTGGCGATCCTGCCCGACGGCCGCCGCGCGCCCAGCGAAGAGACTCCGGGTGCGAATATCCAGTGGCTGATCCCGCAGCAGGTTCCGGAACGTGGCCAGGCCCCCGTCCGGCCCAGCGGCGAGAATGGCCAGGGCCCCGCCGAGTCGGTGTTCTGATGAACCCATCCCGTATCCGTCAGGAACTGGCCCAGGAAGCCGCACGGATCCTCCTCGACGACGGCATCCGCGACTTCGCGCTGGCCAAACGCAAGGCCGCCGAGCACCTGGGTGTCGAACCGCGCCACGAAATGCCGCGCAATATCGAGATCCAGGAGGCCGCGATCGAGCGCAGCCGCCTGTTCGCAACGGACGACACCCGCCAGGCCTACCGCGAACGCCTCGAGGCCGCCCGGATCGTCATGGAGCGACTGGCGGATCTGGAGCCGCGCCTGGTCGGCCCGTTGCTGGACGGCATCGTCGAGCGCCAGCCGCTGGTCAATCTGCATGCATTTGCCGAGACGGTGGAGGAGGTCATCCTCGACCTGGGTGAGCGCGGAATCCGCTGCCAGACGGGCGAACGCCGCTATCGCAGTCGCCAGGGGCGCGAGCAGCGGGTACCGTTTCTGAGCTTTCGCGGACCGCACGACACGGACATCGAACTGACCGTGTTTCCGCTGGATGGGCTGCGCCAGGCCCCGCCGTCGCCGGTGGACGGCAAGCCCATGGCCCGCGCCGGGCGCGCGGAGGTGAACGAGTTGCTGGCGTCCGCGAACGCCGATGCCGGACCCGAGGCCGCGGACGCGTCCTGACGAGGAAATGCCGACTTAGTCGCGGCGGTAGGAGGTAACCGTCTCGACCAGGGTCGCCACCCGTTCCGGGTCGATGCCCGGGTGGATCCCGTGCCCCAGGTTGAAGACATGCCCGGTATCACGGTCGAACCCGTCCAGCACCCGCAGGGCCTCCTCCCGCACCACCGCATCGGGCGCGTACAGCACCGACGGATCCAGGTTGCCCTGCAGCGCCACGCGGTCACCCACACGACGGCTGGCCTCGGCAATCTCGATCGTCCAGTCCAGCCCCAGGGCATCGGCACCGGTCTCGGCCTGCGCCTCGAGCCAGGCATCGCCACCCTTGGTGAACAGCGTGACCGGTACACGCCGACCGTCGTGGTCCCGGATCAGGCCATCGACAATGCGCTGCATGTAGGCCAGCGAGAACTCGCGATAGCCGCGCGGCGTCAGCGACCCACCCCAGGTATCGAAGACCATCACGGCCTGCGCCCCCGCGCGGATCTGGGCGTTCAGGTATTCGGTGACCGCGCTGGCGACCTTCTGCAGCAACGCGTGCATCGCCTGCGGCTCGCCGTACATCAGCCGCTTGGTCTCGGCGAAATCGCGCGAACCCTGACCCTCGACCATATAGGTGGCGAGCGTCCACGGGCTGCCGGCAAAACCGATCAGCGGCACTTCGCCATTCAGCTCGCGGCGAATCAGGCGCACCGCGTCCATCACATAGCGCAGCTCCTGCTCCGGATCCGGTATCGGCAGGTTTTCGATCGCCTCGAGCGAACGGATCGGGTCGCGAAAGCGTGGGCCCTCGCCGGTCTCGAAATAAAGCCCCAGCCCCATGGCATCCGGGATAGTGAGGATGTCCGAGAACAGGATCGCCGCATCCAGCGGGAAGCGGCGCAGCGGCTGCATCGTGACTTCGCAGGCCAGCTCCGGGTTCTGGCAAAGGCTCATGAAGCTGCCGGCCTGGGCGCGGGTCTCGCGGTATTCCGGCAGATAGCGACCGGCCTGGCGCATGATCCAGATCGGCGGGCGGTCCACGGGCTCGCGCAGCAACGCACGCAGCAGTCGGTCATTCTTCAGGGTCTGGGACATCGAAAAGCTCAAACGCCGAGATATTCAAGAATGCCTTCGGCAGCCTCGCGGCCCTCGAAGACGGCGGTCACAACCAGGTCCGAGCCCCGCACCATGTCGCCGCCGGCAAAGACCTTCGGGTTGCCGGTCTGGAAGGCGTGCTCGCCAACGGCCTGCACGCGCCCGCCCTCGTCCACGCCGATCTTGTACTCGGCGAACCAGTCCGCCGGGGACGGCCGGAACCCGAAGGCGATCAGCACGCGGTCAGCCGGGATCACATGCTCGGAGCCCGGCACCGGCTCCGGACGGCGGCGGCCGCGCTCATCCGGAGCGCCCATCTGGGTACGCACCACTTTCACGCCCTCGACCTTGCCGTCACCGACGATCTCGACGGGCTGCACGTTGAACTCGAACTGCACGCCCTCTTCGCGGGCATGCACCACTTCCTTGCGCGAACCCGGCATGTTCTCTTCGTCGCGACGATAGGCGCAGGTCACCGAGGCTGCGCCCTGACGGATCGAGGTGCGGTTGCAGTCCATCGCAGTGTCGCCACCGCCGAGGACCACCACACGCTGGCCGGCGACGTCGATGAAGCCGTCTTCATCGTGCTCCCAGCCCATCACCTGGCGGATATTGGAGATCAGGAACGGCAGCGCCGGGTACACGCCCGGCAGATCCTCGCCGGGGAAGCCGCCCTGCATCGCGGTATACGTGCCCATACCGAGGAACACGGCGTCGTATTCTTCCAGCAGGGCATCCATCTGGATATCGCGGCCGATCTCGGTGTTCAGGCGAAACTCCACACCCATGCCCTCGAGGATCTCGCGGCGAGTGCGGATCACCTGCTTTTCCAGCTTGAACGGCGGAATACCGAAGGTCAGGAGACCGCCGATCTCCGGGTAGCGGTCATAGACCACGGCCTGCACGCCGTTGCGCGCCAGGATATCGGCGCAGCCAAGGCCGGCCGGCCCGGCGCCGATCACGGCCACGCGCTTGTCGGTCGGGGTGACGTCAGAGAGGTCCGGGCGCCAGCCGGCCTTCAGGGCCTCGTCGGTAATGTACTTCTCCACCGAGCCGATGGTGACCGCGCCAAAACCGTCGTTCAGCGTGCAGGCACCCTCGCACAAGCGGTCCTGCGGGCAGACACGGCCGCAGACCTCGGGCAGGGAGTTGGTCTTGTGCGAGAGCTCGGCGGCGGCGAACAGGTTGCCTTCTTCCACCAGCTTCAGCCAGTTCGGGATGAAGTTATGAACCGGGCACTTCCATTCGCAATACGGGTTGCCACAGGCCAGGCAGCGGCCCGCCTGCTGCCCCGCGGTCGCCGGGTCGAACTGACCAATGATCTCGCCGAACTCGTGGATACGAATCTCGGCGGGGGTCTTCTGAGGGTCCTGGCGCGGCAGGTCCAGGAACTGCATCGGATTGGAAGCCATGGATCACTCGCTCCGACGGGAACCGGCGGCATGACGCCACGGGGTTCAACCGTTCATGCGTTCAGGAATGGTTCGTTTCGCTCAAACGAGCGTAACGGTCAAGAATGCCCCAGTGCGGACCGGACCTTCTGGCTCACCACACCCATGTCGGCACGACCGAAGACCCGGGGCTTGAGCACGCCCATCACCTTGCCCATATCACTGGGACCGGCCGCGCCAGTCTCGGCGATCGCCTCGCCGATCATCTGCTCGAGCTCGGCATCGCCCAGCGGCTCGGGCATGTAGGCCTCGATCACGGTGATCTCGGCGGCCTCGCGCTCGGCCAGGTCCTCGCGGCCACCCTTGCGGTACTGGTCGATGGAGTCGCGACGCTGCTTGAGCATCCGGTTCAGGATGGCCAGCACCGCGTCGTCGTCGGCTTCGCGCCGCTCGTCGACCTCGAACTGCGAGACCTCGGCCTGGATCAAGCGCAACGCCGCGAGGCGTTCCTTCTCCCGGGCCCGCATGGCCTGCTTGACGTCATCCTGCAACCGGGCCTTGAGCGACATAAGGGTCCTCGATCCGGGCCAAAGGCCCGAAAGGCGATTCTTAGTACAGACGCACCCGACGGGTCATGTCGCGGGAATTCTTCTTCAGCTGGCGCTTCACCGCTGCGGCGGCCTTGCGCTTGCGCTCGGTGGTCGGCTTTTCGTAATACTCGCGGCGGCGGACTTCCGCGACCACGCCGGCCTTCTCACAGGTGCGCTTGAAACGGCGCAGGGCAACCTCGAAGGGCTCATTCTCGCGAACTCGTACGTGCGGCATACAATCTCCGGATGCGAATGCTGATTCGTCTACCAAAACAAAAACGCCACCCGAAACACTCCGGGCAGCCATGCAGAACTCCCTATGGTAATCCAACCGCCGCCATTTGCAAAAGTCCGTGAAACGATGCCCATCCTGACCGCGCACACGCTTACGCCCAAAGCGGTACGCACGCTATGATGCCCCTGATGAACGCACCCGGCACGCAAAACCTGAACGTCGAGCTGGGCGAGCGCAGCTACCCCATCCGGATCGGACCGGGCCAGCTCGCCGCTGCCGACACCCTGCGCCCGGCGCTGGAGGGCCGCCGCGTGGCAGTGGTGACGAACACCACCGTGGGCCCGCTGTACGGCGAGGCCCTGCGCGAAACGCTCGAACAGTGCGGGATCGCGGGCGAGCTCCTCTGGATCGAGCTACCCGACGGCGAGGCGCACAAGACCCTGGCCACGGTGGAATCGATCATCACCCGCCTGCTGGAGGCCCGGCTCGACCGGGGCAGCCGCATCGTCGCACTGGGCGGGGGCGTGGTGGGCGATATCGCCGGCTTCGCCGCCGCGATCTACCAGCGCGGGATCGACTTTGTGCAGATCCCGACCACCCTGCTGGCCCAGGTCGACTCCTCGGTGGGCGGCAAGACCGGGGTCAACCACCCGCTGGGCAAGAACATGATCGGCGCCTTCCACCAGCCGCGCGCGGTGCTGATCGACACCGACACCCTGAAGACGCTGCCCGAGCGCGAGCTGCAGGCCGGGCTCGCCGAGGTCATCAAATACGGGCTGATCCGCGATGCCGATTTCTTCGCCTGGCTGGAGGCGCATATCGACGAACTGCGGGCGCTGGAACCAAAGACCCTGGCCTATGCCATCCACCGCTCCTGCGCCTGCAAGGCGGAGATCGTCGCCGCCGACGAACGTGAAGGCGGCATCCGTGCCCTGCTGAACCTGGGTCATACCTTCGGCCATGCCATCGAGGCCGGGATGGGGTATGGCCAGTGGCTGCATGGCGAGGCCGTGGGCACGGGCATGGCGATGGCGGCGCGCATGTCGGAACGCATGGGCTGGCTGAGCCGAGCGGAACGCGAGCGCGCCGAGGCCCTGATCCAGCGCGCGGGCCTGGCCCTGGAACCCCCGGACACCATGACCGCCGAGCGCTTCCGCGAACTGATGGCGATCGACAAGAAAGTATCCAGCGGCCGCCTGCGCCTGGTGCTGCTGCGGGCGATCGGCCAGGCCGAACTCACCGACCAGTTCGACGTGTCGGCGCTGGACGCAACCCTGCACGAGGGCGCCCGTGTCGCCTGAGGCCCTGGCCACCACACCCCGGGTCGACAAGGCCTCCGGGCTCGCGCCGTACGCCGCCGACCCCTCGGCCTCGCGCGGGCGCACCTACCCGGAGGCACCACCACGCCACCGCAGCGATTTCCAGCGCGACCGCGACCGCATCGTGCATTCCAGCGCGTTTCGCCGCCTGGAGTACAAGACCCAGGTCTTCATCAGTCACGAGGGCGACCTGTTCCGCAACCGCCTGACCCACTCGCTGGAGGTCGCGCAGATCGGGCGCTCGATCGCACGCGCACTGCACCTGAACGAGGACCTGGTCGAGGCCATCGCCCTGGCGCACGACCTCGGCCACACCCCGTTTGGCCATGCCGGCCAGCACGCGCTGAACGACTGCATGAAGGGGTATGGAGGCTTCGAGCACAACCTGCAGTCGCTGCGCATCGTCGACCTGCTGGAGCGCCACTACGCGGAGTTTGACGGCCTCAACCTGACCTTCGAGACGCGCGAGGGCATCCTCAAGCACTGCTCGCCACAACGGGCGCGCGATCTGGGCGCGATCGGCGTGCGCTTTCTCGAAAAGCAGCAGCCATCACTGGAAGCACAGCTGGCCAACGTGGCCGACGAGATCGCCTACAACAATCACGATGTCGACGATGGCCTGCGTTCCGGGCTGCTCGACATGGACCAGTTGACCGAGGTCCGTCTGTTCCGCAAATGTCTGGAGGCAGTTCGTGCACGCTACCCGGACCTCGAGCCGCGACGGGTTCAGCACGAGACCGTTCGCCGCATGATCGACGCCCTGGTCTCCGACCTGATCGAAAGCAGCCAGGCCGCGATCGATCACGAGCAGCCCGAGACCCCGGACGACGTCCGCCGGGCCGGCCAGCCACTGATCCGCTTCAGCCCGGACATGGCGGAACAGGCACACGAACTGAAGGTCTTCCTGCGCGAGAACCTGTACCACCACCATCAGGTCCACGCGGTGATGCACAAGGCCCGCCAGCTGATCCAGGAGCTGTTCGCCGCATTCGACTCCGAGCCGCGGCTGATGCCCGAGCACTTCCAGCGGCATGCCGAGCAGATCGCCGAGGCCGACCCGCATGCCCCGCAGCGCGCGATTGCCGACTACATCGCGGGCATGACCGACCGCCACGCCATCCGTGAACACCACCGCCTGTTCGATCTGGGCACGCTGACCTGAGACTGAGACCCATGGCGCTCTCCGACCAATGCCTGAAACAGCTCGGCCTGCATACGGCGCCGTTCGACGAGACGCCGGACGAACACTTCATCTACAGCGACCCGTTGCTGGACGGGCTGCTGGAGTCGGCGCGCGCCGCTCTCGATGCCCCGGGTGCCATCGTGATCATGACCGGCGAAAACGGCTCCGGGCGCAGCCTGCAGTTGATGCGCCTGCTGGCCATGCTGCCCGAGCCCTTCGAGCTGATCGCCTTTCGCGCGCGCATCAACACGCAGTTCGAATCGGTGGACAACACCATTCGCAACTACCTGCGCTCGCACAATGCCGATGACCCGGATCGCCCCCTGACCGAACTGCTGGCCGAGCGGGTGGCCGTCGGCCGCGATCCGGTGATCGCGATGGACGACGCCCACCTCGTCGGCACCGACATCGTGAACAACCTGATGCGCATGCGCAGCGAGGTGCTCGAGTCCCAGGGCCGCGCGCCGCGCGTGGTACTCGTGGGCTCCGGCGGCCTGCTCCGCCGCCGCCTGTACCTGCCCGATCCCTCCGACGAGGACCAAGTCACACGCGTCAACCTGCGCGCCTTCAACCTCGAGCAAACGGCGGCCTATCTGCGCCACCGCCTGCAGGCGGCGGGCCTCGACGACCCGGAGCGCCTGCTCGACCAGGAAACGATCCACCATCTGCAGACCACCAGCCAGGGCCTGCCCGGCAACCTGAACCGCGAGGCCAACCAGGTCCTGGAGCGCCACTGCCGCAGCGAACGCCATGCCGCCAGTGCAGCCGGCACTACAACGCCCGGCATCGCGCTGGGTGACGAGGCCGAGCGCGAAGAGGAGCTGTTGCCCACGACACCCGAGGCCGCCGGCGTCACCATTGACTCCGATGCCGGCCTCGACCGCGAAACCGACGCCGAACCCGTGCTTCGCGCCCAGCGCGAAGAGGACGAATTCACTCCGGCCGCCGAGGCTCTCGCGCAAACGGATACCGCTGACGAACCGGAGTGGCCGCCGGAGCCCGACCACGAACTCGACGAACCCCCAGAGGAAAAGCGCACAGCGCCCTTCTGGAATCAGCGCTGGTTCGTGCCGGCGGTGGCCGCCACGGTCGCGATCGGGATCGCCGCCCCCGTCGCCCTACAGCTGATGGACGGTGGCGATACCGAGGCGGAACAGGAGGTCGTCGAACTCCCGTTGCCCGAAACCCGGCCCCCGGCATCCCCCGACCAGGACGACCTGGTCGCGCCCGACCCGCTGGAGCATACCGACGACACGTTGACCAGCCCGGACATCGAACCCCTGCCCGGCCAGGAACGCCCGAGCGGCGATCCGATTGCCGGCATTGAAGCCGAACCGGCCGCGGAACCCGAGCCACAGCCCGAGCCACAGCCCGAGCCAGAACCCGCTCCGGAGCCTGAACCCGAGCCCGAACCAGCACCGGAGCCGGAGCCGGAGCCAGAACCGGAACCGGAACCGGAACCGGAACCGGAACCGGAGACGACGACCGAGGCCCTGGCCGACGAGGATGGCGACAGTGAGCGCCTGCGCGGCGACCTGGAGTGGCTCGGCAGCCAGTCCTCCGATGCGTTCACCATCCAGTTGATCGCGGCACCGGACATGTCCACTGCTCGCGGCTATGCGGATCGCCACAACCTTGGCGGCATCCGCTACATCCCCACGCGGGTGAACAATCGCGACTTTGTGGTCGTGCTGGCTGGATCGTTTGCCAGTCGCGAGACCGCCGAAGGCGCGGCGTCAGACCTGCCCGAGGCGGTACGCAACGAAGGCCCCTGGATCCGCTCCATCGGCTCCGTGCAAGGCGTGGCACGCGAGTAGACTCGCCACGTCGGCACCCGCCAACCCGCACCTCCCCGTGCCTACTTGACCAGCCCC
This sequence comes from Thioalkalivibrio sp. HL-Eb18, assembly GCF_000364985.1. Taxonomy (NCBI): domain Bacteria; kingdom Pseudomonadati; phylum Pseudomonadota; class Gammaproteobacteria; order Chromatiales; family Ectothiorhodospiraceae; genus Thioalkalivibrio; species Thioalkalivibrio sp. HL-Eb18. Next base: position 55,639 of record NZ_KB822968.1, read on the forward strand.
GGTTTGCCGGGAGAATGACGGTTCGGCTATATTCCTGCGCCTTTTTTCGTGTTCTTTTCCAGCCTGACGGCCCGCCCTTCGCGCGCCGTGACCGGAGTTCACCGATGCGACAGAACCAACTGAACGGCACCCTCTACCGCCCCGAATTCGAGCGTGACAACTGCGGCTTCGGCCTCATTGCGCACATGGACGGCGTGGCCAGCCACTGGGTGGTGGACACCGCGATCAAGGCCCTGGAACGCATGACCCACCGCGGCGCGATCGCCGCCGACGGCAAGACCGGCGACGGCTGCGGGCTGCTAATGAAGACCCCCGAGGCCTTCCTGCGCACCCTGGCCTCGGAGTCGAACATCGAGCTGGCCGAGCGCTTCGCCGCCGGCATCGTGTTCATCAACCCGGACAAGGTCGCCGAGACCCGGGCCACCGTGGAGAGCGCGATCGAGCGCGGCCCGCTGACACTGGCCGGCTGGCGCGAGGTCCCGGTCAACCCGGAAGACGCGTGCGGGGCCGAGGCCCTGAAGAGCCAGCCGCACATCCTGCAGGTGTTCATCAACGCCCCGGCCGACATGGACGGCGATGACTTCGAGCGCGCACTGTTCGTGGTGCGCCGCCGCGCCGAGATCGCGATGGGCGACGACCCGGTGTTCTACGTACCGAGCCTGTCCGCGCGCGTGGTCTCCTACAAGGGCCTGGTGATGCCAGAGAACCTGCCGGTGTTCTACCGTGACCTGCAGCGCCCGGAGCTGGAGACCGCGATCTGCGTGTTCCACCAGCGCTTCTCCACCAACACCTTCCCGCAGTGGGGCCTGGCGCAGCCGTTCCGTTTCCTCGCCCACAACGGCGAGATCAACACCGTGCAGGGCAACCGCAACTGGGCGGTCGCGCGCCAGCACAAGTTCGCCACCGAGAAGCTGCCGGAGCTGGCCGAGCTGGAGCCACTGGTGAACCTGGAAGGCTCCGACTCGCAGAGCCTGGACAACATGCTGGAGGTCCTGCTGGCCGGCGGCATGGACCTGTTCCGCGCGATGCGCCTGCTGGTCCCGCCGGCGTGGCAGAACGTCGCGCACATGGACTCCGACCTGCGCGCCTTCTACGAATACAACTCCATGCACATGGAGCCCTGGGACGGCCCGGCCGGGATCGTGCTGACCGACGGCCGCTACGCCGCCTGCACCCTGGACCGCAACGGCCTGCGCCCGGCGCGCTACGTGATCACCAAGGACCGCCACATCACCCTGGCCTCCGAGATCGGCGTGTACGACTACGCCCCGGAGGACGTAGTCGCCAAGGGCCGCCTGAAGCCCGGGCAGATGCTGGCCGTGGACACCGAGTCCGGCGAGCTGCTGCAGCCCGAGGACATCGACCGCATCAACCGCACCCGCCAGCCCTACCGCCAGTGGCTGCGCGCCCACGTGAAGCACCTGAAGAGCCAGCTGGACGATAACCAGCTGTTCTCGGGCGAGCCGATGCCGCCCGAGCGCCTGGAGACCTACGAGAAACTGTTCGACGTGACCTCCGAGGAGCGCGACCAGATCCTGCGCGTGCTGGCCGAAGCCGGCCAGGAAGCGGTCGGCTCCATGGGTGACGACACCCCGTTTGCGGTGCTCTCCCGTCACACCCGCTCGCTGTACGATTACTTCCGCCAGCAGTTCGCCCAGGTCACCAACCCGGCGATCGACCCGCTGCGCGAGAGCATTGTGATGTCGCTGGAGACCTGCTTCGGCCGCGAGCAGAACCTGTTCGAGGAGACCCCGGACCACGCCCACCGCCTGGTATCCGACTCCCCGGTGCTGTCCGAGGCCAAGTTCCGCGAGCTGTGCAACCAGACCGAGGATGCTTTCCGCGTCGAGCGCATGGACCTGAACTACGACGTCCATGCCAGCTCCCTGGAAGACGCCGTGAAAGCCCTGACCGCAAACGCGGTCGAGGCCGTACGCGGCGGTGCCGTGGTGCTGGTGCTGTCGGACCGCAGCATCGACCCGGAACGCCGTCCGATCCCGGCCGCGCTGGCCGTGGGCGCGGTGCATCACGCGCTGATCCGCGCCAAGCTGCGCACCGACGCCAACATCGTCGCCGAGACCGCCACCGTGCGCGACCCGCACCACTTCGCGGTGCTGCTCGGCTACGGCGCCACCGCGATCTACCCCTACCTGGCCTACTCCGCGCTGCACGGCATGTGCGAGTCCGGCGAGATCCCGAACGCGGACCCGCTGACCCTGGCGCAGAACTACCGCCGCGGTATCAACAAGGGCCTGTTCAAGATCCTGTCGAAGATGGGGATTTCTACCATCGCCAGCTACCGCGGCGCCCAGCTGTTCGAGATCGTCGGCCTGGCCGACGAGGTCGTGGACACCTGCTTCACCGGCACCACCAGCCGCATCAAGGGCACCCGCTTCGCCGACATCGAGGCGGACCTGGAGACGCTGTCGAAGCGCGCCTGGAACCCGCGCAAGAGCGCCGGCCAGGGCGGCCTGCTGAAGTACGTCCACGGTGGCGAGTACCACGCCTACAACCCGGACGTGATCCAGACCCTGCATCGCGCCGTGCAGTCCGGCGACTACGGCGTGTACCAGGAATACGCGGACCTGGTGAACGAGCGCCCGGTGACCGTGCTGCGCGACCTGCTGAAGGTCCGCGACGACATCGAGCCGATCGATCTGGACGAGGTCGAGCCCGAGGCCGAGATCCTGCCGCGCTTCGACTCCGCCGGCATGAGCCTGGGCGCGTTGTCGCCGGAGGCCCACGAGGCCCTGGCCACCGGGATGAACCGCCTCGGCGGGCGCTCCAACTCCGGCGAGGGCGGCGAGGCCGTCTCCCGCTACGGCACCGAGCGCATGTCCAAGATCAAGCAGGTGGCCTCCGGCCGCTTCGGCGTGACTCCGCACTACCTGGTCAACGCCGAGGTCCTGCAGATCAAGGTCGCCCAGGGGGCGAAACCGGGCGAAGGTGGCCAGCTGCCGGGGCACAAGGTCAACAAGATGATCGCCGAGCTGCGCTACTCGAATCCGGGCGTGGCCCTGATCTCGCCACCGCCGCACCACGACATCTACTCCATCGAGGACCTGGCGCAGCTGATCTTCGACCTCAAGCAGGTCAACCCGGATGCGCTGGTCTCGGTGAAGCTGGTCTCCGAGGCCGGGGTCGGCACCATCGCCGCCGGCGTGGCCAAGGCCTACGCCGACCTGATCACCATCTCCGGCTACGACGGCGGCACCGGCGCCAGTCCTCTGACCTCGGTGAAGTACGCCGGCACCCCGTGGGAGCTGGGCCTGACCGAGACCCACGCGACCCTGCGCGGCAATGACCTGCGCGACAAGGTGCGGCTGCAGACCGACGGCGGCCTGAAGACCGGCCTGGATGTCATCAAGGCCGCGATCCTAGGCGCCGAGAGCTTCGGCTTCGGCACCGGCCCGATGGTCGCGCTGGGCTGCAAGTACCTGCGGATCTGTCACCTGAACAACTGCGCAACGGGTGTGGCCACGCAGGACAAGGTGCTGCGCATGAACCACTTCATCGGCCTGCCCGAGATGGTCATGCACTACTTCCAGTTCGTCGCCCGCGAGACCCGCGAGTGGATGGCGAAGCTGGGCGTGCGCAGCCTGACGGACCTGATCGGCCGTACCGATCTGCTGGAGATCCTGCCGGGCGAGACGCCGAAGCAGCAGCACCTGGACCTGAACGGCCTGCTGGCCAGCGGCGATCTCGACGACAAGCCGCGCTTCTGCAAGGAGCCGAAGAACGAGCCGTTCGACAAGGGCGAGCTGGCCGAGAAGATGGTCGCGACGATGCTCGAGGCGATCGAAAACAAGGCCGGTGGCGAGTACCACTTCGACGTCGCCAACACCGACCGCTCGATCGGCGCGCGCCTGTCCGGCGAAATCGCCAAGCGCCACGGCAACCAGGGCATGTCCGACGCCCCGATCACCGTGCGCATGAAGGGCACGGCCGGGCAGAGCTTCGGCGTCTGGAACGCCGGCGGCCTGCACCTGTACCTGGAAGGCGATGCCAACGACTACGTCGGCAAGGGCATGACCGGCGGCAAGCTGGTGATCCGTCCGCCGGAGGGCTCGAGCTTCGCCAGCCAGGACACCACCATCATGGGCAACACCTGCCTGTATGGCGCGACCGGCGGCAAGCTGTTCGCCGCCGGCCAGTGCGGCGAGCGCTTCGGCGTGCGCAACTCCGGCGCGATCGCCGTGGTGGAAGGCATCGGCGACCACGGCTGCGAGTACATGACCGGTGGCGTGATGGTGGTGCTGGGCAATACCGGCATCAACTTCGGCGCGGGCATGACCGGCGGCTTCGCGTTCGTGCTGGACCGGGAGAACGACTTCCCGGACCGCATCAACAACGAGCTGATCGACCTGCACCGCCTCGACACCGAGGACATGGAGGCGCACCGCAACTACCTGGAGGAACTCATCACCGAGTTCGTGCACGAGACCGACAGCGCCTGGGGTCGCGAAATCCTCGAGCAGTTCGACCACTACCAGGGCTCGTTCTGGCTGGTGAAGCCCAAGGCCTCCGAACTCCGGGGCCTGCTGGCCAACCTGCGCCAGGCCGCCTGACCCGCCCTTCGGCGGAACCTTGAAACGGGCCCCTCACGGGGCCCGTTTTATTTGCAGCCCCGAAAAACCCGTCATCGCGAGGAGCGACGCGACGTGGCGATCTCCACGGGCAACCCCGGCATCCGCCCCGGAGACCACCGGGACTCGCCCGTCGCTCGCCGCGGCGGGCGCAACACCCAGCCATGACGTGTTGCGGCCCAACGCTGGGCTATCATGCGAACCTGACGACGAGCACACCCCCGAGGAATAGCCGGCGACACCATGGCAGGTCTCATCCCCCAGGCATTCATCGACGAGCTGCTTGAGCGCAGCGACATCGTCGAGGTGATCCAGCGCCGCGTGAGCCTGAAGAAGGCCGGGCGCGAGTTCGCCGCCTGCTGTCCGTTCCACGGCGAGAAGACGCCGTCGTTCTATGTCTCCCCGCAAAAGCAGTTCTACCACTGCTTCGGCTGCGGGGCGCACGGCACCGCCATCAGCTTCCTGATGGAGTACGAGAACCTGAGCTTCCCCGAGGCAGTCGAGCAGCTGGCCGAGCAGGCCGGACTCGAGGTCCCGCGCGAGGCCGGAGGGGACGACAAACGCGAGGCTCACGCGCCGCTGTACGAGGCCCTGAACGCGGCGGCCGAATACTACGTGCAGCAGCTGCGCCAGACGCCGAAGGCCGTCGAGTACCTGAAGAACCGTGGTATTGACGGCAACACCGCCCGCGACTACCAGATCGGCTGGGCCCCGCCCTCGGGCCTGATCGAGGCACTCCAGCCACGCTTCAGCCCGCAGCAGCTGGTGGATGCCGGCCTGGCCGCACGGCGCGACGACGGCGGCATCCGCGAACGCTTTCGCGCGCGCATCATGTTCCCGATCCGCGACCGGCGCGGGCGCATCACCGGCTTCGGCGGGCGCCTGATCGACGACGGCGAGCCGAAGTACCTGAACAGCCCGGAGAGCGAGGTATTCCACAAGGGACAGACCATCTACGGCCTGTTCGAGGCGCGAAAGGCCGGCACCCGGCTGGATGACATCGTCGTGGTCGAGGGCTACATGGACGTGGTCGGGCTGGCGCGCGCCGGTTTTCGGCGCGCGGTGGCCTGCATGGGCACCGCCCTGACCCGCGCCCACCTGGACAGCCTGTTCCGCCAGGTCTCGCGCATCACCCTGTGTTTCGATGGCGACGCCGCCGGGCGCCGGGCGGCCTGGCGCTCGCTGGCCGAGGCCCTGCCCGCGATCCAGGGCCTGCGCGAGGTGCGCGTACTGTTCCTGCCCGAGGGCGACGACCCCGACAGCCTGGTCCTCCGCGATGGCCTCGCCGGCTGGGAGGAACGGCTAGCCGGTGCCCTGCCCCTGTCCGAGACGCTTGTCCGGCTACTGCGCGAGGAACACCCGACCGACACCGCCGAAGGCCGCACCCGCTTCGCGCATGCCGCGATGAAGCTGGTCGCCACCACCCGTGACCCGCTGTTCCGCGACCAGCTGGTCGAGCGTGTCGCCCAGGAGACCCACCTGAGCCCGGAGCGGCTGGGCGAGCAACTGCGCGAGGCCGAGGACGGGAACGTCCGTGCGACGGGCCCGGCCTCCGCACCCACGGACATTCCCGAGGCACCATCCGCCGAGCCGGCGGGCGCCGCGCGGGAGACACCCTCCGCCCTGTGGGGGGCGCTGCTTGCACGTATCCTGCAACACCCCGAGCTCGAGTGGTCCCAGTCCGAACTGGCCGACCTCACGGCCTTCCCCGGCACCGCCGCGCAAACGCTGGGCAAGCTGCTGGAGGCCCTGCAAGAGCGCCCCGGCTGCAGCAGCGCCCACCTGCTGGAACGCTTCCGTGATGATCGCCACTTCAACCGCCTGCAGGCCCTGGCCGCCCGGGAACTTGGCGATGGCGACCCGAAGGTGACCCAGCAGGTGGCCATGGACTGTGCCCGCCAGCTCCTGCTGCAGCAGGCACGCACGCGGATTCGTGAACTCACTCGCGCAGACGGCGGGCTCGCTACGGAACAACGCGAGGAACTCGCGCGTCTTACTGCATTACTGCAGAAGACAAACACCGGTTAGGCTCCCCCGAAGCGCGCCCATCGAAGGCCGTAACTCATTGAAATCGAAAAACCTGCCCCCAGATCTCTTGTCGGGATTTCCGCGACCCGGCAGAGGGTTTGGCGGTCGAATCCCGGCAATATAAGAATCTTCTGCTACAATGTAGGATTGATTTTTCTACGACCCATTCAGCGACCCAGGCACCTCGGAGTACGACGTCCATGAACCGTGAAGAGCAACAATCCCAGCTCAAGGAACTGATTGCCAAGGGCAAGGAGCAGGGATACCTCACGTATACCGAGGTCAACGACCACCTGCCCGACTCGATCATCGACTCCGACCAGGTCGAGGACATCATTGCGATGATCAACGACATGGGCATCGCGGTGCACGAGCAGGCCCCGGACGCCGACAGCCTGCTGTTGTCCGATGGCTCCGTCTCCGCCGACGAGGACGCCGAAGACGCCGTGGCCGCGCTCGCCTCGGCCGATTCCGATTTCGGTCGCACCACCGACCCCGTGCGCATGTACATGCGCGAGATGGGCACGGTCGAACTGCTGACCCGCGAAGGCGAGATCCGCATCGCCAAGCGTATCGAAGAGGGCCTGATGCAGGTCCTGTTCGCGCTCGCCCATCACCCGGGCGCGATCGAACACCTGATCCGCGAGTACGACCAGATCGTCGAGAACAACGGCCGTCTGACCGATCTCGTGGTCTCCTTCATCGACCCGAAGAACCCGCTGGATGGCGAAGCCGTCGCGCGCGGGCTGGTCTCCCCGGAAGACGCCCAGAAGGCCGAGGAAGCCCAGAAGGCCGCGGCCGCCGAGGCCTCGCCGGAGCTGGACGCGATCGTGGAAGAGGTCGAAGACGCCGAGGAAGAAGACGCCGAACCGGTGGACACCGGCCCCGACCCGGAAGAGGCGCGCGAGCGCTTCAACAAGCTGCGCAAGCTGCACGCCAAGGCGCACAAGGCCTTCGAAAAGGGCGACCGCAAGGCCTACGCCACCGCGCGCGAGGCCACCGCCAAGTACTTCATGGAGTTCAAGCTGGTGCCGCGCATGGTGGACCAGCTGACCACCAAGCTGCACGGCACCATCGACCGCATCCGCAGCCATGAGCGCCGCATCATGGAACTGGCCGTGAACCAGGCGCAGATGCCGCGCAAGTCGTTCATCGACAGCTTCCCGAAGAACGAGACCAACCTCGACTGGATCAAGCAGGCCTGCAAGGCCAAGGGCAAGTACACCACTGCCCTGGCCGAGCACGAGGACGAGATCGTGCGCCTGCAGAAGAAACTCGCCGAGATCGAACACGAGGCCAGCCTGAACATCTCCGAGATCAAGGAGATCAACCGCCGCATGTCCATCGGCGAGGCCAAGGCCCGCCGCGCGAAGAAGGAGATGGTCGAGGCCAACCTGCGCCTGGTGATCTCCATCGCCAAGAAGTACACCAACCGCGGCCTGCAGTTCCTCGACCTGATCCAGGAAGGCAACATCGGCCTGATGAAGGCCGTGGACAAGTTCGAATACCGTCGCGGCTACAAGTTCTCGACCTACGCCACCTGGTGGATTCGCCAGGCCATCACCCGCTCCATCGCGGACCAGGCCCGGACCATCCGCATCCCGGTGCACATGATCGAGACGATCAACAAGCTCAACCGCGTCTCCCGCCAGATGCTGCAGGAGATGGGCCGCGAGGCCACGCCGGAAGAGCTGGCCGAACGCATGGAGATGCCCGAGGACAAGATCCGCAAGGTGCTCAAGATCTCCAAGGAACCGATCTCCATGGAGACCCCGATCGGCGACGACGAAGACTCCCACCTGGGCGACTTCATCGAAGACGAGAAGGTCGCCTCGCCATCCGACTCCGCCGCGCGCGAGAGCCTGTCCGAGGCCACCCGCGAGATCCTGTCCACGCTGACCCCGCGCGAGGCCAAGGTCCTGCGCATGCGCTTCGGCATCGACATGAACACCGACCACACCCTCGAGGAAGTCGGCAAGCAGTTCGACGTCACCCGCGAGCGCATCCGCCAGATCGAGGCCAAGGCCCTGCGCAAGCTGCGTCACCCGACCCGCGCCGAACTGCTGCGCACCTACACCGACGCCGAATAACCGGCGTCCCGGCCGAACGGCCGGAACCTGCCCTGCCGATGCGGCGCCATCTCTCCCTTTCCGGGTAGAATGGCGCCGCAGTCGTTTGTACCCTCCCCGAATACGGGCCTGTAGCTCAGTTGGTTAGAGCAGGGGACTCATAATCCCTTGGTCCCAGGTTCGAGTCCTGGCGGGCCCACCATATAAAACAAAGACATATAGGGATTTAGTAAGCCGAGCAACAGCCGCCACGAAGTCCCGGGAAGCACATGGGAAGCGGCCTTCGACAAACGCAGCATCAAGACAAAAAGGGAGGGAGCCACCATGGCCGAACCGACCTGTCCGAAGTGTGCCGTCTCAGGCCTTCATCACATCGTTTCAGATTCCAGCCAGGAAATTTCAGAAGCCGGCGACCCGTGGTTTGAAGTTGCGTATTGCGATTCTTGCGGCCACGTGTATGGGGTCTTCACCAAGCACACCATTTCAAGCAGCCCGCGGCCTTCCACTCATAGCCCGGCCTCCAGGCAGGACGATGACTGAGGCCGAGGACCCAAAGACGCCCATCCGGGCCGATCATAAGCACTCCAAGTGGTGGCGGTTTCGGGTCGCCCTCCGCCGATGGTGGTACGGCGGGCAAGATAACGCGCAGTTGTTGCGCTGGAAGCTTGGCGTTTTTCGAGACGGCGAACGCTTCCTGCCGCCTGAGCACCCCGAATATCACTGGACAGTCGGAAGCACCAGGTGGATCGCCCGAAAAATTACTCGCTACGCTGGGGTGATTGCGATAGGGATGTTGATCGCGGTATTGAGCGGCCTTGTACTCGATTGGCTCCGCAACGGCGATGGACTGTAGGTCGATCAACCTTCATCATACAACGAGCGCACAGACACCTCTTTCACACGGCAAATCGGTTTAGTGGACTTCTCCGAGGTAACGACTTCTTCCACGCCAGCCGCCACCGCCGCACTCACATGCAAAGCATCCAATGCACCCAGTCCGTAGGCGCAAGCCAGGTTGAACGCCTCTTCCCGAATCGCGCTTGTAGACTCGACACGCTCTGAAGCGTCGAGAATTGCACGCATGAACTCCGTTTCCTCCGTCATTCTGTGGAAGACGGGCTTCGGGAGCACCTCCAAATCTACGTACTCAGACACAACCAAACAGACATTTGGGTCATCCAGAACCTCTAGTGCCCGGTTCGCCAGATCGCTCTCACCTCTGAATGCAGAAATAAGCACCCCGGTATCCAAGTAAAGCCGACGCGCCGAGGACATGCCTCAAATTTCCCCTCTCCGCTCCCGAACCTCATAGGCAATTCTGTCTGCGTCCCAGAGATCCATGCCTTCAGAAATCGCTTTCTGTCGCAGTTCCACCAATTTACGACCAAGCTCCGTACGTGGCCTGTAAAGTTCTACGTCCTCCGCCTGCTCGAACTCGACCAGACCGGAAAGGGTGCTGGATCCAGCGTGGGGGAAAACGTATCGGGATTCGGATTCAACTGGCTCAGCTTCGACAATTCCAGGCGCAGCAAGCATGGCCGCAAATACAGCCATCGAGGCAGCGCCACCATAGCCGCCAAACCATGTCCCGTTTCCACTGAAATAGGTATCCTGGCTCATGGTCGCTCCCTCCATTTAGTATTCAGGTCCAAGTCGTTCTCGCGTACTTGGAGAAAGTATTTCAAAAAAGAGCTTCTTTCCCTCATCATGGACGTGCTTAAGCCGACTTGGGAACTCAGTCCAGAAATCAGACGAACTTTTATCGTCGATCGTATCTATATCGACCAAAAGCCCGCTTTTGCTGACGCTCTTCTTTTCGCCCTTTTCCATCCGAACGTTAGCCGGATTGACAACTTGAACAATTTTGAGAAGATCCCGCTCGCGAATTTCGGTCCGAAGCTGAATTGGATTATTCGAAAGGGATCTGGCACCAAGCTTCAGGTCAAATCGAATCCAATCCAAGGAAGGACTTTCATCAAAGGAGATAAAGTCAACATACTTCAAGGAAAAGCGCTCGATCTTATCGAGTAACTGGGTTTCTTTTAGGGCATCGGCCAACTCTAAAATATGGAATTCAAACTGCTCCCATCCGCTATACGGAGCCGGGCAACTGAGTGAAACGACTTTATTGCCAACCTGGACAGAATATTTCGGCCCCACCAAGCGAACCTGAGGCGCGTAGCGCAACGAGGGGTCAGACTGAAGAACGGGGGCAGGCAACTGGGAGACTGGCAACTTCTCGATGCGAGAATACTGCCTCTTCAGATTCTGAAAAATCAGCCCGGGCAAGAGATCGGAGACAGACGGCGTCTCAGACGAAAAGCGAATCTCCCACAACGCTTCCACGATGGGGTCATGCTTGAGCCGCACTGGTACCCGATCAGGGTCCATTCTGTCCTCCCGCCTGCACATGCTGTGTTGACCCGAAGCCTAGCAAACTTTCAACCTCCCCCATAGCAGCTTAAGCGGAATTTCCGTTCACGTGGAGCTGTTGGCCGAAAAGGGCCATCCCGGCACAGGACCGGCCAGGGTGGCGACCGCCCGCCGCCAGCTGGAAGTCTGGCACGGCCGCCGGTGAAAGAATGGCCCGTCCGGGCGGTGCTGTCCACGCCACGGTGGCCAGGCAAAAAGAGACCCCCGGCCAGGTAGCAACCAGCCGGGGGCCAAAGGTCGGGGGCCGAAGCAACCAACTTTCCCCCGTGGTGTGGCTGGCAGTGAGAGGAAACCACCCCCGGAGAACGCCAGTTCAAAGGGGTGGTGCGGGGCACTGCCAGCCGTGAAACAACCCCCCGCCGCTGGGTTAGTTGGCCGCCGTCTTCCGGGCCGCTGTCTCAGTTTCCTGTATCGCGTCCAGCAGCCGCAGGCGGGCCGCCATTGGGTCCTCTTGAATCAGGGCCGCAAGTGCCGCCAGGTCTGCGTCGCTGGTTGCGCAGATGCTTGCCCGCAGGCTATCCAGGACGCGGTAGGCTTCCGGCGCCAGATCAGGCTGCGGGCTCAGCCCTCGGCGGAACGCGGCGGCAAGGTCGGCCATGTCCGTGTCCCATTCGTCCGCCGCCAGATTCAGACCCAGGCGGATCGGCTCACAGTTCAGGTTCGTCGTCATCGTCCAACACCTCGTCGTCTTCTCCGTTCCAGGGCGGTGACAGTTCCGCACCACCCTTCGCGGCGTGCATTGGTGCAGTTGCGACGGCCTCCAGCTGCCGGCGGACGTGTTCATCCAGAACCTGGTGCAGCTTCACCCCATCCACCCCCAACTCCGCGGCCATCTCGGCATAGACCCGGGCGGGCCACTGCGTCCAGGGTTTCGACTGCGCCATGGCAAGCTCCGCCGCCAGTCGCTTGGCCTTCGCCTTGTCCACCAGGCGCCCGGATTCTGCAGCCGTCTGTAACTCGATCCGCTCCCGCTGGGCTTTCGCCAGCAGGGCCCGTTCCCGGGCAAGCACCAGGTCGCCGTCGCTGTCATCGGCGCCGCCACCGTTGTAGATCAGGGGCAGCGCCTCCCGGCTGTCGTAGAAGATGCCGCCGCGTCCCCGGTCCTCCATGGGCTCCAGGTTCTCCAGGGCAGCACGGATGGTGCGAAAACCCTTGCCCGTCAATTCCGACAACTCCCGTAGATTCAGCGGGTTACCCGAGTTTTTCGCCATAAATCAACACCTTGTGTTGCCCATGTAATGTTCCAGAATTTTTAGCTAAATCGCGCCTCAACGCCCCGCAGGGCTTATCGGTCGCCCCAGGGTCCCCCGACACCATCGGGGCCGCGCTCCGTGGCCAGTCGGAACGCTTCGTCCTCGGCACGTTCACGGAATGCGGCCCGGTCCGCCGCGCGCCGTTGGTAGGTTCGGGTGGCCAGCGTTGCCAGGGCCTGTCCCTGGTCGGCTCCCGTGGCAATGGGTGCGCTTGGCTCTGTCGCTTCCACAGAAGCTCCGTGTGCCGCGTCACGGCGGGCCCGGTACGTCCGGGCGGCCAGCCCTTCAAAGCCGCCACCGGCATTGCTGGTGGAAGCCGTGGACGGGGTGCCGGTGGTGGTCTCCGGCTGGCGGGCCTTCAACGGCCGGCTGGGTATCATCCCGGCCCAATCGGTAGGTTTGTGCATGGTGGTTTCCTCCATCGGTGAAGGCGGGGCAGCCGGGGCCACCCCAACCGTGGGTCAGGCTTCCGTCGCCTCGGGCCACTCGGGCCGCAGGATCGCGTCCGGGGAAACATCGGGCCGGCGCTCGATATGCACCCCGGCGGCCTCGGCTTCCTCGATGGCGTCTTCCTCGGCCATCTCCAGCTTCAGGACCTGCCGGTCCAGTTCGGCCAGGCGTGCCGGGCGCTCGCGCATCGGCAGGGTGTCCGCGTCCACGTCCACCCCGGCCAGCAGTGCCTCACGCACTCGCTCCGGGAACAAAGCGCACAGCAGCGGCCCAACGTCCGTAGCCTTGGCTTCGCCCCGGGCGTAAACGGACAGCGGGTCCACCTCGGCCTCAACCCGACCGCCCGGACGCGCCAGCGCCTGGCCGGCTATGCTGAACCGGCGCCGTGCCTGTTCCGCTTTTCGCTCGATCCAAGCATCGGCCCGGGCCTGGACCTCGGCAGCCGGAAGGGGTGCAGTGGCCAGTCGGTCGCGTTCGCGTCGGGTGGCTTCAATCTGGCCCCGCAGTTCGTCAACCCGGGCGCGGTGGTCGGTCTTCTTGGTTGTCGCCATGGTGGCCTCCGTCAGTTCGTGTGATGGGCGTCAGCGGCACCAGGGGCGCGCCATCCCAGTTCGGTTTCGGCGTACTTGCGCAGCCGCTCCGCCAGTTGGCGCTCTGCTTTCAGTCGGCGGCCGCTGGTTTCCCATTGCTGGTCCAGATGATCCAGGCGGCGCTGGGCGTCCTCCAGGCGCTGGTGCAGCCTCTCAAGCTGGGCCTGGTCATCGTCGGCCGCCTCACCGGTCAGCGCACCGGCCCGGCCTTCCAGCCAGCCGACATGCCGTTCCAGGTCGCGCACGCTGTCCATCGCTTCGGCGCGTTGTTTATCGACAGCAGCATGGGCGCCTGCCAGCGCTTCCGCGCGGTCCAGGATGTCCAGCAGCCGCGATTCGTCGAACTCAACGCGGGCCGGCTCGGGCCGGGGTTCGCGCTGTACCGCCTTGCGCATTGCGTCCGGCGTTACGCGCCAGCCGTCAGGGATTCGCAATTTCATGGGGTCGCCTCCGTTGGGTGGTGTGCTCAGGTGCCAGTAAATCGCCCAGGCATGGACACGAAAACATGGGGTTCATGTCCACGGGCAGCAGCGGCCAGGCGGCTGAACTGTTTTGCGTTTCCGGGCAGCTCAAGGCCCGCCACTTCAGCGGCTCGGGCTGCCTGATACAGGGCCCGCTGTTGCGCGGTCGCGTTGCCGGGCGGCTCCGCTCTGGTGCGCCACCGAGGCCAGCGCCGGGCCATGAAGTCCCGTGCAGCCACCGCCACCGCTTCGGCGCGTTCCCACCGGGTCCGGCCCTCCGTCGCCTCCAGGGCGGCAACCAGCCAGGCGTTGCGGCGTTCGCGGGCCAGTATCCGGTGCGGTGATTCGCTTCCAGGCTCCAGTGCAAGCCCCAGCGCCTCCGCTGCATCCGTCCCGGTCTCGATTTTTCCCAGGGCCTGCACCAGCCAGCCCACCAGATCCGGCGGGATTGCCTCCCCGGACTCCAGCTTCTGCCGCACGGCCACCACCCGCCGCAGGGCCGCGACGGCGCCCTGGTCGGTCTCGTGGTGGTTCGCGTGCGCGGCCCGGGCGTCCATCGGTCAGCCTTCGCCGTCCCGGGTAGTGCCCTGGCTGTCCAGGAAGCGCAGATCCTCGGCTACCGCGTCCAGGTCGGCCCGGGCGTCGTAGGTCCCTACCAGGTCGGCCCGACCGGGCAGGGCGTGCAGGCGTCCCAGCCCATCCTGGACAACCACCACGCGCCCGGCAGTCACGGCCGTGGCGCGGATGGCGCGTGCGCGGCGTTTGGCGTCCGAAGGGGTCATGCGGCGCCCCCCGTGTCCTGGTCGCCCGGGTCCGCCAGCATGGCGCGTAGTTCTGCAAGGTGGCGGCGTGCCGTTTCCGGGTCAGCGGCCCCGGTCGGTGTGGACCGACGCCACGATTTGCGCGGGTCACGCGCTGGCCGTGGTTCGTCAGGCCGGTGACGGACGCCGGGCCCGCATTGCTCGGTCAGGTGGTCGGTCATTGGTTGGCCTCCGTGGTTGGTGAATCGGTGCCAGCGGCGTCGGCTTCGGCCATCCATAGATCGGCAACGGCCATGACGGCCTGGCCCTGGAACGCAGCGGTGTTCGCGGCTTCGGCGGCTTCGCGTAGGGCTGCCAGGCGCGCGGGCTTGCGTGCCCTTTCGGCCCCGGCCATAAACGCGGCCAGCAGCAATCGGCGGGTGGCGGCGTGTTCCATCTCGGCCAAGGCGGCGGCCCGGTCCACCGGGTCGCGTTCGTCCCAGGCGGCGTCGTACATCGTCGCCATCCACTGCTCGAAGGTCTCCACCGGAACGGGAAGGGTCTGGTGGTCTCGGTGGTGCTCAGCCATGGCCCGGGCCCTCCTGGTCGATCCCCTCCAACTCGTCATCGTCCTCAACGAACTGCGCCAAGATGCCGGCGCGCGTTTCCCCGTAGCTCTTCGCGCTGAGGCCGTGGTAGCTGCTGCTCTGCCCATGCGGCCCAGCCGGCCGTGGTGGCGTCCAGTCGTTCAGCCAGGCCTCGTTCTTGGGCCCGAAGAACGAAGCGCACTGCATGACGGTTTCCGTCCCCACCTTGGCCGTGGCCTCGCAGAACTTCCGGTACCGCAGGACCGCCGCGTGGGCTTCGTCCTCGGTCAGGCGGCCTTCCCGGATGCGGGCTTGCCATGCTTGGTAGGCCTTTGGCTTTGGATCATTGCCAGCACGGCGTGGCCGTTCCTCCCACAGCCGCTCGAAGGCGTCCGGGTATTGCTTACCCTTCGACGGCTTCGGGCGTGAGCCCGAAGGGGCCCCCGTCAGGGGTGCGCCCAGCAGGTCCTGGTCCTGGCCGCTGGCGGTCGGTTGCTCTGGTGGGGGGGAAGGGGGGTCCTGTTCTTTTCCCTGTTTACTTCCCTGTTCTATTCCCTGTTTGGGTGACAGCAGTGTCACCCCTGGCGTGTCATGGCTGTCACCCCTGGGGTGACTCTGGTGACATCCCTGGGGTGACCCCCCTGTCACGGGTGACACTGGTGTCACGGGTGCCGCCGCCGTCACCCGTTCGGCTGGAACGGTCAGCCGGTACTGGCTGGTGTTTCGGTGGTTGCCGCCGTCTGTGCGGTCCACGCTCACAAAGCCGGCCCGCTCAAGCCACGCCACTGCCCGGCGGGTGGATCGGACCGACAGCGCGGCGTCCTTGGCAAGCGTCCCGGCGGAAGGGTTCAGGCGGCCTGTGTCTCGGTTTTGACGCTTCGCCAGTGCTACGGCGATTCGCACAGCGGAATCAGGTGCGGCAGGCATAGCCACCAGGGCGGCCAACCAGTCCAGCCGTTCAACGGCGCCCATGCCTTTGTTGCTCATGGCGCGGCCCTCCCTCGGCAAAGCGGGAAGGACACGGCCCAGGCGTCCGCGTCCGCCACGGTCACCAGGACGGTGCCCTGGACAACGCGGTGCCGTGGTCCTCGGCCGGCCAGCAGCGCGTGGCCCAGGACTGCCCGGGGCACGCCATGGCGGCGGGCCACCTGGTCCAGGGTCAGCGGGCCGGCGGTGTGTTTGGTGTCTCCCTGCCCGGCGCTGGCCCCTCTGCCAGCGTTCCGGGCCGCCATCAGACTGCCCCCACCAGCTTGGCGACGGGGGCCAATACGTTGGTGCTGGCCCCGACATAGACCACGCTGCCGGCTTTCAGCAGGTGATACACGCCAGCCGTGCCCGGCAGCGCGGGGAAGGTAATCGGGTCCATGGCTCACCCCCGGCTAAGCATTTGTGCGGCGTGGGGCGGCCAAATCAGTCTGCCGTTCGGCAACTTGAGCGGCTTCACCCCGAAGTACGATCCGGTGCGGCACAAGCGAACCCGGATGGTGGACGGCTTCATGTTGATGGCGGCCGCGAACTGTTCCGTGGTCCAGCCGGGGGCGGCCGGGCTGGGGGTCCAGTCGTCGGCAGCAGCGTGGGTGGTGTGTGGTGCGGTTACGTTCATTGCCTGATCTCCGTGTTTGCGTTTGTTACACGGGTCAGGCTATGCCTGGGGTGCGGAAAGGTCAGGGACGAAAAAGCCGGCTTTTTTGTCCTTGAAGGGGGCGCTATCTGTGTAGCCGCTCCATTGATTTTTTCAGGTTATCGGCCGGTGACTGGCCCCAGTTATTGGGAACGTGCTCGGGGTGTTCGGTGACCGCTTCAAGGCAGGCAGCCTCCAGCGTCATGCCTGCTCGCTGGTATCGCTCAACCCACTGGACCAGTTCGTAAAGTCCAGGCGAAAGCGCGGTGCTACCCTTCGGCCGCCCCCGCTTCCTGGGCTGGTCCAATCGTCCTTCAAACAGGGCGGCGGTCACGGCTTGTTGTATGGCCGGGTGCCTGGCCAGCTCCGGGGCCCGTTCCGCCAGGTCCTGGAACGCAAGCTGGCCCGCCTCGATGGCTTGCAGGGCCTCGCGTGCAACCTTGTCCAGGTGCCAGCGGTGGAAGTCGGCCAGCAATTTGGCGGCGTCCGCCCCTTCCGCCTCGGTCATATTGTCCGACCACCAGTCGCACCAGCCTTCCGGCTCGAACCGCAAGCGGCCACGGCCCGGAATATTCACCAGGAATCCCGAGGGCCCAGCGGTCACGCTGTCGGCGGCCATGCCGTCACGCAGCCCGGCTTCCTCGCGTTGGGCTTCCGCCATGCAGACCTGGAACTTCACGGGCCCGAACCGAAGGCAAAGGGGCCGCGCCACAGCACGCCAGCGGTTCATGCTGGCGCCCTGCCATCCACCACCCGCAGGCTGGCGGGCTGCTCGTCTTCCGCCGGCTGGTCGATCCCGGCCTGGTCCAGTATCCAGGCTTCGATCTTCGTATGCCAAAGGCGCAGCAGGTCCAGCGGCCGGCGGCGGTAGTGCTTTTCAGCCAGGGCGGTGGGCTTGTGGCCCTGAATCTGCGCCACCACGCCCACCGGGCACTCCACCCACTCGGAGAGAGTGCCGAAGCTCCGGCGCAGGTCGTGCAGTGTCAGGTGGGGCAGACCGGCAGCGGCCAGAACTCGCGTGTGGGAGTGGTTGCCGTCCATAAGTCGGCCGGCCTTGGCGGTGGGGCTGGAAAAGATCCATTCATTCCGGCGCGGCAGGGCGGCCAGCAGGTGCGCCATGTACGGCGTTAGCGGAATGACGCGCTCGCCTTCCACCTTGTCCCGAATGGTCAGCGACCGCCACTGGAAGTCCACGTCCTCCCAACGCAGGCGCCCCATTTCCTCACGGCGGGCGCCGGTCAGTAGCAGGGCCTGCAGGTACGCGGACACCACCGAGTTGCCCATCATCCGCACCGCATCGAACCAGGGTGCCAACTGTTCCCGTTGGAGTACGTCGCCACGGGCGCGGGGCTTCGGAACGGCCCGGCGCACTTCCGTATTCGTCACAGCGTCAGCGGCCACCAGGCCCCGGTACTCGGGCCGGCCTTCTGCCCAGGTCAGGCAGGCCCGCAACAGCCGGTAGGCCCTGGCGGCCACGGTGGGCCGCTTGGCCTTTTCAAGATTTAGCCACTCGGCCAGGCGGTCCGCTGTCAGATCGGCCAGGCGTTCGTCCCGAAGGGGCCACAACGCGCCGGCGCCGGTTACCTTGTGTGACCGCTTGCGCGGCTGGCCGGGCGCCTGCATGGCCTTGTCGTGGTCGGCGGCGTGGTGCTCGGACCAGTCCGCCCGGCGCACCTTCACGTAGGCGTCCCAGGCATCCCCCAGCGTGACCACCCCGCGCTCCTTCTCCTGGCGGGCGGCCTCGGCGGCCTGTTCACGTTCGGCCTTTTCGTCTCGGGGGTCCACCCCGTTGTCCACCAAAACGCGAAGGCGGCGGGCTTCGGTGCGGGCTTCGTCAATGTCCCAGGCGGCGGGCTTCCCGATGGTCAGGCGCAGGGTGCGGCCGTGCAACCGGCCCTGGAAGACGTATTGCTTGCTTCCGCCTGCCCGCACCCGCAGGCCCAGGCCGGCGGATTCCGTGTCCCACAGGAACGCCTCGGACTGGCGGGCGGGGCACTCGAACCCCTCCACCCGGCCTTTGGTGAATCGCACCCGGTTGGTATTCTGTCGCGTAGCCATGGCAGCCCCCCTTCGGCTGTTGATGGTCAGGGCCCCGGCTGGTGTTGGCGCACCTTCGGGGCCTGTTTGTTTTCCATCTGCTTCCCAGTTTCCAGCGTCCCCAGGTTCCAGGGGACACCGATTCCCAGGTAGTCCCTTGGTCCCACGTTGGGGAATCGGGTCACGTCTGCCCCAGTCCCCAGGTGGTCCCTTGGTCGGCTGGGAAGCATATGGGAAGCAGATTCGGGAAATATACGCTAATTTATGGACGTTAGCCAATACGCACTGATTGCGATAAGTGTCTGCCTAGAAGGGGTTTTTGTAGCTTTGGCTAATGCGGGCAAACCCCGTTGGTGGAGGTCTCATAATCCCTTGGTCGTCGGTTCGAGTCCGACCGGGCCCACCATTCGCTCACGCTCCTGCTGGGCGGCTCGGACTATTCCAGGCGCGCGCCTGTCGGCGCACGCCGTTCCGGCCTCGCGAATACAGGCTTCGTGAATCCCGGGGTCAAACCTTGCCTTTTGTCCCTGAATCCCGGGGTCAAACCTTGCCTTTTGTCCCCGAAACAGTCTTTCAACGCCGGGCCGTGCCGCTCAGGCCGTCTCGGCGGTGATGAGGCCTCGCTGGAGGTCGACGGTGATCCGCTGGCCTTCGATGACCGTGGCGCAGGCCAGCAGGAAGATCTCCACGAACTCGTTGCGCTCCTCCTCCGGCATCTCCGAGGAGGTATTGGCGCCATTGAAAGTGCCGAACATGGTGTCGTGGGCGCCGGCCGAGTACAGGATCAGCCGCTGCATGGCGGCCTGGTCGTCCGGCGATGGCGCAGCGGTATCCAGGACCGGCTCGTCCAACTTCTGCTTGATCGTGGAATAGAGATGGAACAGGTATTCCGCCGCGCTCTGGCGGCCCCGCCGATCCTGCAGGGTGAAGTTGGCCGAAACCGCCTCGCCACTGCGAGCACGCAGGACGATGTGCTTCGGCTCGGGCTGATCGTCGGCGTACGGATTCAGTATATGGGCCACGAGGTCTCCCGCAGGGTGTGGACGAATGGCGGGCCAGAGTACGAGACGGCCTGCGAGATTTCCATGACGCCCCCGCCAGCCGTGCAGCTATCCACTGTAATGGATGCAGAGATTTGGGCAGACCTCTACGCCGCCGGCACCATTGCAACGCGGCCCGGAGCACCAGCTGTCGCCCACCCGCTCACGCACCTCGACGAAGGGACTTGAAGGGACGCATCCTTGCTGGCACGTTTCAAGTCAAAAGCGTGTTCGTACCGATCCCGGTCACTAGTGGAGCACCACGATGGCGAAATCCGTTTTGATGTGCCGACCGGAACACTTCGCCATCCACTATGAGATCAACCCCTGGATGGACCTTGAGCGCCCCGTGTGCCCGGACGCAGCGGCCCGGCAGTGGGAGGCGCTTTATCAGCTCTATACGCAGACCCTTGGCTGGGAGGTCCATCTGATTCCGCCCGTCGAGGGGTTTCCGGATATGGTCTTCACGGCTAACGGCGCGCTTGTCGTGGGTGACAAGGTGGCGCTGCCAACATTTAGGCATCCAGAGCGCCAGGGCGAGACCTGGTGGTTCGAAAGCTGGCTGCGCGAGCAGGGGTTCACGGTGCTCTACCAGCCCCGCCACGATTTCGAGGGCGAAGGGGATGCGCTGATCTGGAACGACACGCTCTTCGCCGGCTACCCCTGGCGCAGCGATCAGGCGGCGCACGCCGAGCTAGCGTCGTTTTTCGATCTGGAAGTGGTCAGCCTTCAGCTAACCGATGCCCGCTTCTACCACCTCGATACGGCTTTCACGGTGGTCGATCGCCAAACCGTTGCGCTCTATCCACCCGCCTTTACCCAAGAGAGTCTGGATGCAGTACGGCATCGTGTACCCAATGTGATCGAGGCGAACGAGGCCGATGCGCTGGCCTACGGCCTTAACGCGGTCAGTGATGGCGAGCGAATCGTCCTCAGCGACCGGGCCACGGGCCTCGCCGAACGCTATCGGCAGCACGGCATGGAGGTGCATCGGGTCGCGATCGACGAATTTCAGAAATCCGGTGGCGGCATGAAGTGCCTGACCCTCGACCTGAAAGGAAGGCTGCAGGGCCGATAATCAAGACTCCCGTTCCTCGCCCTAGCACTTCGAGTAGCCGCAGTCGCGACAGGTGGGGCAGCCGTCAATGAGCTCAAGCTGGCCATCGCACTGGGGGCAGGGGGTGGCGGCGGCCACCAGTTGCGGGGCCTCCAGGGTCGCGGAGGCTTTCGGGGTTCGGTCTCTGTCATGGTACGCGGCGACCAATTCGCGGAGCGGGCGGGGATGTCCGTCAAGGTCTAGGAAGCCGCGCCGCTGTAGGATCTGTTGCAGGGCGTGGGCGATGGCGGCGACCTCGGAGGGATGGTAGAGAGGCTTGCCATAGTCGTTGGTGCCGCTGCGGACCGGGCCGCGGTCCCAGGTGACCTTGCGCAAGTCGCGCAGGGCGCGGGCGGCGTAGCCCCCGCGGGCCGCCAGCGACAGGCTGCGCATGGTGGCGGAGATCCACTGGTAGGACTCGGAGTGCTGCCCGGTGGGCAGGAAGAACTCGATCGGGCGCTCGATGGTGACGCGCTCGCCGCTGACCGTGCCGGAGACGGCTACGAAGCTGACCACCAGATAGACCGTCTGCGGCCCGCCCTGGGTCCAGTAGCGCACCTTCTCGGTGACCGACTCGAGCTCGCCCTCGGGGCGCGACGGGATGCGCTTGCCCAGCGGGTGGTCGTCACCGCCGGACGCGCCCTCGCCCTGCGGGGCATCCGAGCGGCGAAAGGCGATGATGGGCTGGTCGATCCGGTGCATCGTGTCCTCCCCGACGGCCTCAGACGTCGTCGTAGTAGCCCTCGTCCAGCGCGGCGAAGAGATTCGCGGCGGTGTGGATCTGTCCTTCGTATTCCACCTCTTCGTCGCCGCGCAGGGTCAGCTCCCGGCCGTCCGCCAGGGTAAAGGTGTACCAGGTGCTGCGCAGGCGTTCCGGGTCCACCAGCACGCCCATCTGCGCCTGCGGATTCGGCCGGTAGGTGGTGCAACCCTTGAGCCCCGCGCGCCAGGCCTGCAGGTAGACCTCTTTAAACCCCTCGAACGGGATATCGCTCGGGACGTTGAGCGTCTTGGAGATGGCCGAGTCCACCCACGGTTGCGCGGCCGCCTGCATGCGGATATGGGCGTCCACGCCGACGCGTTCCGCGGTGATCGCGTTAGCGGGCAGATCCTCCGGGCCCGCCTCGGGATCCACCAGCGCCCGGTAGGCCAGCAGCTCGTACGAGTAGCAATCCACCGCCTCGCGGGTGCGCCGCCCCGGGCGACGGATGTTGCGCGTGGTGTGGTGGAGAAAGGTCGGCTCGATGCCGTTGCTCGCATTATTGGCGACCGAAAAGCTGATGGTGCCGGTGGGTGCGATGGAGGTGGCGTGGGTAAAGCGCGCGCCCTCCTCGGCCAGCGCCGCGACCAGCGCCGGGTCCTGCACGGCGACGTGCTGCATGTAGGGGCTGAAGCGGGCGTGCAGTTCGCGCCCCTTCAGCACGTCGCCCACCTGGTAGCCGGCCTCGGCGAGAGCCGGCTGCCGCCGCAGCATGTCCGCGGTCAGCGTGAAACCCTCGTCCATGATCGGCGCCGGGCCCTTCTCGCGCGCCAGCTCCAGGCCGGCCCGCCAGCTCGCCAGCGCCAGGCGGCGACAGACCTCCGCGGTGAAGCCAGCAGCCGACTCCGAACCGTAGGTCTCCCCCAGCATCGCCAGCGCCGAACCGAGCCCGAGGATGCCCATGCCGTGGCGGCGCTTGCGCAGCATCTCGGCGCGCTGCTCTGGCAGCGGCAACCCGGAGATGTCCGCAACATTGTCCAGCATGCGCGTGAACACGCGCACCACCCGCTCGAAGCGTTCCCAGTCGAAGGCGGTGTCGGCGCTGAACGGCGCGGACACGAATCGGGTCAGGTTCACCGAGCCCAGCAGGCAGGCCCCGTCCGGCGGCAGCGGCTGCTCGCCGCAGTTGTGCGCACACAAACCGTTAGCATCAAATGCGTGCACATCTGGAACAGACACATCAAAAACTTCTTCAATCCCGCCGGGTTCGATCTTCGTAACCCGTGCGACGAAACGCTCACGGTTCAGGCCGCGCTTGTATCGGGCCAGGGCTTGTTCCAGACGTCGTTTCTTGTCCGTGTCCGCGAAGCCGACTTGCTGGAGAAAGCGTTGGAGGTTCTCACCTCTGACGATCAGCTCGTGCTGCGCTTTGATCGCATACTCCTTAGCGCCGCCGTTACCGTCTGGCAGGTGGCGCATCCCGGCCGAACGGCGGTTCCTGTAGATTGATGACGCAATCCCCAGCCTCAGAAGCATCCGTTGTACGGCTTCCAAACGCGACATATCAGACTGTGAGAGGCGAACGCTGACACCCTTCTGCTGACCGCCCTGAACGGAACCATCAGCGTCGAACATCCCCCGGAGAAATCCTCGACAAAACTCGCTTGAAGCTTGCTCCATAGCCGGAGTAACCGACTTCGCGCCCGGCCCCATGCCAACTTCTTCTGCCAGAGACTTTAGGGCAGCCAGGCTAAGCCTGAATTCGTTCCGGCCAGCCACTTCCTGCCATCCTGAAAAATCACTGCGATGTGGCAAGGTCCGGGCAGACCTCATTACCTCTTCCATAATCCCTTCCACCCCCGCCGGGGAAACCGCATCGGGACTGGTGCCAACAACAGCGGCCAGCTTCCAAACCGATAGCACCGCCTTGTCGTTCTTGAGGGTGCCGTCACCGACCAACATACCCAGCAAGTAACCTTGCTCATGGGTGTATTCACCAGGCCACTCGGCGTGGGCGCGATGGTCGTTGAGCAACACCCGATCGCCTTCGCGCAGCCGCGCCGCCGCACACCATTCTGTTTCCGTGACATAACGTGTGTAGCGGGTAACGCGACGCAACCGGTGATCGGCCGTCAGTTTCAACTGATAACCCTCAGCAGTAGCCAATCGAACGACCTGCTTTGCCCCAGTCGGGACGAAACCTTGTTCGCCCGTTGTGTAGTCTCGGCCATCAACCCTCACGCGGAATTGCTGTCCCAACAGATCTCGCACCTGACGCGGCCCGATAGACGTGTGGATCCATGTGTCTGCCGTAATGCAGGGGTTAGTGGCGCGGATCACCTCGTCGAACCAGGCGTTGTTCTGGCGGTTGACCTGGTCGATCAGGATGACGCCGGGTTCGCCGACGTCATAGGTGCTTCGCATCAGCGTGTCCCACAGCTCGCGGGCGCGCACGCGGCGACAGACACGGCAGGCGACCCGGCCCTGGTCGTCGACGCGGTAGCCGTCCTCGACCACCGGCCAGTCGCGATAGACGAGATCGGATGCGGGCACCCCGTCCTGTTCCACGGGCAGCAGCGGGAAGGCCAGCGCCCATTCGTCGTCGCGCTCCACGGCCTCCAAAAAGGCATCGCGCACCAGCACGGACAGGTTGAACTGGGTCAGCCGCCCCTTGCGGCGCTTGGCAAGGATGAAGCGCTCGATATCCGGGTGGCCGATGTCCAGTGTCGCCATCTGCGCCCCGCGGCGGCCGCCGGCCGCGCCGATGGTGCGGCAGGTCTGGTCGAAGATCTGCATGAACGCGACCGGGCCGTTGGTCGGGGCCCCGGCGCCCGCGACCAGCGCACCCTTCGGGCGCAGGGTGCTGAAGTCGTAGCCGATCCCGGCCCCGGCCTTGAGCGTCAGCCCGGCGACGGTATTGGCATCCAGGATGGCCTGCAGCGAATCGCGAATCGTGCGCGAGACGGTGCAGTTGATCAGCGTGGTCTGCGGCTTGTGCGCCTCGGCCCCGGCATTGGCCAGGATCCGCCCGGCCGGGATGGCACCGTTGTCCAGCGCCCAGCGGAACTCGCGCTCGATCGGCGCGCGCTGGTCCGGCGCCTCGACGGCCGCCAGCGCACGCGCAACGCGGTCGAACATCGCCTCCATCGAGGCGTCCACCGGCTCGCCGTGCGCATCGCGCAATTGATAGCGCTCGGCCCAGATGGAATACGACGAGGGTTGCAGCGGCACGTCCGGAGAGGCGCCCTGAATAGATATCACATTGTCATGCGATTGCCAGCTGTCGCCCATGGTGGCCCGCCGCTCCGCGTTCGGTCCCGGGCTTCCGATAGCCCATTATCCGATCATGGGCGCCGGTGGCGAGTGCTGCAACACAGCCCCACCAGCCTCCGTCAAAAACGGTCGAGACTGGCGAGCGGACCTGACAGGTCGCGCACACGCATCCAGGAGGCGATGCTGGCGCGCCAGCGGCGGGTGGGCAGCACCGCGTGCGGCACGCTCTGGCTGAGAAACATCACCAGCGTGCCGGCCGTCGGCTGGATACGCTGGCATTCGCGGCCCGCATCGTCATAGATCGCGAGCTGGCCACCGTCCTGCTCTTGCCAGTCGCGGTTCAGGTAGAACACCAGCGACAGCCGGCGGCAGTTGCCGGCCTGAAAGGCATCCACATGCCGGGCGTAATGGGTGCCGGGCGGGTACAGGGCAAAGTGCGATTCGGTTTCGAACAGTCCCGGGATCAGGGTGCGGCCCACCTGCAGCCGGATCGCGTCCAGGCGCTCCATGAACGCCTGCTGCGCCGGGCTGGCACCGTCCAGCCAGTGGATCCAGTCGCCGCGGGTGGCCCGGTCATGGTGGCGCTCGCCCCCTCGGCCGATGCGCGCCTGCGCCAGCTGCGCGGCATCGCGCAGGGCGTAGACCTCGTCGCGCAGCGCATCGACGCTCTCCGCAGGCAGGAAGTCGGGCCAGACGCACCGCTGATCGTGCACCAATGCATCCAGCCAGCCCTCCGGCTCGCAGGCTTCGGGAACCCGGGATTCGACGCCGACTGGCGCGCGGGCCGGGGGCCTCTCGGCAGGGTCCGACCACTCGGGGCCGGGAACGGGCAGATTCACGTGCGGGGTCTTCCATTCGGACCGCCCAAGCGGCACACAGGCGGATGCCTGCAAGCCAGCAATATACCCCGCCCGGCTCGCCGCGCAAGCACTTTCGGCGGGGTCTGCCCAAACCGCGTCAGTGGCCCAGGAAACCGCCGGCGATCAGGTGCTGACGCAGCGCGGCCTGTCCCTCGGTGACACGGGCGCGGGGGCCGCGCAGGCCCAGTTCGACCTGCGGGGCCTGGCGGTCCATCCGCGGCAGGCAGGAGATGCGCAGATCGGGGAATGCCGCCTCCATGGCCTCAAGCACCGGGACCAGGCGGCTCTCGGTCACGTTCTCGAGCACCAGGACCTCCTCGACCGAGCCGGCGGCGGCATCGCGCCCGGGGAAACGCTGGTCCAGCACCCAGCGCACCATCGGTTCGGCCATGACCGGGAATCCGGGCACGCAGTGATGCCGCCCGCAGCTAAGCCCCGGGATGCCGTTGACCGGATTCGGGATCAGGCTGGCCCCTTCCGGCAGTTCGGCCATGCGCACGCGGTGCGGCCAGGCCTCTGCGCCAAAGCGTTCCTCGAGGATGGCCATGAAATCCGGGTGCGGCCGCAGGGGAAGACCAAGCGCCTTGGCCAGGCAGGCGCGGGTGCGATCGTCCGGTGTGGCGCCGATCCCGCCAAAGCTGAACACCTCCGCCCCGGTCGCCAGGGTCTCGCGAAAGGTCTGCGTCAGGCGGCCGGCGTGGTCCCCGACGATACGGATCCAGGCCAGCTCCAGCCCCTTCTCCGCCAGGGCCGCGGTGAGGTGTTCCTGGTGCCGATCCCGGCGCTTCCCGCTGAGCAGCTCGTCGCCGATGATCACGGCACCGATCTCGGTATCGCCGGGTGCCTCCTCGACTCGCCCAGGCGCGGTGGTCTCGTCCATCGCGGCCTACTGCTGCGCACCCAGGGCCAGCGCCCGCTCACGGGCGGAGGCGCGCGCCTCGAAGGCGTTGTCCGGGTCGTCCAGCCACGGGGCGATGTGCTGGCGGGCCAGTCCGGCCAGGAAGTCGAGGTGGTCGGCGCGGTCGTTCAGCGCCGGGATGTAATGGAAACGCTCGCCACCGGCCTTGAGGAAGATTTCGCGGTTCTCGTCGCCGATCTCCTCGATGGTCTCCAGGCAGTCGGCCGAGAAGCCGGGGCAGATCACGTCCACTGAACGCACGCCCTCCTTGGGCAGCGCCTTCATGGTCTTGTCGGTATAGGGCTTCAGCCATTCCTCGCGGCCGAAACGCGACTGGAAGGTGACCTGCCACTGATCGTCGTTCAGGCCCAGCCTGGCCGCCAGTTTCTGGCCGGTGGCATGGCACAGGCAGTGGTACGGGTCGCCCTTCAGCAGGTAGCGTTTCGGGATACCGTGGAACGACATCACCAGGCGGTCCGCCCGGCCGTGCGCATTCCAGTGCTCGCGCACGCTGCTGGCCAGAGCCTCGATGTAACCGGGCTCGGCGTCGTAGGAGGCGACGAACTGGAGATCCGGAACCCAGCGCCAGCCCTTCAGAACATCCGCCACCGCATCGAAGGTGGAGCCGCTGGTGCTCCCCGAGTACTGCGGATAAAGGGGCAGCACGATCACGCGGCGAACACCCTGGCGGCGCAGCTCGTCCAGACCCGCCTCGATGGAGGGATTGCCGTAGCGCATACCCAGCGCGACCGGGACCTCGTCGCCGACCTGTTCGGCCAGACGGTTGCGCACGCCCTCGACCTGACGCCGCGAGATGGCCAGCAGCGGCGAGCCGTCGTCGGTCCAGACGGTGGCGTACTTGGCGGCCGAGCGGCGCGGGCGGATGTTCAGGATGATGCCGTTGAGGATCAGCCACCACAGCGGGCGCGGGAACTCGACTACGCGCGGGTCCCAGAGGAATTCCTTCAGATAACGCTTGAGTGCCGGGGCGGTGGGCTCGTCCGGCGTCCCGAGGTTGGTCAGCAGTACACCCGCCTTGCGCGGCTGGCCATGGCGGTAGTCCGCTTCTCCGAAGTACTTCATGGTGCTCCCTGCGGCAATAGAGGATGGATGACTCCTGTCGGAGTCACGCCCGTTGCGTTGGTTCCCTGCCAAGGATAGCGCGAGCCGCGCACGGGGCGCGCGGGTGCGATCAGCCGAGGCGGCCGCGCAGGGGGCTGGTCCGGGGGAAGTGCGCCAGCAGGAACTCCATCTGGTCGGCCAGCACCCGCTTGCCTTTCAGGTAGATGTATTCCGCGTGGGTGGGCGTGAACGGGATCGCCAGAAGCTGCATGCCGGCCTGCTCGGGGGTGCGGCCGGCCTTGTGGTTATTGCAGCGCTTGCAGGCGGTCACCACGTTGTTCCAGGTATCGGCCCCGTTCTGGCTGATCGGGGTGACGTGGTCGCGCGAGAGATCGCGCTCGTAAAAGTGCTGGCCGCAGTACAGGCACAGATGCGCGTCGCGGCGAAACAGCGTGGTGTTGTTGAGCGGCGGGATATAGTGATTGAAGCGGGACTGGCGGGTGCCGAAGGTGGCGATGATCGAGTTGACCTCGACCCGGGACTGCAGCCCGGTGCGGGCGTTGATGCCGCCGCGCACGCGATACAGCAGACTCCCGCAGGCGTAGGCGACCTGCTCGGTGTAATAGAGGCGCACGGCCTGTTCCAGGCCGATCCATTCCAGTGGCATGCCCGCGGCGTCCGTACGCAGGACCTGATGCTCGGTCGGCAACATGACCTCGTCCCGTCTCCAAGGAAACACGGATTTGCTCACGCGGAACTTGAGCAGGCCCGACGCCGCCGGGCGTGAGCAAATCCATGTCCCCTTCGCCGAGTCGACCGCTGGCGCGGTGCGGGATCGCACGAAACTTGCTTGACAATAAACAGGCCGAGCCCGCAACGCAATTACAGCCGCATGAACACCGGTTGGGCGCGTGGATGCGGGCCCGGAGAACGCGCCCCATTAACGGGCTGTTTAAGCGCGAAGGCGATTCCGCTACACTTGCTGGCCGTTTTTTC
Source organism: Thioalkalivibrio sp. HL-Eb18 (assembly GCF_000364985.1). NCBI lineage: Bacteria > Pseudomonadati > Pseudomonadota > Gammaproteobacteria > Chromatiales > Ectothiorhodospiraceae > Thioalkalivibrio > Thioalkalivibrio sp. HL-Eb18. Next base: position 84,419 of record NZ_KB822968.1, read on the forward strand.
CGCCGAATGGGCCACAAAAGCCTTGTTCGGCGTCCTTAATACCACCCGCGAGCGCGGCCGAACGTCCCGGAGGGATTGCGGGGACGCTTGGCCCGGGGAGAGAGCGCATGGCAATCAAATTATCCGTTCCCAAGGAGTCCGCCAGCGGCGAACGTCGCGTGGCCCTGGATCCGACGGTGGCGGCCAAGTTCAGCGATCTGGGCGTCACCGTGCAGCTGGAGAAGGGTGCCGGCTCCAATGCCCATTTCCCGGACACGGCCTACGAGAAGGCCACCGTGGTCGATACCGAGACGGCCTACGGTCAGTCGGACCTGATGGTCCGCGTGGCCCCACCGACGGTGGAAGAGGTCAACCAGCTGCCGGAGGGCTCCACCGTCGTCAGCCTGTTCCACGCCCACCGCAACCCGGACGTGGTCAAGGCGATGCAGGAACGCAAGATCCTGAGCTTCGCGATGGAGCTGATCCCGCGCATCTCGCGCGCCCAGAGCATGGACGTGTTGTCGTCGCAGGCGGCCGTGGTCGGCTACAAGGGCGCGATCATGGGGTCGGATCTCTCCTGCCGCTTCTTCCCGATGCTGACCACCGCGGCCGGCACCATCCGCCCGGCCAAGGTCATCGTGATCGGTGCCGGCGTGGCCGGGCTGCAGGCGATTGCCACGGCCAAGCGCCTGGGCGCGATGGTCGAGGCCTACGACGTGCGCTCCGCGACCAAGGAGCAGGTCGAGTCGCTGGGTGCGAAGTTCCTCGATCTGGGCGTCTCCGCCGAGGGCGAAGGCGGCTATGCCCGCGAACTGACCGCGGAAGAGAAGCAACAGCAGCAGGACGCGCTGAGCGAGTTCATCGCCAAGGCCGACGTGCTGATCACCACCGCCGCGATCCCGGGCCGCGAGTCCCCGAAGCTGATCCCGAAGGACATGGTCGAGGGCATGAAGCCGGGCGCGGTGATCGTGGATCTCGCGGCCGAGGGTGGTGGCAACTGCGAGCTGTCCAAGCCAGGCAAGACCAGCCGGCACAAGGGCGTGATCATCCACGCCCCGCTGAACGTGCCCTCGCAGGTCCCGCTGCATGCCTCCGAGATGTACGCCAAGAACCTGCTCAATTTCCTCACGCCGATGATCGCCGAGGGCGGCGAGTTCAAGCCGGACTGGGACGACGAGGTCATCGCCAAGAGCGTGCTGACCCGCGACGGCGAGATCGTGCACGAGGCCACCCGTGAGGCCCTGAAGGGAGCGCAATCATGATCATCGAAGGCTTTATCGCGCTGTACATCTTGATGCTCGCGGCCTTCACCGGCTACGAGATCATCTCCAAGGTGCCGGTCATCCTGCACACCCCGCTGATGTCCGGTTCCAACTTTGTCCACGGCATCGTGCTGGTCGGGACCATGGTCGCGCTGGGCCATGCCCAGACGCCGCTGGAACAGGCGATCGGCTTTGTCGCCGTAATCCTGGCCGCGGGCAACGCCGTGGGTGGCTATGTCGTCACCGAACGCATGCTGGAGATGTTCACGACCAGCAAGAAGGACGACAAGAAGGGAGATAAGGCATGAGTCTGATCATCAACCTCGCCTACTTCGCGGCGGCGGTGCTGTTCATCGTCGGCCTCAAGCAGATGTCCTCCCCGACCACCGCACGTCCGGGGATCATCTGGGCCGGCGTGGGCATGGTGATCGCCACGCTCGTGACCTTCGTGCACCCGGAGATCTCCGGCGGCGTGAACTACACCCTGATCATTCTGGGTATCGCCATCGGTGGCGCGCTGGCCTGGTGGAGCGGCAAGAAGGTCGCGATGACCGACATGCCGCAGATGATCGCGCTTTACAACGGCATGGGCGGCGGCGCCGCGGCCGGTATCGGTGCAATCTACCTGCTGCAGGCCACCCCGGAGACGGTCACCAACACCGGCCTGGCGATCGCGGTGACCGGCTCGCTGATCGGCTCGGTGGCCTTCTCCGGCTCGCTGGTGGCCTACGCCAAGCTTGAAGGCCTGATGAAGAAGACCTTTACCTTCGGCGGCCAGCAGATCGTGAACATCGCGATCTTCGCGATCACCGTGCTGCTGGGCTTCATGATGGCCACCAGTGGCGGCGAGATCGGGTCGTTCAGCCTGCTGCTGTTCTTCGTGCTGGCGCTGGCCTTCGGCATCCTGATGACCCTGCCGATCGGCGGCGCCGACATGCCGGTGGTTATCTCGCTGTACAACGCCCTGACCGGTCTCGCGGTCGGCCTGAAGGGGATCGTCCTCGACAACCCGGCCCTGATGATCGCCGGTATCGTGGTCGGTGCGGCCGGTACGCTGCTCACGCAGTTGATGGCCAAGGCGATGAACCGCCCGATCAAGAACATCCTGTTCAGCCAGTTCGGGGGTTCCAGCGGCGGCGCCGAAGAAGCGATCGAAGGCACCATGAAGGAGATCCAGGCCAACGACGCCGGGATCATGATGGCCTACGCCGAGAAGGTGATCATCGTGCCGGGCTACGGCATGGCCGTGGCGCAGGCGCAGCACAAGATCTGGGAATTCACCCAGTTGCTGCAAAAGCGCGGCGTGGACGTGAAGTTCGCGATCCACCCCGTGGCAGGCCGCATGCCCGGGCACATGAACGTGCTGCTGGCCGAGGCCGGCGTGCCCTACGACATCATCTTCGATCTCGACGAGATCAACGAGGAGTTCAAGACCGCGGATGTCGCGATGGTGATCGGCGCGAACGACGTCGTGAACCCGGTGGCCCGGACCAATCCGGAATCGCCGATCTACGGCATGCCGATCCTGAACGCCGACCAGGCGAAGAACGTCATCTGCGTGAAGCGCGGCAAGGGCGCGGGGTTCTCGGGCATCGAGAACCACCTGTTCTATGCCGAAAACAACCAGATGCTGTACGGCGACGGCCAGAAGGTAGCCGCCGAACTGGTGGCATCGGTCAAGGCCCTCGGCTAGACCGATGCCGGGCCTCGCGCCCGGTTTCCGCTTGCAAGCCCGGCCCCATTTTCGGTGGCCGGGCTTTTTTGTGCGCAGCCCTCCGAGAGGCCAATACCGGACCAATCCCTGTACACGACCTGTACAGGATACCCACAGGTGGATACAAACGATGGCAGTTAGGTGACACAACAGCCAACCGATATCATCAATGACACACAACTACTTGATAAAACGAAACAAAAACACTTTGGTCGCTTTTTAGCCATTCTGATACGAATCAAGCAGCAACAGGCGTTTAGCGGCTTTCACCCCATTTCCTCCACAGAGTTGTCCACAGGTTTTGTGGATAACGGTCACACTCTTGTGCGTATGCGGACTGGCGTAGACTAGCCACATGCCCGAGACCGGAATTGCCCAGGTCGCACTCGACCGACCGCTGGACCGCCTGTTCGACTACCGGATCCCCGAAGACACCGATCTGAGGCCCGGGCAACGAGTCCGTGTACCCTTCGGTCGTGGCGAGGCGATCGGCATCGTGGTCGCACTCGCGAATCAAAGCGACGTGCCCGAGAACAAGCTGCGCGAGGCACTGGGTTCACCCGATGCGCAGCCCATCCTGACGCCGATGGTGCTGGAACTCCTGCGTTTCGGGGCCCGCTACTACCACCACCCACTGGGCGAGGCCCTCCTGAGCGCGCTGCCCCCCGCCCTGCGGCGTGGCCACCCCTTGCCCATCCTGGCCCCCGAACCCCTCTGGCGGCTCACGGCGGCGGGCCACAGGGCACTCGCGGAAGGGCAGGTACGGGGCCGCCGCCAGCTCGCCATCCTGCGTGCCCTGCCCGCGCTCGGCGCCGCGCTGGACCGCACGACACTGTCCACCGCGGCCGCCCTGCAGATCACCGCGAAGGATCTGCGACAGCTGGAGGCACGCGGCTGGCTGGAACAGACGCGTGCCGATCCGCTTGCTCCAGCGCCCCCTACCGGCACCGGCTACACCCTGACCCCCGAGCAGGAGGCCGCCATCGCGGCGGTGTCGCCAGACGACCCCCGCCCGATGCTGCTGGAGGGCGTCACCGGAAGCGGCAAGACCGAGGTCTATCTGCGCATGGCCGCCGATGCGGTCGCGCGTGGCCGTCAGGTCCTGTTCCTGATCCCGGAAATCGCACTGACGCCCCAGCTTGCCGGGCGCATCCAGCAGCGCTTTCCGGGACAGGTTGCGCTGCTGCACTCCGGCCTGGCCGAGGGTGAGCGCCTGCGTGCCTGGGAGGCAGCCCGGCAGGGCGAACGCCGCATCGTGGTCGGGACCCGTTCCGCCCTGTTCGTCCCGCTGCCCGAGCCGGGCCTGATCATCGTCGACGAGGAACACGACAGCGCCTTCAAGCAGCAGGACGGCTTTCGCTACAGCGCGCGGGATCTGGCGATCAAGCGTGGCCAGCTCGAGCACACCCCGGTCGTTCTGGGCTCGGCGACACCCACCCTGGAGACCCTGCACGCCGCACGCCAGGGGCGCTACACCCATGTGCATCTGCGTACCCGGCCGGACGGCACGCAACCACCCGGTGTGGAGACCATCGACACCCGCGTGTACAGCCCGGACGAGGGCCTGACCGCACCGCTGCTGGATGCCATGCAACAGACCCTGGCCGCCGGAGCGCAGTGCTTTGTCCTGCTCAACCGGCGCGGCTTTGCGCGCGTGCTCGCCTGCGAGAGTTGTGGCTGGGTCGCCGACTGCCCGGATTGCGATTCTCACCTCACCGTGCATACCCAGGATCGTCGCGCGATCTGCCATTTGTGCGGACACCAGGAGCGCCGGGCGGAACGCTGCCCGGAATGCGGCGAGGCCCTGATCAATCGCGGGCTCGGTACCCAACGCCTGGAACAGGCCCTGGCCCGGCACTTCCCCCAGACGCCGATCATTCGCCTCGACCGCGACAGCGTGCGCCACAAAGGGGCCCTGGAGACCGCACTGGACCGCATCCGTCAGCTGGATGCCGCGATCGTGGTCGGCACCCAGATGCTGGCCAAGGGCCATGATTTCCCGCGTGTTGGACTGGTCGGCGTGATTGACGTCGACCAGGGGCTGTTCAGCGTGGACCTGCGCGCTACCGAACACACCCTGCAACTGATCGTGCAGGCCGCCGGTCGTGCGGGCCGGGGTGACGGTGGCGGGCGCGTCCTCCTGCAGACCGGCCACCCCGATCACCCCCTGATGCGGGGGCTGGATGCCGGTAACTATCCGGCGATGCTCGAGCCCCTGCTGGCCGAACGCGAGGCGGCCGGGCTGCCGCCGTACGGGCACCTGGCCCTGGTCCGCGTCGAGGCCGCCGAAGCCGCGGCGGCGCATCGCCACGCGGAGACCATCGCCGGACACCTGCTCGCGGCACGGCACGGAGACCTGCGCGTGCTGGGTCCGGCCCCCGCCCCGCGCCATCGCGTGAACCGGCGTTTCCGCGAGCAGATCCTGCTGCGCGCGGCCGAGCGTCAGGCCCTGCACCGGACGCTCACGCAGGCCCGACATGCGTGGCAGACGGAAGATCTGCCGCGTGGGGTTCGCATCGCGATTGACGTGGACCCGGTCTCCCTCGCCTGAACCCCGCATCCAGCGGGCACCCGGCCCGGATTCTGGTTAGAATGCGGGCCTTTTGAGACAACGGACCCGGTTCCTTTGAAAGACGCCCTTACCCAGGCCCTCGCGGCCGCCCTGGAGACCCTGGTGGCCGATGGCCGCATACCCCCCGATCATGGTGTCGAGGTACAAGTGACGCGTGCCCGCGACCGCGAACACGGCGACTTTGCCAGCAATCTGGCGATGCAACTCGCGCGCCCGGCGAAGACCAAGCCCCGCGACCTGGCCGAGGCCCTGTGCGCCGCGATGCCGGCCGTGCCCGGCCTGGCCGGCACCGAGATCGCTGGCCCCGGCTTCATCAACTTCCGCCTGGCCGCGGATGCCCGCACCCAGGTGCTGGGCCGCATCGCCGCCCAGGGCGCCGACTTTGGTCGCTCCAGCGTGGGCAACGGCCGCCCGGTGCAGGTGGAGTTCGTCTCCGCCAACCCCACCGGCCCGCTGCATGTCGGCCACGGCCGCGGCGCGGCCTTCGGCGCCACCGTCGCCGACCTGCTGGACTTCTGCGGTTTCGACGTCACCCGCGAGTACTACGTGAACGACGCCGGGCGGCAGATGAACATCCTCGCCGCCAGCGTCTGGCTGCGTTACCTGGAACAGCACGGCGTACAGGTCCCGTTCCCCGCCAACGGCTACCAGGGCGACTACATCTACCCGGTCGCCGAATCCCTGACCGCGCAGATCGGCGAACAGGCCGTGCACCCGGCCGCGGCCGTCACCCGCGACCTCCCGCCGGACGAGCCGGCCGGCGGCGACAAGGAGGTCTACATCGACGCGGTGATCGCCCGTGCCCGCGAACTGCTGGGCCCGGAGCTGTACCGCACGGTGTTCGACTGCGGCCTGAACGCGATCCTTGAAGACATCCGCGACGACCTGCGCGAGTTCGGGGTCGAATACCAGTGCTGGTTCTCCGAACGCAGCCTGGCCGACTCCGGTGCGATCGACGCCGCGGTGCAGGATCTCCAGGCACACGGCGCGCTGTACGAGAAGGACGGAGCCCTGTGGTTCCGCTCCACCGACTACGGCGACGACAAGGATCGCGTAGTGCGCCGCGAGAACGGCGACTACACCTACTTCGCCTCCGACATCGCCTACCACCGCGAAAAGTTCCAGCGCGGCTTCGAGCGCGTGATCAACATCTGGGGCGCCGACCACCACGGCTACGTCCCGCGCGTGCGCGCCGCCCTGCAGGCCCTGGGCCTGGAGGCCGACCGCCTGGACGTGCTGCTGGTGCAGTTCGCGATCCTCTATCGCGGGGGCGAACGCCTGCCGATGTCCACCCGTGCCGGGCAGTTCGTCACCCTGCGCGAGCTGCGCGACGAAGTCGGGTCGGATGCCGCACGCTTCTTCTATGTGCAGCGCCGCTGTGACCAGCACCTGGACTTCGACCTGGACCTGGCCAAGTCGCAGTCCAACGACAACCCGATGTACTACATCCAGTACGCTCACGCGCGTATCGCCAGCGTGCTGCGCACCGCCGCGGAGCGCGGCCATACCGCCAGCGCGCTGGACGACGCCAGGCTCTCCGAACGCCTGACCGAGCCGCAGGAAGACGACCTGCTGGACCGCCTCGACCGCTTCCCCGAGGTGATCGCGGCCGCCGCCGAGGCCTGCGAACCGCACCAAATCGCCCAGTACCTGCGCGAGCTGGCCGCCGGCTTCCATACCTACTACAACGCCGTGCCGTTCCTGAATGCAGAGGACGCCACCGTGATCGGTGCGCGCCTGGCGCTGCTGACCGGCATCAAGCAGGTGCTGCACAATGGGCTGCGCCTGCTCGGCGTCACCGCCCCCGAACGGATGTAGCCCATGGCCCAGGCCCGCCGCAAGCGCCGCAAGACGACCCCCGCCCGCTCTTCGCGACCGATCCCGGGCTGGGTCTGGATGTTCGCCGGCCTGCTGATCGGGCTCGGGATCGCCGCCGTGCTCTATCTCCAGGGGGCCGATCGTTCACCCGATATCGGCGCGCTGTTCGGCGAACCGGAGCCCCCGGCCGAGCGGGCGCCCGCGGCGGAGCCGGAGCGTTTGCCCACTGATGACGAGCCGCGGTTTCGCTACTACGAGCTGCTGCCCGAAGACGAGGTCCGCGTCCCTCGGGGCGAACGTGAAGTCCCGCAAGACCAGGTGATCCCGCCCCCGGCTTCCCCGGCCGAGGGCGATCCGGTGATCCTGCAAATCGGGTCGTTCCGGCGGTTCGAACAGGCCGACGAGATGAAGGCCCGCATCTCCCTGCTGGGCCTGAGCCCGCAGGTACACGAGGTCCAGGTCGAGGGCGAGACCTGGCACCGGGTCTTTGTCGGCCCCTTCACCCAGGAGGACGACGTCAACCGCGCCCTGGACCGCCTGCGCTCGGAGAACATCGAGGCCCTGCGCCTGCGTCACCGGGACGGTTGATGGCCGCGGCGGGCCCGGACCTGGACGCCCTGGCGAGGACCGTGGAGGCCCTGCCGCAGGGCAGCGAACGCCGCGAACTGGGCGAACTGCTGCGCCGGGCCCGCCAGCGGCACAAGCGCGGCCAGCCCTGTGACCGGCTCGTCTCCACCCTGACCCAACGCCTTGCACGCGCCGAGCAGGGCGGCGCCGAACGCCAACACCTGCGCCCGCAGCCCACTTACGCCGGCGACCTGCCGATCCACGCCGAGCGCGAGCGCATCGTCGCCGCCATCCGCGAGCATCCGGTGTTGGTGCTGTGCGGCGAGACCGGCTCCGGCAAAACCACCCAGCTACCCAAGCTGTGCCTGGAGGCCGGGCGCGGCGAGACGGGGCTGATCGGCCACACCCAGCCGCGCCGCATCGCCGCGCGTTCGGTGGCCAGCCGCATCGCCGAGGAGCTCGGCACCACGCTGGGGGGTGACAAGACCTCCACCGTCGGCTTCAAGGTGCGCTTCTCCGACCAGACCGGGCCGAACAACTGGGTCAAGCTGATGACCGACGGCATGCTGCTGGCGGAGCTGGCACATGACCCGGAGCTGCGCGCCTACGACACCCTCATCGTCGACGAGGCCCACGAGCGCAGCCTGAATATCGACTTCCTGATGGGCGTGCTCAAGCGCCTGTCAAAGAAGCGCCCGGAGCTGCGCATCATCATCACCTCCGCCACGCTGGACCCGGAGCGGCTGTCGGCATTCTTCGACGACGCCCCGATCCTGACCGTAGCCGGACGCACCTACCCGGTGGAGCTGCGCTACCGCCCGATCGAGCCCGAAGACGCCGACGAGGACGATTCCACAGAACGCGGCGAACGCGACCTGTTCGACGGCATCCGCGACGCGGTGGCGGAATGCGAACGCGCCGGGCCCGGCGACATCCTGGTGTTCCTGCCCGGCGAGCGCGAGATCCGCGACGCCCACAAGGCCCTGCGCGGCCAGGTGCGCGCCGACACCGAGATCCTCGCGCTGTACGCCCGCCTGTCCGCGCGCGAGCAGGCGCGGGTGTTCCAGTCGCACAGCGGGCGGCGCATCGTGCTGGCCACCAACGTCGCCGAGACCGCGCTGACCGTCCCCGGCATCCGCTTCGTGATCGACTCCGGGCTGGCCCGTATCTCGCGCTACTCCTGGCGCTCGCGCGTGCAGCGCCTGAGCCTGGAGCCGATCTCGCAGGCCGCCTGCGACCAGCGCGCCGGGCGCTGCGGCCGCCTGGGCCCCGGCATCTGCATCCGGCTTTTTTCCGAGGACGACTTCAACCTGCGCCCGCCGTTCACCGACCCGGAGATCCAGCGCTCCAACCTCGCCTCCGTCATCCTGCAGATGGCCGCGCTGAAGCTGGGCCAGCCACGCCAGTTCCCGTTCGTGGATCCACCCGATCCGCGCCTGGTCAAGGACGGCTACCGCCTGCTGGAGGAGCTGGGTGCAGTGGACACGCACGGGCGCATCACCCCGCGCGGCCGCCAGCTGGCGCGCATGCCCATCGACCCGCGCCACGGCGCGATGCTGCTGGCCGGGGCCGATCATGGCTGCGTCAGCGAGACCGCGACCATCGCCGCCTTCCTGTCGCTGCAGGACCCGCGCGAGCGCCCGGCCGAGGCGACCCAAGCGGCGGACCAGGCCCATCGCGAGTTTCAGGTCGAGGGCTCCGACTTCATGGGCATGTTGCGGCTATGGGAGGCCTGGCACAGCGCGCGCGAGGACCTCGGCTCGAATGCCCTCAAGCGCTGGTGCCGCGAGCACTTCCTCAACTTCCTGCGCATGCGCGAGTGGCAGGAGCTGCGCGTGCAGCTGCTGCGCCTGGCCCGCGAGATGGACCTGAAGCCAAACCACCAGCCCGCCGACGCCGAGCCCGTGCACCGCGCCCTGTTGACCGGGCTGGTCAGTCAGATCGGCCAGAAGACCGAGCGCGGCGACTACCTCGGCGCACGCAACCGCCGCTTCCAGATCCATCCCGGATCGGTCCTGGCGAAGAAGAAGCCCGCCTGGGTGATGAGCGCGGAGATCGCCGAGACCACCCGTGTCTACGCCCGCGACAACGCCCGCATCGAGCCCGACTGGATCCTGGCCGCGGCGCCGCACCTGCTCAAGCACCACATCTTCGAGCCGCACTTCCAGCGCCGTAGCGGGCGCGTCGGGGCCTTCGACCGTATCACCCTGTACGGCCTGGTCGTGGCCCCGAAAAAGCCGGTGGACTTCGCGAAACACGACCCGTCCGAGGCGCGGCGCATCCTGATCCGCGAGGGCCTGGTCGGCGGCGAGCTGCGCACCCGCTCGAAGGGGGTACAGGCCAACCGCGAGGCCGTGGCCGAGATCGCCGAGCAGGAGGCGCGCGGGCGCCGACGCGACCTGCTGGTGGAAGAGGATCGCCTGTTCGACTTCTATGATGCCCGCCTGCCGGCGGACATCACCGACGGCACAAGCTTCGAAACCTGGGCGCGCAAGGCCGAGAAGCAGGCCCCCGACGCCCTGCGGATCGACCGCGCGGAGCTTCTGAACGAGCCGGACGCCACGCTCCCGCAGGGGGCCTACCCGGATCATCTGGAGCTCGAGGGCCTGCGCCTGCCACTGGCCTATCGCTTCGAGCCGGGTCAGCCGGATGATGGCGTGACCGTCACCATCCCCATCGCCGCGCTTAACGCGGTGCCCGACTGGCTGGGCGACTGGCTGGTACCGGGGTTGCTGGAGGAACGCGTGACCGGCCTGTTGCGCAGCCTGCCCAAGGGCCTGCGCCGGCAGTTCGTACCCGCGCCGGATTTTGCAGCCGCCGCCCTGGCGCGGATCGAACACCGCCAGGGCCCGCTGATCCCGGCGCTGGCCGAGGCCCTGCGCGCGATGACCGGCACCGAGATCCCGCTGGATGCCTGGCGCCCGGAGACCCTGGAACCGCACTTGGTGATGCGCTTTCGCATCCTCGACCCGGAGGGCCAGGAGCAGGCCAGCGGCCGCAACCTGGCCGCGCTGAAGCGCCGGCTGGGCGGCAGCGCCGAGGCCCACTTCGACGCCAGCCGCCCGGACGAGATCACCCGCGAGGGCATCACCGAATGGGACTTCGGCGCGCTGCCGGAGAGTGTCGAGTTCGACCACCAGGGCGCACAGCTGCGCGCCTTCCCGATCCTGGTCGACCGCGGCGACGCCGTCTCGCTGGAGCTGGAGCCGGACCCCGCGAAGGCCGAACGCGCTCACCGGGGGGGGCTGCGCCGGCTGTTTCTGCTCGGCGCGCGCAAGACCGCCCGCGACCTGCGCCGCCAGCTCCCGGAGATCGAACGCGCCTGCCTGAACTACACGACACTTGGTAGCTGCGAGGCCCTGCGCGACCAGATCCTGGAGGCCGCGGCCGACCGCGTATTCCTGGCCGAGCCATGGCCGCGCGATGCCGAGGCCTTTCGAGAGCGCCTGGAGGCCCGCCTGCCCGAGTTCTCGCCCACGGTGATGGAGCTCTCGCGCCTGGCCGCCGAGATCCTGCGCCACTGGCACGACCTGCGCACCCGGCTGCAGGGGGATCTGCCGCTGTCCTGGATCGAGGCCGCACGCGACATGCGCGGGCAGCTCGAGGCGCTGGTCCCGGCCGATTGCCTGCTGCGCACCCCGCATGATGTGCTGCCCGAGCTGCCGCGCTACCTGCAGGCGATCGACAAGCGCCTGGAACGCCTGACCCAGGCCCCGGACAAGGACCGCGCCCGGCGCGTGGCGGTCGAGCCGCTGTGGCAGCAGGCACAGGAGCTGATCGCGCGGGCGCCGGACCACCCGGACGTGCTCGCCTTTCGCTACCGCATCGAGGAGTTTCGCGTCTCGCAGTTCGCCCAGGAACTGGGCACCCGCGAGAAGGTGTCGCCCAAGCGACTGGAACGCGAATACGCAGATGTGATCCAACGCCTGGCCAGTGGCACATGAGCGTTCTTGAAAGGGGAAGCAGCGGATGCGCGTAGTCGTGATCGGGGCCGGAGTCATCGGCGTGACCACCGCCTGGTACCTGCAGGAGGCCGGGGCCGAGGTCGTGCTGGTGGATGCCGCCCCCGCCCCCGCCACCGGCTCCAGCCAGGCCAACGGCGGCATGCTGCATGCCAGCCACGCCGAACCCTGGAACACCCCCGGCGTCGGGCTGGACCTGCTGCGCTTTCTCGGCCGCACCGAGTCACCGCTCCTGCTGCGCCCGCGCGCCCTGCCGGGGCTGGCCGGGTGGGGCCTGCGCTTCCTGTGGAACAGCCGCCGCTCACTGTTCGAGCAGCACACCCGCCTGAATGCCCAACTGGCCGCGTTCTCGCTCCGGGAGATCGACCGCCTGCAGCGAGAACTGGCGAGCGAGGGGCTGGACTTCGACTTTCGCCGCTGCGGCATCCTGAAGCTGTTTCAGGACCCGGCCAGCCAGGCGCACAACCGCAGCGCCAGCGAGGCGATGCGTGACGAGGACGTGCGCTTCGAGGACTGGGACGTAGAGCGGATCATCGCGGAGGAGCCGGCACTGGCCCCGGTGCGCGACCGCCTGTGCGGCGGGCTGTTCTTCCCCGGGGACGCGATCGGCGACGCGGCACGTTTTACCGAACAACTGCTCGCGATCGGCCAGCGCCGGGGCATCCGCTACTACCCGAACGTCACCGTCCGGCGCCTGCGCACCCACCGCGGCCGCATCGACGCGGTGGAGACCTCCGAAGGGCCGATCGCGGCGGATGCCTGCGTGGTCGCCAACGGCTACCACGCCCCGGACCTCCTGCGCCCGCTGGGGCTGCATCTGCCCGTCGCCCCGGTAAAGGGCTATTCGCTGACCCTGCCGATGAACGCCGACTGCCGGCTGAACCTGCCGCTGATCGATGACGCCAACAAGGTGGTGATGACCCCGCTGGGCAACCGCCTGCGCCTGGCCGGCACGGCCGAGTTCGCCGGCCGCGACCGTCACCTGAACATCGAGCGCGCAGCCAATGTCCTCGATCAATGCCGGCGCACCCTGACCGGCCTGCCCGCAACCTTCGACCCGCAGACGATGGCGCCCTGGACCGGGCTGCGCCCGATGAGTGCCCGTGGCACGCCCATCCTCGGCCCCACCACCATCGAGGGCCTGCACCTGAATACCGGGTCCGGACACCTGGGCTGGACCTTTGCCTGCGGGGCGGCGGCACTGGTGCGCGCGGGGGTGCTGGGCGAATCGCCGTCCTTCCCGATGGACGACCTGAGGCTCTGATCTCGGCCCGGGGCGATGCGTTTCGCGTTGTTCAACGCATCCCACGATAGGCAGGACGGGCTGCAGGATGTGTTGAGCGCAGCGAAACGCATCATGAGGCAATGCAGGCCATCCCGCTTACGACGTGGGGAACACCATCCGGATACGGGCCCCATGCAGCTCCGGTGCCTGCTCGATATGCAGCTCGCCACCGTGGTCCTGCACCAGGGCCTGGATGATGCTGAGCCCCAGGCCCTGACCGGCCTCGGCAGCGCCGCGTACGTCCGCGCGCTCTCCCCGCTCCAGTACCCGGGCACGATCCGCCGGCGCGATGCCGGGTCCGTCGTCGTCGATGGTCAGAGTGACGGCCTGCGGAGTGCACTGCGTCGAGATCCGCACCCGGCTGGTCGCGTGGCGGATCGCGTTGTCCAGGGTGTTACCCAACAGTTCGAAGATCGCACCCGGCTCCATGCGCAGGGCACAGCCCGGATCGAGCTCGCTGCCCAGGTCCACGCCCTGCTGGCTGGCCAGACGCCCGAGCGCCTGGCAGGTACGTTCGATAATGGGGGCTAGCGGCTCGGGCGCCTGGAACGGCGCCGGACCGAGGCGCTGTGCCTGGCTGAGCTGGTGCTGCACCATCGCCTGCAGCCGATCGACCTGGCGCCGCATGTCCTCGGGGTCGGGGTTCTGGCTCTCGAGGTTGAGACGCAGCGCGGAGATCGGGGTTTTCAGACTGTGCGCCAGGTCGGCCAGGGCATTCTGCTGGCGTTTCAGCCGCGCGCGCTCGAACTCGATCAGGTCGTTAATGCTCCCGGTCAGGGCCTGCACCTCGGTCGGGTACGGGCCCTCCAGCCGGCCGTGGTCCCCGTGCCGTAACGCCTCCAGGTCGCCCTGCACGCGCCGCAGCGGCCACAACCCCCAGAACCATAGCGCCAACCCCAGGGCGACGATCAGCGAGAACGTCATCGTCATCAGCCCCTGCCAGAGGCTGGTGCGATACTGCTCGACCTGTTCCTCGAAGGCCTCGCGGTCCTCCAGCATCTGGAAGGTCAGCCCGACCTGGCCACCGTCCAGCTCCCACTGCACGGGGAGGCTGAAGGCAAAGAAGTCGTCCTCCGACCAGCCACGCAGGGAGACCCCTACCGCGGAAGGAGAGCGCCAGAGCGTGCGACCGTCCGGCCCGAGAATACGGGCATAAAGACCGCTGGCGGGCAATTGCAGACGGCTCTCCGGCAGCATCTCGGGGACACGGACCTCGTTGCGCCCGACGACTTCAACCAGCCCCATCAACAGCAGGACCTGGGCCTCCAGACGGGTCTCGACGGCATCCGCCGCGTTGTCGCGAAACGCCGCCTCCAGCACCCAGGCCGTGAGCAGGGAAAACACCAGTACAGTAGCCCCCGCGACCAGCGCCAGGCGCAGGGTCAGGCTGCTGCGGATCTGGCGCAGGGGGTGTCTCATGAGATGGCGGACAAAGGGGCGATGCAGCCTGTATGCGGCGTCATGAGCCCGAGGTGGAATCCGACGGGGTCGCGGTATCCGCCTCGCGCACGAAGCGGTAGCCCCGACCGCGCAGGGTCTCGATCAGCCCCAGGCTGCCGTCCGGGTCCAGCTTGCGGCGCAGGCGGCCAATCAGCACCTCGATCACGTTGCTCTCGCGATCCTCGTCGTGCTCGTAGAGGTAGTCCGCCAGCACTTCCTTGCTCAGCACGCGCCCCGGCTGGCGCACCAGCGTCAGCAGCAGGCGGTACTCGAAGGTGGTCAGCGAGACCGGCTCGTCGTTCAGGCGGACATCGTCGGTGGCGGTGTCGATCACCAGCGGCCCGAACTGCAGTTGTTCGCGGCCGGCCTGCAGGCTGCGGCGCGCCAGGGCACGCAGGCGCGCCACCAGCTCCTGGATGTGAAACGGCTTGGTCAGGTAGTCGTCGGCCCCGGCCTCAAGCCCTTCGACCTTGTCCTGCCAGCGGTCACGGGCGGTGAGGATCAGGATGGGCAGCTGCGGTTTCACCTCGCGGGCCTTGCGAATGACGTCGAGCCCGTCCATGCCCGGCAGCCCCAGGTCCACCACCGCGATGTCGCAGTGGTATTCGGTCAGCAGGTACAGGCCGGTGTCGCCATCCGAGGCGGTATCCACGCGGCAGCCGTTGTTCTCCATCTCCTCGGCGATCTGGCTGCGCAGAGCCAGGTCGTCCTCGATCACTACCACGCGCAGATTCATGGGTCGAGCTCCGTCCCTTCCTCGATCTTGATCGTTCGTACCTGCTGGTTGTCGGTCAGGATACGCACGATGAACACGCGATTCCCGTACTCGGTCAAATCTTCGCGTGCGGAGAGGACCCGCCCCGGGTAGTGAGCCTCGACGCGCGAGACGGCCTCGTCCAGGGTCCAGACGGCCGCGCGCGGGTCTTCGGTGATGAACTGGGCCTGCGCCGCGAAGGGCGCCACGAGGATCGCCAGCAGAAGCCCGAGCACACCCGCCCCGCCGATGACTCGGCGTCTCCGGCCATCGCCTTTGGCAACGGTCTCCGGTCCGGGGCGCATAGCGGTAGTCTCCGTGACGGTGTGGGCGAACAAACTCTTGCAGCTACAAGGCTATAGGCCTAGCCTGAACGTTATCTGAAACCGGATGTTCCCGTCATGACCCAAGCCCCCGCCCCCTCCGAACCCGAGGTACCTCTGGAGGAAGAAGCCGGCCCCCTGCGCTGGGACGAACTGATGCCGCATTTTGCCCGTGGCGTGGTGATTCGTGTGGCGCCCGAACTGGACTTGATCGAAGTGGCCCGCGCGTTTCGCGACGACGCCACCCATCAGGTCAGCGAATGGCTGGCCAATAACCAGGTCGCCCGCGCCTCGGATGACGATGCACGCCGCTGGGCCGCGAACGACCCCGTGTTCACCGCGATCGTCGCCGCCCCCTGGGTGCTTGCCCAGGAACGCAGCACGGCCCACTGATACCGCCATGACCTTGCCACTGGGCATCGAGGACGACACGCTGGCCCGCCTGATCCAGGCGGCGCGGGAGTTCCACGCCAAGGAGGAGGTCGTGTTTCCGGACTCGAGCCCCGACACCTCGGACGATGACTGGGCCATGCAGGTCCTGGCGGATCACGCGGGCGATCTGACGCTGCGCGAGCTGGAGGACACCCTGAGCGGGCTCGGGCCGGAGTACCAGGCGGAGCTGCAGGCGCTCAGTGCGGTCGGCCGGGGCGACTACGCGGTGGAGGAATGGGAGGGCGCGCTGGAGGATGCCCGCGACGACTGGAGCCCGGACACGGCCCATCGCCTGATTGCCAACCCGATGATCGCGGACGAATGGGAGGCCGGGCTGGAGCAGATGCAGGCGGCCGACCGTTAAGGAAACGCTGCCCCAGGCCCGACCAGGGCCGAATCACGCCCCCAGCGCGGCAGAATCGAACTGTACGGCAACCCCGTCTTCCATCACCCGCACCACCTGCGCCTGCACCCGCGGCGGTTCGCCGCCGTCCCCGAGCAGGCCGAACACCTGCAGCATGAACTGATCGCCCGGACCCAAGCCCTTCAGGACATCAATTCCGGACTGGTCGCGATCCTCCCAGGCCAGGAAGGCCCCACCACCGGAGATATCGTTCGTGGTAAGCCGTACCTGGCTCCCGTCACTGCATTCCGCCACCACCTCGACGGTCATCGGGATGCGCGGATGGCGCCGACGTTCCCCTGTCATGGCCTTTCTCCTGCTGCAGATGCCTTCTCAATGCATCGAAAAGATGGATACGTTGTGCTATATCCCAGTTCAATGATCGTTCCATCACACGATCAGGCGCAACTCCGGGCGAACACACCCGGAAGTGCATACCGGCCCGGCAACCGCACCGGGCAGCAGAAGCAAGGCAGTACCGAGATAGCTGTCGCCATATAAAAAAGCCACTTCTAGACGGAGGAGTCCGTTCACATGAAGCAATCACGTTTGTTCGTGGCGGGGCTGGTGGCCTCGCTGGCGATGGCCGGTACTGCATCCCAGGCAATCGCCGACAATGACGAAATCACCCGTGGCCAGCTGATGGCCGCTTCCTGCAAGGCCTGCCACAACGCGGCGGGCGCCGAGAAGGGCGTCCCGGATCTGGGCCGCATCTCTGCGGATGTCATCCGCAGCCAGATGCGCGCATTCCGCGATGGGGACCGTGACGCGACCATCATGGATCGTCACGCCAAGGGCTACACGGACGAAGAGATCGAAGCGATGTCGGTCTACTTCTCGCGCTTCTGATCACGGGGGATAACCACAATGCACAATTTTACTCGACGCCACTTCCTGAAGGCCTTCGGGATCACCAGCGCGGCTGCGCTGACCGGTATTGGCTGCGCCCCGCGTGCCGCCCGTAACGGCGCCAAGGCCCATGTGGTCGTGGTCGGGGGCGGCTCCGGCGGTGCCACCGCGGCGCGCTACCTCAAGCAGTTCTCGCCGGACATGATGGTCACACTGATCGAACCCAACGCCACCTACGTCACCTGCTACGGCAGTAACTGGGTGATCGGCGGTTTCGAAAGCATGGATGCCATCACTCACGGTTACCAGAACCTGCGCGACCGCGACGGTATCGACGTGATCGAAGACAAGGTCGTTGGTGTGGATGCCGACAGCCGTACCGTGCGCCTCGAAAGCGGCGGCAGCCTGCAGTACGACAAGCTGGTCATGTCTCCGGGCATCGACTTCCGCTACGACGACATGCCCGGCATCGAAGAGGCCGACGCGGAGACGATCCCGCACGCGTGGAAGGCCGGCTCGCAAACCGAACTGCTGCGCTCGCAGCTGCTGGAGATGCCGAACGGCGGCGTGTTCGTCATGGTCGCCCCGCCGAACCCGTTCCGCTGCCCGCCGGGGCCGTACGAGCGCGTCTCGCTGATCGCGCATTACCTGAAGGAGCACAAGCCACGCTCCAAGATCATCGTGCTCGACTCCAAGGACAACTTCTCCAAGCAGGGCCTGTTCGAGGAAGGCTGGGCGATGCACTACGGCGACATGATCGAGTGGCGCGGCGCCTCCGACGGTGGCCTGGTCGAGGAGATCGACGTCGGCGGAATGACCGCCCGCTCCGACAGCGGCTTCGAGCGCGTCCGCGCAGATGTGATGAACTTCATCCCGGCGCAGCGGGCCGGCCAGATCGCCCACGATGTCGGCCTGACCAACGACGAAGGATGGGTCCCGGTCGACCAGCGCACCTTCAAGTCGGAGATGGACGACAACATCTACGTACTGGGGGATGCCAGCGTGGCGGGCGCCATGCCGAAGTCCGGTCACTCGGCCAACAATCAGGGCAAGATCGTCGCCGCGGCGATTGTGCGCGAGTTGATGGACCAGGAGCCGCTCGATCCCTCCTCGGCCAACACCTGCTACAGCCTGATCACCCCGGAGCACGGGATCAGCGTGGCGGCCGTGTACAAGTACCAGGATGGTGCCCAGGCGGGCGTCGAAGGCTCTGGCGGTGTGAGCCCCTCGGGCGAGACCTCAAGCTTCCGTCGTCGCGAGGCCGAATACACCCGCGCCTGGTACGCCGGGATCACCCACGATATTTGGGGCTAGACTCGTTCACAGCCGTTACAGCTGTGAACGATGGACAGAGACGGCGCCTGCGGGCGCCGTTTTCTTTTGGGTGCTTCGGTTCGTCTCAGGCATTCAGGTCGGGGATCAGGCGACTGCGCAGCCGCTGGATGGCGTCTTTCAGCTGCAGCTTGCGCTTTTTCAGCCGCTGAATCGCGAAGGCATCCGGTGCAGGCTGCTCGTGCATCACCGCGATCGCGGAATCCAGCGCCCGATGCTCGGACTCAAGCTCCGCCAGTCGTGCACGAATCTGACTCTCCGTCTCCAACAGCCCCTCCTTAAGGAAACACTGATTAATGTACGCGCTCGCGCTCGAGTCGCTTTTGCGTGCGAACAAGGCGCGGCGACTGCCGTGCAGTCATTCTGCACAAAGGAGCCGCAACGCCGTTCCCGCGCAAAAGCGGCCGAGCCCCTGCTTTCAATGGCTTGTGGGGTTGGCACCCCAGGTTCCCCGATCCGGCGTTGCGGCCCTTGCCGGTAGAACCACTACCGACTGCGCACCGCGCCTTGTCTCGGAAAACCTGGGGTACCAACGCGAGCGTGTAGATTAGTCAGTGTTTCCTTAATTGTCTGTGCGATCACGAGATACTTCCAGCTCGCGTATCATCGCAGACCCACCCCGCCCGAACCATCCCGAACCCATGGCCATCCGCAACACCAGCCTGCCTATCGACACCCCACGCGGCATCCGACTGAACGGCGTCCTGGTCGAACCGCATGACGGCCCACTGCTGGGCCAGGCCTGCATTGCACACTGCTTCGCCTGCTCCAAGGACTTCCCCGCGACCGTACGCCTGGCGCGTGCCCTGGCGGAGGAAGGCATCGCCACGCTGCGCTTCGACTTCGCCGGCCTGGGCGACTCCGAGGGCCGCTTTCGCGACAGCACGCTGGACACCTATTGCGAGGACCTGAACGCGGCCCTGGACGCATTGAAACAGGCGACCGGCGAGCCCACCGACCTGCTGATCGGCCACAGCTTCGGCGGGGCCATGGCCATCCATGTCGGCAGCCAGCGCGAGGAGCTGACCGGTATTGTCACCATCGCCGCGCCGAGCCGGCCCGGGCATGTCGCGCACCTGTTCGGCGACATCGCCGATACCATCCAGCGCGAAGGCTTCGCGCGCGTGAATATCGGCGGCCGCCCGGTCGAGATCGGACGGGCATTCCTGGATTCGATCGAAGCACCGACACTGGACAGCGCGCTGGAACGCATGTCGCAGCCGCTGCTGCTCCTGCACGCACCCGGCGATACGGTGGTCAGCGTCGATCACGCCCGCAAGATTTTCCAGCAGGCCCACCACCCCAAGAGCTTCGTCGCACTGCACCAGACCGACCACCTGCTCTCGCGCCCGGAACACACCCGCTATGTCGCCGGACTGATCCACGCCTGGGCCGCCAACCTGCTCGATTAGCCCCAGCGCACGCCACGATTTGTAGATACCGTGTCTCCGTCACTGGGTTCAACCGGTGCTGCAGCGAGGCTGGTACGGCTGCTGCGACTTCAGCACACCGAAGGCGATATGGAGCAACTTGCGCATTGCGGCGCCGATCGCGGCCATCTTCGCCTTGCCGCGCCGCAACAGCCGCTGGTACTGCGCCCGAACGTCGGCATTGTGGTGCGCGGCCGTGACCGCCGCCATGTAGAGTTTGCGCCGTAGCCGACTGGAGCCCGCCTTGGCCAGCCGCGGGCGCCGCTGGATGGAGGTACCCGACTCCTGCTGGACCGGCACCAGTCCGTGGAACGCCGCCGCCTGGCGGGCACTGCGGAACGCCCGGCTGCGCAACGTCGCGGTCATCGAGGCTGATAACACCCGGCCGATGCCGGGGATGCTCTCCAGCAGGGCCCGGTCCCGCTTCAGGTGGTCATGGGCGTCGAAGTGGTCGTCGATCTGCCGCTGCAGCCTCCGGTGTTCCTCGCGCAGGGCCTCCAGCACGTTGCCGATCGACTCCTGGGCCAGCGCATCCTCACTGAACTGCGCCTTCTCCAGCCGGTTCTCCTCGCGCCGGATGTCCTGCTCCAGCGCCTCTAGCCGTCCCAGAAGACGCTTGAGTTCCCGCACCTCCGGGGGTTCCGGCTGCCACGGCGCGGGCGCGCGTTCGATGCCGTAGCGCGCCAGCATCATGCTGTCTTTGCGGTCCGTCTTGTTGCGCACCCCCATGCCCTGGGCGTGGAAGCGCACCTGGGCCGGGTTCAGCACATGGACCCGTACGCCTTGCTCATGCAGCCAGTACGCCAGGGGTTCGTGGTAGATGCTGGTGGCCTCCAGATACACATGGAGTGCCTCGGGCGACTCACCCGTGTTGCGCTCGAGCCAGTGGAGCAGCTCCGGGTACTGGTCCCGGCGGTTCGGGAACACCTTGGGCTTGACCTTGCCCGCCTCCAGGTCCCGGACCCACATGCAATCGAGCTTGTTCTTGCTGACATCAATGCCAATATGAGCCATCTCGTCCTCTCGCCTTGTCCGTACAGCCTCACCCGTCCCTCACGGGGGGCTTGGATACCGTTCAAACTTCGAGATGAAAAAGGACTCGGGGACCGATCTACCAATCAGGCTCAAAGCCTCAGGAGGCCAACGGGTTGCCCCGAGCCCAGTGCCACAGATGGTAGCGAACCGTCTGCGACGACACACAAGGAGGCCAGCCCTCTGGCCGATGGGGTTTTCTCGGCGTCCGATCGGCCAGAGGGCTGGCCTCCTACACCATGACCCAGGGCCTACCAGTAATTCTCGGTGGTGATGTGTCCCGGCTTGCGGCGGCGGTTCTTCTCCAGGCCTCGCTCGCGGAGGATGGCGGACGTGTCCTTCACCATGGCCGGGTTGCCGCACAGCATCACCTGCGAGTGCTCCGGCGCGATCTTGAGCCCGGCGTGATGCTCCAGGCGCCCCTCGGCAATCGCTGCGGGGACACGACCCTCGAGCCCGCCCGGGCAGGGTTCGCGGCTGACGAACGGGATGTATTGAAACTGTTTCGGGGCGCGTTCCTGGAACTGCCGGATCGTATCCTGGTAGGTCAGTTCGTCCGCCTTGCGCACGGCGTGGATCAGCCGGATGTTCTCGAAGCGTTCCCAGGGGGTGTCGGTCTTCAGCATCGACAGGAAGGGTCCCAGCGCGGTGCCGGTAGACAACAGCCACAGGTCGCGACTGTCGGGCAGCTCGTCCAGCGTGAAGAACCCCGTGGCGCGCGGCATTAGTTCTACCGTGTCCCCGGGCTCCAGCTGCACCAGCCGGTTCGACAAGGGGCCCTCGGGGACCGTGATCAGGTAGAAATCCAGCGGGGTCTCGTCCGGTGCGTTCACATAGGAATAGGGGCGCGCGACCGGCTCGCCGTCAATCTCCAGGCGCAGCCGGTTGAACTGCCCGGCCTTGAACGGCTCCACATCCGCCTCTACCCGCAGCGAGAAGAGGCGGTCCGTCCACTGTTTGCACTCCTGCACGGTCCCCGTGACCCAGCCCATATTTCCGACTCCATGACTCAAGTATTATCCAGACTGGTGCCGCGCCCGGATGGTTTCAAGCTGTCCTTCAGACGATGCGGATTAATCCGCCCCGCCCCAATCCGTATAATCGGCGCCCGAATCCCCAATCAAAGCTTAACGGAGCAACCATGGCCCGCACCCCCTCGCAGATGATCGAACTGGGCACCGAGGCCCCGAACTTCTCCCTGCCGGACGTCGTCTCCGGCGACACCATCAGCCTCGACAGCTTTCCCGACGCAAAAGGCTACATGATCGCCTTCATCTGCAATCACTGCCCGTTCGTGCAACTGATCCGCCACGAGTTCGCGCGCTACGGCCGCGAGTACTCCAACAAGGGCATCGCGGTGATCGCGATCAACTCCAACGACATCCAGGCCGTGCCAGATGATGCCCCGGACAAGATGAAGGATGACGCCCGCCGCTTCGGCTACAACTTCCCCTATTGCCTGGACGAGGACCAGTCCGTGGCCAAGGCCTACCACGCGGCCTGCACCCCGGACCTTTACCTGTTCGATGCCGACCGCAAGCTGTTCTATCGCGGCCAGTTCGACGAGACCCGCCCCGGCTCTGACAGCCCGGTGACGGGGCGTGACCTGCGCGCCGCCAGCGATGCCCTGCTGGCCGGGCAGCCCGCCCCCGAACCGCAGCACCCGAGCCTTGGCTGCAACATCAAGTGGCGCCCGGGCAACGAACCGGGCTACTACGGCTGACGCACCTGCCGCAGCGGGTCAACCGAATCGACCAAGCGGGAGCGGGCTGGCCCGCGCGCCCGCCGCGCCCGCCGTATACTGGACGCACACCCTGAACCATGGCCACCGCATGCCGCCCAGCAACGTGATCGACGGCCCGCGGGTCGCCACCTGGCGCTGCCCCTCCTGCCAGGAGGCCGTCCCGCGCCTGCTGCCCAATGGCGAGAGCAACCGCATCCCGATCTCGCCCGCGCGCATGGCACTGCCGGACAATACCGTGCGCCAGGCCTGCGAACGTGTGCAGGGGCTGCGGGCGCCGGAGATCTGCTTTGCCTGCGGCCAGGCCTACCAGGAGTTGCTGGGCACGCTGGTACGCCCACCGGCCGAGATGGGCGATGCCCGTGGCGAGCCCGGGCTCAATGACACCGGCATCATCGGGGCCCTGCTGCCGATCGCCGACCAGGGCACACAGATCCTGATCTTCAACGTGGTCGACCAGGAGCTGCGCTGCACCGAGATCGAGCGCCTGGCCACCTTCAACCCCGACCGCCTGACTTACCCCGGTTCGCGCGGCGCCATCGCCCCGCGCATCTGGACCCTCTACGAAGACCACCTGGCCCAGCTGCACGCCCGGCCGCCCGTCCCGTACCACCCCTAATAGCACCCGTCATCGCGAGGCGCGCAGCGCCGCGGCGATCTCTTGGGACAACACCAACCGCAGGAGATCCCGGCTCTACGCTACGCTCCGGCCGGGATGGCGGGGTCAGGGCACCCGTCAGGCGTCGTCGTCAGCATCCACGCGCGCCAACATGCGCATACCGCCGACCATGCAGCGCAGCGCCTCCAGGGTCTGCAGATCGAAATCTGCCCCGGTCTCGCCGGGCAACTGCCAGTACTTTGGCCGGCAGGTCGCGGGGCGCTGTGACGGCATGGCGCGGGCCGCGGCCGTATCCAGCGCCACCAGCAGATCGGCCCAGGCCAGATCGGCGTCCGTCACCTCGGCCATCGCCTGCGCCGGGCGCACCTCTATCCAGTCCTCGAACTCGGCCGCCGCGGCCAGCTCCGCCACGCGCGCGGCGCGCCCGTCCGGGCGTTCCGCGGCCGCCAGCAGCCGCGCACGACGCTTATACATATCCGCCTCCAAGGGAAACACTGATTAATGTACACACTCGCGTTGGCACCCCAGGTTTTCCGAGACAAGGCGCGGTGCGCAGCCGGTAGTGGTTCTACCGGCCCGTTTTTGACTGATGCGGGCAGCAACGCAGGATCGGGGAACCTGGGGTACCAACCCCGAAGGGGCTCGGCCTCCTTTGCGTGGGAACGGCGTTACGGTTCCCTTGTGCAGAATGACTGCACGGCAGTCACCGCGCCTTGTTCGCACGCAAAAGCGACTCGAGCACGAGCGTGTACATTAATCAGTGTTTCCCTGGTAGGTGCTTTTGAATGACACCACCGACCGGCGGCAGGCTATAGCGCAATGGATGACAACGGAGAACGGACGGCATGGCCCACCTCGACTGGTCGCATTATCCGGTGAATGAACTCAAGCTCGTCTACAGCACGCTGCACGCGCAGCTTACGCTGGCGCCGGAGTTGATGGATTCGCAACTGATGGATGACCTGCAGACTCACCTGCAAAAGGCCGCGAAGGCCGACGGCGTGGACGTCTCCACCCACTCCCAGTGGGCCGCCTGGCTGAACGACCGCTAGCCCCAAGGGCATCACTGCGCACAAGTGCCCGATCGGCCAGAGGGCTGGCCTCCTACAGGGGGTGCCACCAACGGCGGCCACCTCCATCCGGAAACCCGCAGCTTGCGCCGCCCCCGAAGATCGCCTCGGCGCTGCGCGCCTCGCGATAGCGGGCAGCCCCTAGGCGTCGCCGGCGGTGGCCTTGCGGTGTTCGGCGGCGAAGTCGAGCATGCGCTGCGTGGCCACCAGGGCCTTCTGGCGCGCAGCCTCGTCGACGAAGATCTCGTTCTTCGCAGGTTCGGCGGTGTCTTCCAGCGTTTCGGCCAGCGAGACCAGGTCGTTCATCGCCATCCACGGGCAGTGGGCGCAGCTGGTACAGGTGGCGCTGTGGCCGCCGGTGGGGGCCTCGATCAACGTCTTGTCCGGAGCCGCCTGCTGCATCTTGTAAAAGATGCCCTTGTCCGTCGCAATGATGAATTCCTGCTCCGGTCGATCCTTCACCGCTGCGATCAACTGGCTAGTGGAACCCACCACATCGGCCAGATGGATCACCTCGCGTGGCGATTCCGGATGCACCAGCACGGCTGCGCCCGGATGGCGATCGCGCAGTTCCTCCAGCGCCCAGGATCGAAATTCGTCGTGCACCACACAGGAGCCATCCCACAGCACCATGCCGGCGCCCGTGGTACGGCGGATGTAGTCACCCAGGTGCTTGTCCGGCGCCCACAGCACCTTCTTGCCCTGGTCGCGCAAATGCTCGACCAACGGCACGGCGATGCTGGACGTGACGACATAGTCGGCCTGCGCCTTCACGTCCACCGAGGTGTTGGAGTACACGACCACCGTGTGATCCGGATACTGGGCGCGGAACTTCGCGAACTCGTCAGCCGGACAGCCCAGATCCAGCGAACACTCGGCCTCCAGCGTCGGCATCAGCACGCGCTTCTCCGGGCTCAGGATCTTGGCTGTCTCGCCCATGAAGCGCACTCCGGCGACCACCAGCGTCTCGGCCGGGTGTTCCTTGCCGAAGCGCGCCATCTCCAGCGAGTCGGCCACGCAGCCCCCGGTCTCGTCCGCCAGGCGCTGCAGGGATTCGTCCACGTAGTAATGGGCCACCAGCACTGCGTTGCGCTCGATCAATAGCCGCTTGATACGGCGCACCAACTCATCGCGCTGAGCATCGGTCAACGCGTGCAGCGACGCCGTTACGTGAGCCGTACGAGGCACTTGGAAGATCGGTTTTTCGGCCACCGGTGTGGTCATGGGTCCTCATTACCCCGGCATAGGGGCAAATTATCGTTAGCTAATAGTACGACAGGGCTCAGGGCGCTGTCGTTCCTACACATTTTGGGGTCGCCGCAACGAATCCCAACCGCCCCGCCTATAATGCATGCGCCATGACCGACCTGAAGCAACAATACAAGGCGATGACGTTCGAAGAGCGCATGGACCTGGCCCTGTCCGCGGACCTCGAGGACGGCTGGCGCCCCCTGCTGGTGCGGGACCAGCATGCGCAGGTAAAGGCCTACTTCTCCCGGCGTATGGACCTGACCCCGGAGGAAGTCGCGCTGCTCCTGGCCGACCCCAACCAGACCGTGCGCCTGAACTGCGCCAAGCGCCCGGACCTGAACCCGGACCAGGTCGAGGCCTGCGTGAACGATCGCGACCCCAACCTGCGCTACTTCGTCGCGCGTAACCCGCTGCTGACCGAGGCCCAGCGGGAACGCCTGATGGACGACGAGGACGAACTGGTGCGCATCGCCGTACGCAAGGGCCCGAAAAAACGCGGCACCCGCGCCCGCCCCGGACAAGCCGAGATGATCCGTTGACCGAGACCAAGCCCGAGAAGCCGAAACGCCCGAAGCCCTCCGGACGCCGCCGCGCGCTGTCCTGGGGTATTCAGATCGGCCTGGCGCTGGTGATCTTCCTGGCCGTACGCGCCTGGATGGCGCGCGACATGGTCGAGGGCCCGGCACCCGAGTTCGAGGCCCAGTTACTGGATGGTACGCCGGTAACGCTCGCCGACTACGCGGACGAACCCATGCTGCTGCACTTCTGGGCCACCTGGTGCCCGATCTGCCGCCTGGAAGAAGGCGAGATCGTGCGCCTGTCGCAAAGCCACCCGGTGCTGACGGTCGCCATGCAATCCGGCGTGGAAGAAGAAGTGCTGGAGCATTTGAACGAGCGCGAGCGGGAACTGGCCGTGATCAACGACCCGGACGGCGCCCTGGCCGCGCGCTACAACGTGCGCGGCGTCCCGGCCACCTTCATCATCAACCCCGACGGCGAGATCGTCTTCCGCAAGCAAGGCTACGCCCCGCCTCTGGAACTGCGCCTGCGCCTGTGGCTCGCCCGCTGGCTGTAAGCCACCCCAGCGCCCAACAGCGCGGCTCGCTGCGCTCAGCGACCCAACACAATCGTGGTCACGCAGCGCGAGGTTCGATCTCGCTGCGCACGCGGTCAGCGAGTTCGATCTGGGCGCGCCTCAGTTCGTATTCAACCTGCAGGTTCAGCCAGAAACGCTCGGAAGTACCGAAATAACGCGCCAGCCTCATGGCCGTGTCGGCAGAGACGCCCCGGCGCTCGCGCACAATGTCATTCATGCGCGTCGTCGGCACGTGCAACGCCCCGGCAAGCGCGTTCACACTGAGCCCTAGCGGAGCAAGAAACTCCTCGCGCAAGATTTCGCCTGGATGGATGGGCCGCATACCGTTTGTAGTCATGCTCTAACCTCCTTCGGGAACCCTTCAGTGGTAATCGACGATCTCCACGTCCTCAGCACCCTCGTCCGTCCACCGGAAACAGATACGCCATTGGGCGTTGATGCGAATGCTGTGCTGTCCCTCGCGATCTCCAGACAGGACCTCCAGCCGATTACCCGGCGGCGAACGCAAATCCTGCAGCGTCTCCGCCGCTTGAAGCTGGACCAACTTGCGCTCCGCAATCGCTCTGATACCGGACCAACGCCGACTCCTTCCGGTTTCGAACAGCGCCCGGGTTTCCCTACACCGAAAGCTTCTGATCATGGGTACAGGATATAACGCTTAACGGTAAGCAGCAAACCAATGGCGCAGCTCGCTTCGCTCAGTGCACCCTACACCCAGGAAGCCCCCCGTAGGATGCGGTTGAGCGCAGCGAAACGCATCAAAATGACCGTGGCCAGCAACCCAGCTTGTTGACTCCCAACGCGCACAAGTTACACTTTAAAGTGTAACTACGGGAGGCCGTCATGGAAGCCACCACCAAGGACATGCGCCTGCACAGCCGCGAACTGCTCGCCGCCGTGGACCGGGGCGAGGAGATCGAGATCACGTATCGAGGCCACTTGCGCGCCAGATTAGTCCCATACCGAAGCACCTCGGCCCCGCAAACGCGCGCCGACCATAACCCGCTGTTCGGGCTCTGGCGGGACCAGCAAGGCTCGGTTGACGAACACATCCGCCGGATCCGGCAGCCCAGGGAGTTTGATTGATGCTACTGGACACGGATGTCCTGATCTGGAATCTGCGCGGGAATCAGCGAGCCAGCGAATGGCTCGACAGCTCGCCGGGATTCACAGTGTCCGCAGTAACCTACATGGAACTCGTCCAGGGGCTGCGCGACCAGTCCGAATTCCGCGCGCTGCGCCAAGCCATGCAGTACTGGGACGCCCGTATCCAGCCGGTAAGCGAAGCCATCTCGAACAGGGCGACCTTTCTTGTCGAGACCTACGCCCTCAGCCACAACATGCAGATGGCGGATGCCCTGATCGCCGCGTCGGCCACACAGCTGGGTCTGCCACTCGTCACGGCCAATGATCGGCACTATCGGCACATCGAGGGCCTGGAGATCCACCTGTTCCGACCGGAACAGGGCAGTGCCCCACTGTAGGAGGCCAGCCCTCTGGCCGATCGGGCCCGGCCTACGCCCCATCGCCCAGAGGGCTGGGCTCCTACACTAGACCCAAGCCTCGCCGCAGCGCCGAACCATTCCCCGCAGGGGACGCGCCTTACGCGCGAAGCCCCTGACACCGCCGGCCCGGGGCCTACGCCTCCAGTTCGCGCAGGACGCGGAAGCCCAGGTTGGTATCCATCTCGTCGATGTTGCGGCGGCGCCGGGCGGCGCTGCGGGTATTCACGGCGGCATCGAACCAGGAACCGCCCTTGGTGACCACCCACTCGTTGTCCGGGTCGGCGCGATAGACACCGTCGCGGGGGCAGTTCGCGTGGCTGTCATGCCATGGCGTGGAAGTGAACTCCTGCACATTGCCGTGCATGTCATACAGACCCCACAGGTTCGGCTGGAAGCTGCCGACATCCAACGGACGGGACAGCGGAAAACACGCCGGGATGTACCACCTGCGGCGCTGGCGTCGCTCCTCGTAGGGGAACAGCGAATTGAAGTGCACGTCGCGACATCCCACTACCTCGCCGAACGCGAACGGCGTGCGTGTGCCCGCCCGGCAGGCGTATTCCCACTCCGCCTCGGTCGGCAGGCGATAACGCTTGCCCGTCTCCTCGCTCAACCAGTCCAGGTACTGCTGGATGCTGTCCGGCTTGATATTGAAGATCGGCATGCGCGGCGTACTCGGCCACACCAGCCAGTCCCAGGGCTCCCAGCCGGCTGCCGCCTGAAACGCCTCCCACTCCTCGCGCGTGATCGCGTAGCGCCCCAGGGCGAAGGGCTGCTCCAGCACCACGTAGCGGCGCGGCCCCTCGTGCGGCTGATGGCCATACTCCGAGGCGTCCGAACCCATCTCGAACTCGCCTGCCGGAATGACCTGCAGCTCCGGCGTCGGCGCGCCGGAGCGCGCCTCGTCCCGAAAACCGACATCCAGCCTTGCCGCACGCGCCGCCTGTTGCTGCAGATCCAGCAGATCCGCCTGATCCATCCGCTGCACGTCCTTCACCATGAGCCTGCTAACCTCCTGATCTTTCTACGCCCCGCACACACCAACAAAACCCGTCATTGCGAGCGAAGCGAAGCAATCTCCCACCCGTACCCGGGCACTACGCCCCCTCATCAGCCGGCAGCCTGAACCACTCGCCACCGCTGCCGCCATCCTGTAGGCAAGCGCCAACGCCCGAGGTTCGCCCGCGCGCAGTGCCGCTTGCACCCGTCAAGCTGACATTTTACGCTCAAGCCCTTGTTTGGACTCAGGGAGGAGTCGAACATGTCCTGCTCGCGTGGCTTCACGTTGGTGGAGTTAATGGTCACCCTGCTGGTGGCCTCGATCCTGCTCGGTATCGGGGCACCCGCCTTCGGCAACCTCGTCGAACAGACCCGCCTCACCACCACAACCAACCAGTTCCTGACCACCCTGCACATGACCCGCAGCGAGGCCATCCGCCGTGGCAGCCTGGTCACGCTGTGCACCTCAGCCGACGGCGCCACCTGCACCGACACAAGCTGGGACGCTGGCTGGATCCTGTTCGCCAACCCAGGCCGAATCGACCAGCCAACCGGGCCGGACCGCATCCTGCGCGTGGGCAATGCCTGGACCGGCGCGAATGTCACAGTGTCCGGCAACCAGCCCGTCAGCCAGAACATCTCCTACAACGCCCTCGGCCAGTCCGAACGCCTGTCGGGTGCGCTCCTGATGGGCACCGTGTCGATCTGCTCCACAGGAGACGAAGGCCGCGCCATCATCATCAGCAGTGCCGGCCGCCCCCGCGTCGCCACCGCCGACTGCACCTGATCCCAGGCTCCACCCGGCGGAATCCCCGTCGACTATCGCGGCGCCGCCAGGGCCGCGAACACCGCTCGTGGCCGCGATTCGACCACTGACCCGGTCGGGCCTTGCAGGACCGCCGCCGCGCGCTTATCACTAGAGTCACGGAAACCCCGAACGGCTGATGCCCAATGACCCGACCCCACGGATTCACGCTCGTCGAACTGATGGTCACCCTCGCGGTGCTTGCGATTTTGGCGTCGATCGCCGTGCCGAGCTTTCGATTCATTATCGAGAACAACCGTGTCACAACCGCAGCCAACGAGCTAACCACCGCCTTCAACTATGCGCGAAGCGAAGCCGTCAGGAGAGGCTTGCCGGTATCCGTATGTCCGCTGGGCGGCGGATGGGCGGATGGGTGGCAGGTCGTCCGCAGCGAAGGCTGTGGCGGCGACCTGCTCCGCGAGTGGACCGAACTCCCGGCGCGGGTAACGATCATCGCTTCCGGGGACGATGACTTCCTCGCATTCGATGCCCTCGGGGGGCGGATGGACACGGATGACGAAGACGCCGAATTCGCCTTCGTCATTCAACCCGAGGACTGCGCCGGAGGCGAACGCGCCCGCGAAATCTACGTCGGCCCCGGCGGCCGCTCGTCCGTGCAACGCATCTCGTGCTGACACGCCAAGACCGCCGACGACCCAACCAGGATCTTCCAATGGCCAGACCGATCCCGCCAAAGCACTCGAAGCGCCGAGCCATCGGCGTCACCTTGATCGAGGTATTGGTAGCACTGCTCGTACTTTCCATCGGGCTGATCGGCGTAGCTGCCCTGCAAGCGAATGCCCTTCAAGCCAACCATGGCTCCCAACTTCGCTCTCAAGCGACCAATCTGGCGTATGACATCACGGACCGCATGCGGGCGAACCGGCAGGACGCTCTAAACAACGCCTACGTCGGCGAGTACGACGCGGTGACATGCCCCAACGACGCTGCCGACCTGCCAAGCCTCACGGGCAGCCTGGCAGAACGCGACATCACCGAGTGGCGCGTGGCCCTTGCCTGCGGTCTCCCCAGTGGCCGCGCCCAGATCAGCCGTAGCGGAGATGAATTCACAATCCGCATCCGGTGGGACAACGACCGCCTCGCGGAAGACGAAAGCGAAGAAGTCGAAGAATTTGTGACCAGGACCGAGATATGAGCGCCCGCCGAGCCCTGACAATCTCCCTTTCCAGTGCAGTCCGCGGCCTGACGCTGGTGGAGCTGATGGTCGCCATGCTGATCGGGCTCCTCCTGATCGGGGGCACAATCAGCATCTTCATCAGCACCCAGCAAACCTACCGCACTCAAGAGGCGATGTCCCGCGTTCAGGAGTCGGGCCGCTTCGCGATCGAACGCATTGCACGCGATGCGCGACAGGCGGGGCATGGCGGATGCATCGGAAACACCACCATCAACCTGCTAGACCAAAGCCACTCGGCGTACGACCCCAACCTGCACACGGTTAGTGCAGGCTTCCCCGAACCGAGTGCAGGCCCTCCTAGTGGCTTCAGTGCGGTTTACGGCGACCAGCTACGGATTGCGTACTCGGCCCCCTTACAAGACCTTGACCTCATCGCGGACGGCGGGGCACCCAACATCCAGTTCGCTAGTGCCGGGAACACAACAGGTATCCGACAAGGCCAGATTGTCACCGTCTCCGATCAATCCGGTGACGTTTGCGAGACATTCATGAACGTTCCCTCAGGACAAGCGGCTGTGTTGAACCGTGCCGGTGGGGTTGCGGGGCACCCCCCCGGAAACATCAATCAGCCCGCCGGAAATTACACGGAGTTCTTTGGACAGCTTACGGTTCATGAGCTTAACAACGTCACGTATTTTGTCGCCGACTCTCAGTCGACCCCAGGTGTACGGAGTCTTTATCGCTGGGCACCGCTGAGTTCGAATGACAGCCCCCGGGAAGTCGCTGAAGGCATCTACGACATGAGCATCGAGTATGGTCTCGACGACAGCGATGACGCACGCGTGGACCGTTACGTAGCCCCCGGTGATATGACCACCGGAGACTGGGAAAACGCAGCGGCCGTTCGCGTACACCTCCTGGTCAACAATGGTTCGGAAGACAACGTGGTGGAGGAGGCGCGCTCCAACCTCTACTTCGGCGGCACCCTGTTCGACGCTCCCGACCGGCGTCTTTACCAGACGTTCACCACCACCATTGCCGCACGCAACCTCCTCGAGTGAGTCGCAAGGACGGAATGACCATGGCCCCTTCCTTTTTCCCCCACCGGAATCCTGATTGCACCCGGCAGACGGGCTCCGCCCTGATCGTGGCGCTGATCCTGCTTCTGGTGATCACCATTCTGGCTGTTGCCGGCATGCAGAACACCGTCCTCCAGGAGCGCATGGCGGGCAACATGCACGACCGCAACATCGCCTTTCAGCAGGCCGAAAGCGGCCTTCGAGATGGCGCGCGAAACCTGAACGATGCCCAAGACCCGGTCGATTTCCCGCCCGCCAGCGCCGAAAAATGGGACGAAGAACTCGACGTGAGCGCAACGCGCAGCTTTGCCTACTTCATCGAGCGTCTCGATATATCAGGTCCGTCTTGTCCGCCGGGCCAGGTGTGCCCCGAAGATTTCGGCGCCCAGACCTTCGGACAAGCATTCAGGATCACCTCCAAGGGTGTCGGGGGTACGGAGGATGCGATCGTGATCCTCCAAGCAGTCGTTCGCTCGAACTGATTCAGCGCTCCACGCGAATCAACTTGCCACAAGAGAACAACACCATGGCCACACACCGCTCAAGCAAAAATCCGCCCCCCACGCCGCGCCTGTCGCGCCGCAAGGTCGCCATTGCGGTCGCGGCGGCCATGATGAGCTTCTCGGGCACGGCGCATGGCATCAACCTGGCCAACACCCCGCTGTTCCTGCAGGACTCCGCGCTCCCGCCGAACATCCTGTTTATCCCGGACACGTCCGAAAGCATGCAGGAAGGCCTGGACGGACGCGTAGCTGCCGATTGGAACAACCCAAGCTGTATCCCGGGGGACGACGTGGACGCAGACAACTGCGTATCCGGGGCCGCGCACCCGGACAGCAAAGGCAGCATCGTCAAGCAGGTTGGGATGCAATTGGTTAATTCCTATCGGGGCCAGGTCAACCTGGGCTTGCTGTCATATCAGCAAAACCCGGCGGGGCATGTGCGTGACAACGTATTCGAATCCACGACCCCCAATGAAACGGTCCTTTGGAGGCTCGCCCACCGTGCGGGCGATGTTCGCTACGCCAACAACCCGAATCCGCCCTTCTACGACGCCGATTTCACCGGTGACCTTCGATCCGATACCAAACGGTTTCGTGAACCGCATCCGCAGCTTGACGGCTGGTACATTTTCTATAATTTCGCAATCCCCGGTTACATACGGGACAGCAGTGGCGATTGGCCGCTTGATCCGGACCGGGATGACTTCACCAGTTTCTTCCATGACTTTCCGAACGACCAGACCACTTCGGGGGGGTTTACATTCCCGTTTCGTCAATTCGAAACAGCCAGGCTTCCTGGACAGACCGGTTCACATACGGACCCAGACAGCCAAAAGAGGTACAACGACCAAGTGTCCAGTTTTTGGCGGATAACGATCACGGACAGCATGCGGAACCGTGGGTTGCCGGAAGAAGCAGATTGGGGAGAACGGATTTCGTACGCCCCCACGGGCCAGAGTGAATGGCGCACCAACACATCCCCGGGACTCGGCTTTCTTCATGTTCCCATCGGCGGCTTTGACGCCGATGGGAACGTCGACCAGGATCACTGGGACGCAGTGGTGAGCAAACTGCAGCCCCAGCGCCACGACTGGGACATTGGGGATGGCAATGTGCTGGTCGACCCCGACTGGCCCCTGATCAACGCCGGATTGACGCCACTCGAAGGCACTATGCAAACGGCGCGGGACTATTTCCTGGATTTCGCCCACCCGGAGGAAAGGGGCAACATGACCGGAGTTTCTGGTCCCAACTTCGGTAATAACCAAGGGCGCAATAATGCGCAGCAGATCCCAAGAAGCTGCGATATCAATGCGGCAATTTGGGTCACCGACGGGATGCCGTCCGTTGCTGCCGATGGAACGGGCCTGGGTGACGACTTGCCACAAGCACTCGAAGACGCAGCCGCGTCCATCGCCGCCTTCTACAACGATACCGGGGTTGAAGTTCACGTTGTCGGCTTCGGTCTACCGCCGGGCGTCTCCGACATCCCCGGAATCCCCGAAGATCCATTGGATATTCTTGCCGAGGCAGGCGGGACTGGCAGCGCATACGATGCAACAGACGAGGCGAGTCTTGACGCCGCAATGACGCAAATCTTCGAGACGATCATCGCGCAGGCCACCGGGAGTGCTTCGTCGGTCGCCGCTGCCTCGACCAGCTTCCAGCCGGACGGCACCAACCTCCTTTTCCAAGCATCATTCAACTCGAATGACTGGTCGGGTGACGTTACAGCCTTCGACTTCATATTCGGCCAGGGCACCTTTACCCAGCAATGGAGCGCTGCAAGCATGCTGCCAAGCGCCGCCCAGCGAAACATCTTCTCGCACGATGGCAATGAGGGCATCCGCTTCACCTGGGAGAGCGTGGGTGGTGACCAAGGGCTAAGTGACACACAGAAGGGCCTTCTGAACGACGATCCGGATCTGCTGGCCTATCTGCGCGGGGACCAGAGCAACGAAATCCAGAACGGCGGGGACCTGCGCAACCGCTCGACCCCCCTGGGCGACTTCGTCAATTCCAACCCCGCCTTCCAGGGGCCGGCCCTTAATTTCGGCTATTCGCAGCTGTCTGGCTACTCACAGTTCCGTGCCGATAATCAGGATGTGCCTGAAGTGGTCTACGTGGGCGGAAACGCCGGCATGCTGCATGCCTTCGACGCGCAAACCGGCGAAGAGTTGTTCGCCTACGTCCCGAACGCAATCTTCGACAAGCTCCCGGATCTGGCCGATCCGGACTACAGCCATCGATTCTTTGTGGATGGCCAGCAAACGATCGCCCATGCCCAGATTGGGGGCGATTGGCGCACCGTTCTGATTGGTACGCTGGGCGCTGGCGCCCGCGGGATCTACGCCCTGGATGTCACGGACCCAACCGACTTCTCGGCCGATAACATCCTGTGGGAACTCACTGGAGATGATCTGGACGCACTCGGCTATACGTTTGGTGCGCCAACAGTTGCCCGTACGGCCAATGGTCAATGGTCGGTACTCTTTGCCAACGGCTATGGCAGCAATGACGACGAGGCCGTGCTGATGATCGCCAACCTGGCATCGGGAGCCATGACCGAGGTCGAAACCGGCGCCACCGGCGGCAATGGACTGTCCGAAGCGACTTTCCGCGCCAACGCGTCCGGGGTAATTCAGGACGGTTTCGCGGGTGACTTGCAGGGCAACCTGTGGAAGTTTGATATCAGCAACGAAAACACCACCAATCAGTGGGATGCCGACCTACATTTTCAGGCCATGGGGCCGAATGGCGAAACGCAGCCGATCACAGCACGTCCCACAGTGGGCAGCCACCCCAATGGCGGCTCGATCGTGCTCTTCGGCACCGGAAAGTACCTGGAAAACGCCGACAACCAGGTGCCAAACCCCGCGCCGGTGCAAAGCTTTTATGGTATCCGCGACTACGACGGCGTCTCCACCCCAGTCAGCCGGAACAACCTCTTGCGCCACGAATTCATCGGTTCGGGGACGATAGGCGAGTTTTCCGTTCGCGCGACCACCGCTGGTGACAATTTCGACGCCGACGTTCATGACGGGTGGTACATCGACCTCGACTATCCCGATCCCCGGGGCGAGCGCGTGGTCGAGCGCGCCCAGATCATCGGAGGACGCGTGGAATTCGTAACCCTGACCCCGTCCGATGACCCCTGCGCCGGTGGAGGTACGTCGTCGATCGTAGCCCTCGATGCGGCCACGGGTAGCCGACCGAACGATCCGGTGTTCGATCTCAACCGTGACGGCCTGTTTGACGAAAGCGAAACCATCACGATCAATGGCGAGCAAGTGCCGGTCAGCGCAGTGGACCCCGGCCGCGGCATTATCGGTACCCCCACCATCGTTCGCAGCCCGGATGGGGGCATCACCCGAGTGATCGGTGGCACTGACGTCCTGGGTGGAGACTCACTGGACGAAATTGGTGGTCCCGGAACTGCCGGCCAGCGGCCCCGCTCGTGGATTCAAATCCGCTAGTCACAACAAACAAGCACGCCGGATGACGGAACCAACCTGGCAGGAAGGGCATTTAGTTCCGGCGCATGCGGCACCCGAGGGTGCTTTCGAACACCAAGGGCTGGGGCTTCACAGCCCCCGGCAGAGGAGACAGGAAAAATGACGCGTCGACAAAAGCACGTCGGCTTCACGCTGATCGAACTCATGATCGTCGTTGCCATCATCGGGATTCTCGCTGCAATCGCCTTTCCGGCCTACGGCCGCTACGTCGAACGCGCACAGATTTCCGATGGGACCTCCGCACTCCTAGGGGCCGCGCAGCGGATGGAGCGATGCTTTACGTCTGAGATGACTTATGCCAACTGCACGATCGCGAACGAATCCCCGGAAGGCTATTACTCGCTGGCCGTTACCTCTGCGGACAACAGTTCTTTCTTGATTACCGCGAGCGGTCAAGAAGGACGGGTCCAGACTGGCACCTGCAGCAGCATGACCGTCAATCACCAAGGCGCCCGCACACCAACAGACGATTGCTGGTAGGACCTTCAAATCGACAGGGGACGGAAACGGGGAAACCGGAAACGGGGACCGGAAACGGGGACAGATTTATTTTCGGTCTCGGACGGAAACGGGGACCGGAAACGGGGACAGATTTATTTTCGGTCTCGGACGGAAACGGGGACGGACGGAAACGGGGACAGATTTATTTTCGGTCTCCATCCCTGCTGTTTTCCTCGGCCTTACGCGGCTTTCCGATACGTTGGGTCTGGTAGCTGG
>NZ_KB822969.1:0-108518 GCF_000364985.1 Thioalkalivibrio sp. HL-Eb18
CGATCAGGTGCGCGCCGCTGAACGGCACAAGGCTCAGTTGCGTTCGATCGTGGAGCATCCGTTCCATGTGGTGAAGAACCTGTTCGGATATCGCAAGGTGCGCTACCGCGGCCTCAAGAAGAACACCGCGCAGCTGCACAGCCTGTTCGCCCTGGCGAACCTGTACCGTGCGCGACAATGGGGGCTGCTGCCGCAGGGGTAGTGTGTCCGCAGGACCGGAAATCGCCCCTGTAACCGCCAAAAACGGCGGTTACAGGGGCCCAGGCCGGCCGTAATGGCCCCAGTGCCCTTCCAAAAACGCTTCGGCGGGGCACGGAGCCGGATGCAGGCCCATTGATCAGCGTTTCCTTAAGGAGATCTACGCCCAAAAATTTCCACGCTTGCCCTCGGCGTCGGTCGTTATGAATGCAACAATGCTGAATTATGATGGCTCACGTAAAGGTGGATATTCGTCAGATTCATGCTCCGAAAATAAAATCAAGAAAACGCTTGGTTTGGAAGGTTCACAAAAAGTCTTATTGTTTCAGGGCGGATTTTCGCCGGGGCGTGGGATTGAGGTTCTGTTAGAAGCTGCATCAGACCTTCCCCCGTATTGGACGATCGTTTTTATGGGTTGGGGGAAGCTAGAAGATATGATTTCTCACGTTTCTTCTAAGTTGAATCAGGGGCGGGAGCAAGGTCGGTCTGCGGTCGAGCTTCTCCCCCCTGTCTCTCAAGATAACCTTGTGGCCTGGACTTCAGGGGCGACACTCGGTGTTATTCCGTACGAAAACACGAGCTTGAACCATCTGTATTGCACGCCGAACAAGCTTTGGGAGTACCCGAACGCCGGGGTGCCGATCTTGGCCACCGACCTCATTGAGATGGGCAAGATGATCCGGGCATGGGATATCGGTACTCTGCTCCCGAGAGATTTCTCGGCGTCCGATGTGTTGTCGGCCTTGGAAAATATCAACGAGGACGACCTTGCCAGGTGGAGGAAGAACTGCGAAAGGTTTTCGTCGGAGATGTCTTGGTCGAAATTCGAACCCGCTCTGCTTGAAGCCTACCAGTAGTAGCTTAGGAGAGTGAAACGCATCCCGGGGTAAAGGACGTTTGCCGAGATAAAGGGCGGGTTGGCCCTGCCCTTATGAATGTGGATTCGGCTGATACTTTTCCTGAGCATTGCGGGTAACCTGGTGGTCGGCGGCCTTGGTGAATACGCGAAAATTCTACTCGTGTTGGCGATCGTGTCGTTTTTGAACGGTATTTTTGCGAGCATTTGCAAAGCGCTGGCAAACGGAATCAAGCGCTTCGCATCGGCGAAAAAGAGGAAATAGTTCGGGGCATTCATTGATGCTTCGTATAAAAAGGGCTCTAACCATTATATGAAGATTCTGACGATTATTGGTGCTCGGCCACAGTTCATCAAGGCGAGTGTTGTTTCAAAAGCTATCCAGGCACGGGAGGGGGTTCACGAAATTCTCCTTCACACGGGTCAACACTTCGACGCCAACATGTCCGACGTTTTTTTTGATCAGCTCGGGATTCCACGCCCTGATGTGCAACTCGACATTCACGGAGGGTCGCACGGGGCGATGACTGGCCGGATGCTCGAGCAGATCGAGGCGGTGATACTTTCGGAGAAGCCCGACCGGGTGTTGGTTTATGGTGATACGAACTCAACGCTAGCCGGAGCCTTGGCTGCGGCGAAGCTTCATGTTCCGGTCGCTCATGTCGAAGCGGGCTTGCGTAGTTTCAACATGCGTATGCCCGAGGAGATCAATCGCATTCTCACCGATCAAATCAGTGATTTCCTGTTCTGTCCCACTGGCTCGGCGGTGCACAACCTTGAAAGAGAAGGCTTCGGTGACAAGTGGGCTCATGTTCTCAAGGTTGGTGATGTCATGCAGGATGCCGCCTTGTTCTTCGCGCAACGAGCCATGCGTCCCTCCGATCTACCGGAGGTGTTGTTGCGCAGGCAGGATCAGGTGGAAGGAGGTAAGGAAGAAGGCCGTCTGGCGAATCCGTTCATTCTGGTTACATTGCACCGGGCCGAAAACACGGATGATCCGACACGCCTCGCGGCAATCGTCAAGGCCTTAAATGCCGTTCACCGTGACGTGGCTCCGGTTCTTTTGCCCCTGCACCCACGGACTCGTGCTGCGATCACCCGACAGGGCCTGGAGTTGCTGACCCACACGATTGACCCGGTCGGTTACTTTGAGATGATCTGGCTGCTGGATCACTGCGATTTAGTGATGACCGACAGTGGCGGTGTACAGAAGGAAGCGTTTTTCTTCGGCAAGGCGTGCGTGACTATGCGGGATCAGACCGAGTGGGTGGAACTCGTCGAGATTGGCGCGAATGAGCTGGTTGGTGCCGACGCTAGTCGTATCGAGCAGGCGGCTTCGCGGCATCTGGCACGTCCTGTCAAGGACGACGGCGAATTGTACGGGGGTGGAAAGGCCGCGGAACGGATCGTTGAGCACTTGTTGCAAGGGGCTTAGGTGTTGGGTAACGGATGATTCTATACCGCACGAGAAGGCGCCCCTGTTTCGTGCCCGGGAGTGGCTGAGTAGCGTGTGCGACGACCCCACGCAAGACGGATAGCATGGCGAGCACGATCCATTCGAACGCGCGGACCACACCCCAGATTCGGCGGGAGCTGCAGGAAGCGCCGCCGGGCGTGAGCGATCCCGAGCTGGCCCGGCGCTACGGCATTACCCGCATGACCGTGCGCAAGTGGCGCTACCGCCGGGACGTGGAAGACCGGTCGCACTGCCCCAAACGGCTGCACACGACCCTGACGCCGGAGCAGGAGGCGATCGTGATCCAGGTGCGGGAAGTGGCCCTGCTGTCGCTGGATGACCTGCTGATCGTGGCGCGCGAGTTCCTGAACCCGGATCTCAGCCGGGCGGCGCTGGCGCGCTGCCTGCGCCGGCACGGCGTGGCTGACGTGCGGGCCCTGCAGCGGGAACGCGACGGGGAACCCGAGGAACCGGCGCACAAGCCATTCAAGGACTACGTGCCGGGCTTTGTGCATGTCGACGTGAAGTACCTGCCGCAGATGGCGGACCAGGCCTCGAGGGGCTACCTGTTCGTCGCCATCGACCGGGCCAGCCGCTGGGTGTACCTGGATGTGCGGCGCACCAAGAGCGCCGAAGCCGCGCGCGGCTTTCTGAAGAAGCTTCTCGAGAAAGCGCCGTTCCAACTCACCCACCTCGTCACCGACAACGGCAAGGAGTTCACGGACCGCTTTGCCGCGACTGGCGAGCGCGAGCCCACGGGGCATCACCCCTTCGACCGGCTGTGCGCCGAACACGGGATCGAGCATCGCCTGATCCGGCCCAAGCGGCCCCAGACCAACGGCATGGTCGAACGCTTCAACGGGCGCATCGCCGACCTGCTGCGGACGCGGCACTTCAACTCTGGCCAGCACCTGGACGAGGCGCTGCGGCACTACCAGCGGCTGTACAACCATCACATCGGCCAGAAGGCGCTGGGGCATCGGACGCCGGTGGAAACCCTCAAGGCCTGGCAGCATGAACGACCCGATTGTTTTCGAAAACGTTTATATGACCAGGCGCGACCTGGCATCTAATTTAACGAAAACCAAGGGTGCCGCGCTGCGTCAGGGCTTTAAGGAACGAGTATGCAGACTCTTTGGGGAAAGGGAATCAAAGATGTTGACGGCGGTGCACAGTGATGTGCTCATAGATGACGGTGGCGGGCGATGACACAGATCATCCACTTCACGACCGTGCACCCACGGGGTGATACGCGCATCCGGGTGAAGGAAGTGTCTTCGCTTGCCGAATACCTTGACGGGGACGTCGGCCTGTATGTTCAGGATGGGAAGGGGTCCGAATGTGATGAAGCTGCGATCGTTGAGGTGGTGGATACAGGGTTGACCCTAGGGGGGCGTGGTCGACGGATGGTGTTGGGGGCTTGGCGGATGTACCGCGCGGTGCGTACTGTGCGGCCGCGGGTGGCGCATTTTCATGATCCGGAGCTGATCCCGGTGGGGCTGGCGCTGAAGCTGTCGGGCATCAAGGTGGTGTACGACGTGCATGAGGACGTGCCCCGGCAGATCCTGGGCAAGCACTGGATTTCGGCGTGGTTGCGGCGGCCGGTGGCCTGGGCGGCGGAAGCGTTCGAGTGGCTGGCGGGGCGGGTGTTCGACGGTGTCGTTGCCGCCACGCCGACCATCGCGCGGCGTTTCCCGGATCACAAGACCATTACAGTGCAGAACTTCCCCATCCTGGCCGAGCTGGTGGCGCCGGACCCGGTGCCGTACGAGCAGCGCCCGCCGCACTTCGCCTATGTCGGTGGGATCACGGGCATACGCGGGTCGCGGGATATGGTGGAGGCCACGGGCCGTGTAGGTCAGTCCGCCTGTCGGTTGCAACTGGCCGGCGGGTTCTCGCCCGCCACCCACGGCGACGAACTCGCCGCGCTACCGGGCTGGCAGCGGGTGGTGTTTCATGGCTGGGCCTCGCGCCCGGAGGTGGCTGCGATCCTGGGGAACGTGCGGGCAGGGCTGGTGTTGTTTCATCCGGCCCCGAACCATCTGGATGCTCAGCCAAACAAGATGTTCGAATACATGGCTGCTGGGCTGCCGATTATCGCGTCCGACTTCCCGCTGTGGCGGGAGATCGTGGACGGCGCTGGATGCGGTCTGTTGGTCGATCCGCAGGACCCGGCCGTGATCGCCGCGGCTATGGAGTGGCTGCTGGCCCACCCGGAAGAGGCCGAGGCCATGGGTCGGCGCGGGCGTGAGGCAGTGGAACGCGAGTACAGCTGGGCGCCGGAGGCGGAGAAGCTACTGACGCTTTACCGTCGGCTGTTGCGGTAGTGGCTAAAACCGGGACAGATTTATTTTCCGATGCACGGATGTGGCGGTCGAGAGGAATGACCAGCGAGGGAAGGCATGCCAAGGATGGTGCGAGTGGTATTGCCGCATATGCCGCACCATGTGGTGAAGCGGGGACATAACCGGCAGGTGGTGTTTGCCGGGCCCGAGGATCATGAGCGGTACCTGGAGGATCTGCGGGAGCTAAGTAGTGCGCTGGAGATTCGGGTGTATGCGTACTGCCTGATGACCAACCATGTTCACCTGTTGCTGGGGCCGGGCGAGGAGGTCGCGTCGATGGGCCGTCTGATGAAGGCGCTGGCGGCGCGTGCCACGCGGTATCGGAATCGGCTGGAGTGCCGCTCCGGTACGTTGTGCCTTGGTCCTGCCCGTCAAACCCCGATATTGGGATGATTATGTTCGGGGGCCATTTTGGCGGGGGCTTCGCGGGCGAGCCCGCTCCCACAGGGAGCAGGATTCGTTGTAGGAGGCCAGCCCTCTGGCCGATGGGGTTGGCTGGCGTGGGTTATCGGCCAGGGGGCTGGCCTCCTACACGGGGTTGGGTTGGCGAGCGTGGGTGGTTGCACGCCGTGGATGGGGTGTGGATCGAGATTGCGACGGGCCCTTTGGGCCCTCGCAATGACGGGGGCTGAGGGATGCCGGGGCGAGTGCTTGTCACGCGTATGAGCGGCGGCCCCGTTCCGCGTTGATCGATGCAAATGGTTATCTCAATTTACAGTCTGCATAAAGAGCGGTAGCGTACGCGCATGATAACGCGCATAGCCGAAACGCTGGTCCGGGAGCTATTGGGCGGCTTTCCCATCGTCACGATCACGGGGCCGCGCCAGTCCGGAAAGACGACGCTGGCACGCTCGGTGATGGCGGATCGCCCGTATCGTTCCCTGGAAGATCCGGATGTGCGGGCGCTGGCGCTGGATGATCCGCGCGGGTTTCTGTCGCAGTGCCCCGATGGGGCGGTGCTGGACGAGGTTCAGCGGGCACCGGAGTTGTTCTCCTATCTGCAGACGCACGTGGACGGCGATGGTCGCATGGGTCGGTTTCTGCTCACGGGGTCGCAGCAGTTCGGGTTGATGTCGGGGATTTCGCAGTCGCTGGCCGGGCGTTCGGCGTTTGTGGAGCTGCTGCCCTTGAGTCATGCCGAGTTGGTGGAGGCCGGGCAGGCACCAACGGCTCTGGATGCGATGATGTTTACCGGTGGTTACCCGGCACTGTATGACCGGCCGGTGTCTCCACGGCACTGGTTTCCGGCGTATGTGACGGCGTACGTGGAGCGGGATGTGCGGCAATTGCTCCAGGTGCAGGATCTGGACGCCTTTCAGCGCTTTGTGCGGCTGTGTGCCGGGCGCAGTGGTCAGGTGTTGAACCTGTCATCCCTTGCGACCGATTGCGGTATTACCCACAACACGGCCAAGGCGTGGATCTCGGTGCTGGAGGCCAGCTATGTGCTGTTTCTCCTGAGGCCGCACCATGCGAATTTCAACAAGCGGCTGATCAAGTCGCCGAAGCTGTATTTCCACGACACCGGGTTGTTGTGCTGGTTGCTGGGGGTTCAGACGCCGGAACAGCTGGTGGTGCATCCGTTGCGCGGGCAGGTGTTCGAGACGTACGTGATTTCGGAGTTGCGCAAGGCCTTTCTCAATCGCGGCGAGCCGCCGCTTTTCCACTTCTGGCGGGACAGCAACGGTAATGAGGTCGACCTGCTGATCGAGTGGGCGGGTGGCCTGGTGCCGGTGGAGATCAAGTCCGGGCAGACGTTGAACCGGGATTTCTTCACCGGGCTGGAGCGCTGGATCGCGCTGGCCGGTGACATGGCCCGTTCGCCGACACTGATTTACGGGGGCGAGGGCGAGCACCAGCGGAAGGATGTGCGGGTGCTGGGCTGGGAAAGGGTTGGCGAGGTTGTTTAGATGTCGGGACTGCTGCGTGTGGACCAGACGTGCACGGGGGCGCTCGTGAGTGCTGGTTTGCCGGGATGTGGGTGCGTGTCGATTCCGCAGAGCCACGGGGAGCACTGTGATGGGGTGTGATCCGGTCGAGGGTGGGCTTGTGACCCGTTCGGAT
Source organism: Thioalkalivibrio sp. HL-Eb18 (assembly GCF_000364985.1). Lineage (NCBI taxonomy): Bacteria > Pseudomonadati > Pseudomonadota > Gammaproteobacteria > Chromatiales > Ectothiorhodospiraceae > Thioalkalivibrio > Thioalkalivibrio sp. HL-Eb18. The sequence continues at coordinate 6,917 of NZ_KB822969.1, forward strand.
TCGTCCACGCCGAGGGTTTCTGTGGTGATGCCACTGCACAACGCGGCGGATCGGGTGGTGGAAGGCGTGCGTTCGGTTCAGGGGCAGTCGCTGGCGGACTGGGAGCTGCTGGTGGTGGACGATGCTTCCACGGATGACTCGGTGGCGTGGGTGGAGGCCAGGTGGCGGGCCTTTTCGCGTGGATCAGGGCAGGACGTATACGAGGGCTCGTAAGTGGCTGTGTTGATGAGGCGAATCGATCCGCGTAACTTAAGGTAAGAATTTTTACCTTAAGGTGTGTCCGAGTGGCGGAATCCGGAGAGTGGGCGTTCTACGGTCGGCAGACGGAGCTGGGCCAGTTGCAGGAGATCCTGTCCAGACGGCGCTGGTTCTTTCTGCAGATTTCGGGGCGGCGCCGGATTGGCAAGACGACCTTGATTCAGCAGGCGCTGCAGGCGGCGGGTGTTTCGAAGACGCTGTACATCCAGATTCCGGATTCGGACCCGGCGGGGGTGGTGGCGGCTTGCAACGGATACCTGGAAACGTTCGGGCTGGAGGAGCGTGTCCATAGCCTGGGCGAGCTGGCCCGTTTGATCGCGACGCTGGCGGAGTCGGGGTATGTGGTGGCGCTGGACGAGTTCCAGTACTTCCATCGCAAGCCGCTGTTCGATTTCTGCTCGTTCCTGCAGGCGGAGGTGGACCGGCTGAGCGCTCGGGCGGGGCAGGTGCCCGGCGGATTGATTGTGTTGGGGTCGCTGCATGCGGAGATGACGGCGCTGCTGGATGACCGGCAGGCGCCGCTGTTCAACCGGGCCACGGACACGCTCGAGCTGGGGCATCTGGATATCGGGTCGGTGCTGGAGATTCTGCGCGCACATGCGGACGAGGACCCCGAACGCCTGCTCTTCCTCTGGAACCTGTTCGAGGGGGTGCCGAAGTTCTACCGGGATGCCTATGAGCAGGGTGTGCTGGATGCGGATCGCGAGACGGTGCTGCGCAAGCTGTTTTTCTCCAGCTCGTCGCCGCTGCGCAATGAAGCGGATAACTGGTTCCTGCGCGAGCTGCGGGGGCGCTACGACATGGTGCTGCAGTTTCTGGCATCGCATCCCGGTTGCAATAACGCGGCGATCGAGGCCCATCTGGCCGAGGTCTCCGGCCCGGGAGAGGCGCGTCAGGTAGGCGGACATCTGAAGATCCTCAGCGAGCGGTACCGGATGATCGAGCGACGGCTGCCGATCTTTGCGCGACCGAAGGCTCGCAGCGGGCGCTACTATATTCGCGACAATTTTCTGCGCGCGTGGCTGTCTGCGCTGCAGAAGCCGGTTTCGGCCTCGGCTTTTCGGCCGATGGACATGCTTGTGTCGCAGGCCGATGAGCGTTTGCGCGAGGTTGAAGGCTATGCCCTGGAGGATCTGGTGGCGCAGCTTTATGAGGAGCGCAGTCGCCTGGGGCTGGGCGACTTTGCGTTGTCCGAACGGATTCGGGGGTACTGGGATCGCTCGGACGTGGAGATTGATTTGGTGGCGGTGTCGGAGGACCAGAGCGCTATTCGGTTCGGCTCCTGCAAACGCCAGGGCGAGAAGCTGGCCAGGTCCATTCCGACTCTGGTGGCTGCGGCGGGGCGGTTTTTGAGCGCCCATAAGGCTTACCAGGGCTGGAATGTCGAGTACGTTGCGATTGCGCCCCGGATCACCGAAGCGGAAGCCGCGGAGATCCAGCGCCAGGGGGCGGCTCCGCAGAGCCTTGGGGAGCTCTGTGATGGGTTGTGATCCGTCCGCAGGTGGGAGTATGTCTCCGGCGGATTTGTCCACACCGCTGGTTTCTGTGGTGATGCCGCTGCACAACGCGGCAGATCGGGTGATGGAAGGCGTGCGCTCGGTGCAGGGGCAGTCGCTGGCGGACTGGGAGCTGCTGGTGGTGGATGATGCCTCCACGGATGACTCGGTGGCGCGGGTGGAGGCGCTGGCGGCGGAGGATGCGCGCATTCGGGTGTTGCGGCTGGAGTGCAATGGCGGGCCGGCGGTGGCGCGGAATGCGGGCATTCGCGAGGCGCGCGGGCGGTATATCGCGTTTCTGGACAGCGACGATGGCTGGGCCCCGGATAAGCTGGCGCGGCAGGTGGCGTTGATGGAGCGGGGCGTGGTGTTCAGCTTTACGGCGATGGAGCGGTTCGACGAGCAGGGCCGGCGGTTGTCTGCGGCCGGGGTGCCGGAGCGGGTCGGGTATGGAGAGCTTCTGAAGACCAACTACATTGGCTGCTCGACGGCGATGTACGACACCCGATTTTTCGGCAAAGTGGAGATGCCCCTGATGGATCGCCGGCAGGATTACGGGTTGTGGCTGCGTCTGTTGAAGCAGGTGGAGTTTGCGTACGGGCTGAATGAGCCGCTGGTGCGGTATACGGTCCGGTCGGGGTCGGTTTCGTCCAACAAGCTGACGACGGCCGGATACACCTGGCGGGTGTATCGGGAACTGGAGGGGTTGTCGCGAGTGCGCTCGGCGTATTGTCTGGCGCATCAGACGGGGCGGGCTGCTGTAAGGAATCAGCTTCCCCGGTTGGCGCGGCGGTTGGGGTGGCTGCATCCGGTGGGTGGGTGATCAAAGGCCGCGTTGGTGTTGAAGGCGTTCTCGCCCGGGGGCGGGCGCCCGCAGGGGGCTGGGGCGGATTGGGTGGTTCCCAGAGTTTGGCAGGGGCTTCGCGGGCGAGCCCGCTCCTACGGTGTTTGTGGTTCGCATGAGGGGTGTGTGTTGACGGTGATGTGGGGGCGTTGATGGGCCGGGTGCTGGTGACGGGCGCGTCCGGTTTTGTCGGGAAGGGTCTGGTCGGCCGTTTGGCGGATGAGGGTTCGGGCTGGATGCCGGTGGCTGGCGTTCGGCAGCGTGGTGGTCTGTTTGGCGAGGAATGGGCGTACGGGCCTCTGGAGAGGTTCGGGGCGGATGTCGGTTTGCCTGGGGGGCTGGATGCAGTCGTGCACTTGGCGGCGCGGGCGCATGTGCTGGAGGAGGCGGCCGATGATCCTTTGACCGAGTTTCGCAGGTGCAATGTTGACGGGGCGCTGGAGCTGGCTCGGCAGGCAGCGCAGGCCGGTGTGCGGCGGTTTGTTTTTGTCAGTTCCATCGGCGTGAATGGACACGAGACGGTGCAACCTTTTACCGAAGGGGATGCCCCTTCTCCGCAGGAGCCTTACGCGGTCTCCAAGCGAGAGGCGGAGGATGGGCTTCGGGCGCTCAGTGCGGAGACGGGGCTGGAGCTGGTGATTATTCGTCCACCGCTCGTGTACGGGCCAGGGGCGCCCGGCAACTTCGGCCGCCTGCTGCGCTGGGTGAACAAGGGAGTGCCATTGCCACTGGGTGCGGTGACGCAGAATCGCCGCAGTCTGGTGGCGCTGGATAATCTGGTGGATTTGATTGTGACGTGTCTGGAGCATCCGGCTGCTGCCGGGGAGACCTTCCTGGTGGCGGATGGGGAGGATGTGTCCACGGCCGGGTTGTTGCGCAAGGTGGGGGATGCGCTGGAGCGGCCGGCGCGGTTGGTGCCGGTGCCGGTGTGGTTGTTGCGGGCCGGGGCGGCGGCGCTGGGCAAGCGGGAGATGGCGCGGCGGTTGTTGGGGTCGTTGCAGGTGGATGCTTCGAAGGCGCGGGAGGTGTTGGGGTGGACGCCGCCGGTTTCGCTGGATGAGGGGTTGCGGCGGGCGGTGGGGCCGTTGCGTCTTTAGGATTGGTGGTTTTCGGGCTTTGGCGGGGGCTTCGCCGCCGAGGCGGCTCCTACGGGGATCTGAGTCAGGCCGTCATTCCGGAAACCGCGTGGCGGTTATCCGGGATCGTCAGCGTGATCGGTAACGGCGGCGTTCGGCGGCCACCTGACGTCGGAGATCCCGGCGCTTCGCTGCGCTGCGGCCGGGATGAGTTGCGGCGACCGGGATCGCGGGTCGGGGGCGCTGCGGCTTGAGTGGCTTCGGGGACGGTAGTACGCCATGGATGGCGAAGGAAGATAGCAAAAATGCGATATACTCCATGGAAGGTGCGTGTCGTACCACTCGCCGAGAAGGAGATCAGGGCGCTGCCGCCGGATCTTCAGGCTCGCTATCTGCGGCTGGTGGATGTGATTCAGGACCACGGCCCGGGGTGTTAGGTATGCCCCATGCGCGGCAGGTGGAGGGCAAGATCTGGGAGTTGCGGCTGAAGGGGCGTGACGGGATTGCTCGAGCCCTTTATGTCTGCGCAGCTTCACGGGAGGTGGTTGTTCTGCATGCCTTCGTGAAGAAAAGCCAGAAGACCCCGCGTCGGGCGATTGATACGGCCAGGAAGCGGTGGGAGGAGTATCTGTGATGAAGACCCATGAGGAACTGAAAGCCGAGCTGCTGGAAGACTCGGAGGTACGCCGCGAGTATGAGCAGCTGGGGCCGGAGTTCGAGTTCATCGAGGCGCTGCTCGACGCGCGTGCCAGGGCGGGCCTTAGCCAGGCGGAAGTCGCCCGACGCATGGGGACCACGCAGTCGGTGGTGGCGCGGCTGGAGGGCGGCCGGTCGGCCCCTACCTGGAAGACCCTTTGCCGGTATGCGGAGGCCACGGGGCGTCGGCTCCGACTGCATCTGGAGGATCGGGCCTGACCTCCTGAAGGTTCGGGCCACCGGTATTGTGGGAGGCCAGCCCTCTGGCCGATCCGGCGTTGGCCCGGCCCCTCAAACCGGGCGCGGCGTCCTTTGCTTTCTCGCAGCCGCATCACGTCCCTCTCTTCGGCTTCCGGCTCCGTCGAAAAGTCATATCTCCATCCTTCGTCATCCTGGAAAACGCGTTGCGGTTATCCGGGGTCTCTCGCGTGGGTCTCTGGCGTGGGTGGTTGAACTGGCGGTTGGTGTTGGTCCGGCGTGGGAGATCCCGGCTCTTCGCTGCGCTACGGCCGGGATGACGGGGTGGGGTCGTGGTGGCCCGCAACGTTGAGGGTTGGTGGTTTTCGGGCTTTGGCGGGGGCTTCGCCGCCGAGGCGGCTCCTACGGGGGGTAGCATTGGGTGTAGGAGGCCAGCCTCTGGCCGATGGGGGGCTGTCCAACATCCAATCGGCCAGGGGCTGGCCTCCTACGGGGGCTGCTCGTGCGAATCGATGGTTGCCCCGTTCGAAGGGGGACGCGTCAGAGGCGTTCGTTGACTGTGCGTGCAAAGGTCCGGAAGTCGTCGAGGTGGCGTGAGCAGACGGCGTGAACGATCTCCCAGTTGATGCGCTCGTAGTTATGCACTGCGATGTTGCGAAAGCCGACGGCCTTCTTGAGCCGGTCGGCCAGGCTCGCTTCAATGATGCCGCCTTCAGCGAGACGGTCGAAGGTCTCGCCCATGGTGTCCGGAGGGGGTAGTTCGAGCGCGGTCACGAGATGGGCTCCAATGTCGACACATTGTTGCACCGCACGGGACAGGTTGAGGGCGATGATGTCCTGTGTGTCCGGATCTTGCTGGAGTTGGTTGGGGTGGTCCGGGCAACGTTGCGCGACCCGCTGGACGCAATAGCGCAGCGTTTCGAGCTTTTGTTCGATTACCCGGCGATCCACGCTTGTCTCCGTTCGGCCAGAATGCGGTCGCGGTAGGGGGAGAAATCGGCCTGGTCGAGCAAGTGGCGCGTGAGGAAGCGCGCGTGGGCCTCGTCTTGTCCGGTCAGGCGGATGCCGCGTGTGACGATCTCGCCCAGTAAGGGTTCGCCGGCCTGGGTGAGGTCCACAAGGTCCACGGGACGCCCGGTGGTGGAGGCAATTTCTTCGATGAGTGCGATGCGCGTGGTGGCTGGAAGCGGCGCTCCCGCGCTGACGGCCAGGTCGACATCGCTATGTGGATGCATTTTTCCGCTCGCCAGGGATCCGAACAGAATGGCGAGCTCCAGCTCGTGATGGTGTCGCAACACGGCACGAATGCGATCGATTTCGGTGCGATGGCTCATGCATCCCAGTGTAGGGAGATGCCTCTGAATGTGCACGTTCGTATTCATGGGCGATTGGCGCATCCTTGGTAGAGGCAACACTGGGGCGGAGGGGATTTTGTTGTTTGTCGTCATCCCGGAAGCTGCGGAGCGGTTATCCGGGGTTTCTGGCGTGGGAGATCCCGGCTCTTCGCTGCGCTGCGGCCGGGATGACGGGGTGGGGTCGTGGTGGCCCGCAACGTTGAGGGTTGGTGGTTTTCGGGCTTTGGCGGGGGCTTCGCCGCCGAGGCGGCTCCTACGGGGTTGCAATGGGTGTGGGAGGCCAGCCTCTGGCCGATGGGGCGTTGGCGTGTGGTGGTCAAGTGATTTCGGACACCGCGTTAGGTGGATTGGCTGCCGTTGGTTGCTCGTAGACGCTGGGAGGCAGGTAGCCCAGCGTCGAGTGGATGCGAACGGTGTTGTAGAACCGAGCGATGTAGTCCGCGATATCCCGCCGCGCCTCGCCGTGGTTCGCGTAGCGGCGCTGCCAGACGCGTTCCGTCTTGAGGCTCAGGAAGAAGCGCTCGACGACGGCATTGTCCCAGCAGTTACCCCGGCGACTCATGCTCGCCTGGATCTGGTGCCGGGCCAGCAGCCGCCGCCAGGCGGCGCTGGTGTATTGGCAGCCCTGATCGGAGTGCAGCAGCAGTCCCCGCTCCGGTTGGCGCTGCTCCAGCGCCATGCGCAGGGCCTCGCAGGTCAGGCTCGCCGGCATCTGCCGATCGAGGGCCCAACCGATGACCTTGCGCGAGTACAGGTCGAGGATGACCGCCAGGTAGCTCCAGCCGGTGGCGGTTGGGATATAGGTGATGTCGGACGCCCACGCCTGGTTCGGTCCGGCCGGGGTGAACTCGCGGTTGAGATGGTTTTCGGCGACACGGGCCCTGTCGTCGCGTTGCGTGGTGGTCACGAAGCGCCGCCGCCAGACGGGCCGCAGGCCGCGCTCGCGCATCAGCGTCCGCACCCGGTAACGGCCCACGACGGTGCCATCCGCCTGTAAGGCTTTTGCCAGACGCCGGCTGCCGTAGGTTCGCCCGGAAGCCGCGAACACGCGCTCGAGGTGAGCGCCAGCGGCGCAGGGCACGCTTGGACGTTCGGCCCGCGCCCGCGCCGCGTAATAGCCAGCCCGGCTCACTCCCAGCAGCCGACAAAGACGATGGACAGGGCCTTCTCCGCTCAACCGCGTGATGCAGCGATGCATCACTTCAATTCCCGGGCGAAGAAGGCCGACGCTTTTTTTAGCAGCTCCTTGTCCTCCTTCAACCGCCGGTTCTCCTCCTCGAGCTGGCGGATCCGTTGCTGTTCCGCCGTCAGCGGCCGACCCTCGCCCGGTTGCCCCGTGCGCTCCGCCTTGAGTTGATCGACCCAGCGGCGAACGGCCGTCTCGCCTAGATCCTGATCCCGGCATACGACCGAGACCTCCAGACCGTCATCGACCATCATCCGGGCCACGCGCTCCTTGTATTCGCTTGAAAAACTTCGGCGCTTGCGTGCCATGGTTGTTCTCCTCGTCCAGGGGGTATCGTCCCACCTAACGAGGTGTCCACGGAAATTAGACCAGCTCAGGCGGACGTGGGTAATCGGCCAGGGGGCTGGCCTCCTACGGGTATGGGTGGGTGGTTTTGTGATGGGGTTTGGATTAGCGTGCGGGGAGTTGTGAACTGGAGAGGTTGTGATGGACGAGTGGGCCGATCGGCTGGCGGGCTTGGGGACCGCGAGTATTGGGCGCGTGGTTGAAGGGCTGTTGCGCGGGATGGGGTATGTGCTGGTGGATGCGCCGGCGGATGGTCGCGATGTGTGGCAGGAGTATGTGGTGGCCCCGGCGGGCGGTGGCGCGGATGCACCGCGGCTGGTGGTCGGCGTGGCGCGCGATCGCGATGGCGAGGTGGAACTCCCGGAGCTGGAGGCCTTTGCCTCGGGGCGTGATGGCATCGATCGCGGGATGTACGTGAGCCTGGCCGGGTTTGCGCCGGAGGCGCGCGAGCAGGCCGCGGAGCTGGCGATGCCGGTGATTGTGCTGGAGCCGGCGGATCTGGCGGAGCGGCTGCGCAGCCACTGGGGTGCGCTGGATGGCGAGACGCAGGCGCTGGTCGAGGGGCGTGGCTAGCGGTTCGCGTTTTCTGTGTCGGGGGTGAATAGGGCCTGTCCTGCTGGGATGGGCCCTTTTTTGTTGGGCGGGTTTGGTGGTAGTCGGGTGTGGGTGATCGCGCAGGGGGCTGCGCTCCTACCGGGGCGGGGTGTCGCCGTGGAGGTGGGCGGCCTTTAGGCGGTGGGGTTATGTCCAACGCCGCATCGCGCAGGGGGCTGCGCTCCTACAGCAACCCGAGACCTTCTGTAGGAGGCCAGCCCTCTGGCCGATTGGGGCCTGTCCGCTAGTCGTACGCCGTCAATCGGCAGGTTCCAGGAGGAGGGCGGTCAGGGGCGGCAGGTGGAGATAGAGCGTGGCGGGGTGGCCGTTGCGCTCGATGGGTTCGGCGTGGGCGTGGGCGGGGCCGCGGGAGTCGCCGCCATAGGCCTGGGCGTCGGTGTTGAGGACGACGCGCCAGGAGCCGGGATGAGGCGCCGGCACGGGGTGGGCGCCGCGTTCGACGGGGGTGAGGTTGAGGACGACGATGCTTTCGCGGCCCTGGGTGTCGCGGCGCAGGAAGCTGAGGGTGGAGTGTTGGGCGTCGTCGCAGTCCAGCCAGGCGAAGCCGTCGGGTTCGAACTCGCGGCCGTGCAGGGCGGCGTGGTCGCGGTAGACGCGGTTGAGGTCGCGCACGAGCTGTTGCAGGCCCTGGTGCAGCGGGTACTGCAGGACGTACCAGTCCAGTTCGCGGTCCTCGGACCATTCTGGGCCCTGGCCGAACTCCTGGCCCATGAACAGGAGCTTTTTGCCGGGGTAGAGCCACTGCCAGGCGTAGAGCAGGCGCAGGTTGGCGAACTGTTCCCATTCGTTGCCGGGCATGCGGCCGCGCAGGCTGCGTTTGCCGTGCACGACTTCGTCGTGCGAGAAGGGCAGGACGAAGTTCTCGCTGTAGGCGTAGATCTGGCCGAAGGTGAGTTGGTTGTGGTGGTAGTGGCGGTAGAGTGGGTCCATGCCGAAGTAGGTCAGGGTGTCGTGCATCCAGCCCATGTTCCATTTCATGGTGAAGCCGAGTCCGCCCATGGACGGCGGGCGGCTGACGCCGGGCCAGGCGGTGGATTCTTCGGCGATCATCACGACGCCGGGATGCTCGGTTTGGACGGTCTCGTTGAGGTGGCGCAGGAAGTCGACGGCCTCGAGATTCTCGTTGCCGCCGTGGATGTTGGGCAGCCAGTCGTGCGGTTCGCGGTCGTAGTCGCGGTAGAGCATGGAGGCGACGGCATCCACGCGCAGGCCGTCGATGTGGAAGTCCTCCACCCAGCACAGGGCGCTGGAGAGCAGGAAGTTGCGTACCTCGGGACGTGAATAGTTGAAGATCAGCGTGCCCCAGCCCCGGTGTTCGCCGATGCGTGGGTCTTCGTGTTCGTACAGTGCGGTGCCGTCGAAGCGAGCGAGGGCGAATTCGTCGCGCGGGAAGTGGCCGGGCACCCAGTCGAGCAGTACGCCGATCCCGGCCTGGTGCGCCTGGTCGACGAAGTAGCGAAAGTCGTCCGCGTTGCCAAAACGCGAGGTGGGCGCGAAGAAGCCGGTGCTCTGGTAGCCCCAGGATCCGTCGAAGGGGTGTTCGGTGACCGGCAGCAGCTCGATATGGGTAAAGCCCATGTCACGGACGTAGGGCACGAGGCGTTCCGCCAGATCGTGGTAGTTGGGCCAGTGGCCCTCGGGGCTGCGCTGCCAGGAGCCGAGATGCACCTCGTAGATGCTCATCGGGCGGTGTTTCCAGCCCTCGGGGTCGCGGTTTTGCAGCCAGTCGTCATCACCCCAGGCGTACTCGCTTTGCGGCTGGATGCGGGCGGCCGTCTCCGGGCGCACCTGGTAGGCGCGGGCGTAGGGGTCGGTCTTGAGGTGGATGGTGCCGTGGTCACGGTTGCGGATTTCAAACTTGTACAGCGTCTCCATGGCAAGGCCGGGGACGAACAGCTCCCAGATGCCGCTGCCCGGGTGGACGGTCATGGGATGGCAGCGCCCGTCCCAGCGGTTGAAGTCGCCGACGACGGAGACGCGCTCGGCATTGGGCGCCCAGACGGCGAAACGCACGCCGTCGATCCCGTCGCGCGTTTGCGGATGGGCGCCGAGCATGCGGTGGGCGTGCCAGTGGCGGCCCTCGGCGAACAGGTGACGGTCGAACGAAGGGATGTCCGGTGCGAAGCTCCACGGATCGACGGTTCGCAGGGTGTCGCTGCGGTCCTCGGGTTTCCAGCTCAGTTCCGGGTGCCTGGGGAGGGCGCTGGCTCGGCCTTGCCAAGTGAAGAGTCCGGGGATTTTGGTACTCGGCGTGAAGTATTCGCCGGATCCGTCCGAAAGTGTGATCGAGACCTCGCTGGCATGGGGCAGCCAGGCACGGTAGCAGGCAGTCTTTTGATCCAGCTCATGGCACCCGAGGACGCTGTGGGGATCATGGAGACGCGCCTCCGGCAAACGCGCCAGGGTATCGGCAACGGGTGTGATGCATTTGCTGGAGGCAGTTGTCATACTCGAATCACGCTCTAGGTTTAGGCGGGGTCACGGCCCCGAGGTTTCTTTCGCAAGGATGGGTGCATGAATCCGCAACCGCAACGTTTTGTTAGTCGTCTGACCCGCGAGACGCTGGCCCTGATCCTTGCCGGGGGTCGTGGCTCCCGCCTGAAGCAGCTGACGCTCTGGCGGGCCAAGCCGGCCGTGCCGTTTGGCGGCAAATTCCGCATCATCGATTTTCCGCTGTCCAATTGCATCAACTCGGGCATCCGCCAGGTGGCGGTGCTGACACAGTACAAGGCCCATTCGCTGATCCAGCATATCCAGCGCGGCTGGAGCTTCCTGCGCGGGGAGTTTGGCGAGTTCATCGAGTTGCTGCCGGCGCAGCAGCGTATCGAGACGTCCTGGTACCAGGGTACGGCGGACGCGGTCTACCAGAACATCGACATCATTCGGCAGCATGCGCCGAGTTACGTGCTGATCCTGGCCGGCGACCATATCTACAAGATGGACTATGGCCAGATGATCGCCTTTCACGTGGAGAGCGGGGCCGACATGACGGTGGGCTGCCTGGAGGTGGAGCGTGAACGCGCCAAGGCCTTCGGGGTGATGGGGGTCGATGCCGCGGGCCGCATCACCTCGTTTGCCGAGAAGCCGGACGACCCGGCGAGCATTCCGGGCAAGAACACCCACTCGCTGGCCTCGATGGGGATCTACGTGATCAACACGCAGTTCCTGTTCGAGCAGCTGATCAAGGACGCGGATGACACCTTCTCCACGCATGATTTCGGCAAGGACATCATCCCCAGCATCATCGATCGCTATCAGGTGATGGCCTACCCGTTCCGCGACGAGCAGGGCGTGCGCCAGGGCTACTGGCGCGATGTCGGGACGATCGATTCCTACTGGCAGGCGAACCTGGAGCTGATCGGCGTGACTCCGGAGCTGAATCTGTACGACTCCGACTGGCCGATCTGGACCTATCAGGAGCAGCTGCCGCCGGCCAAGTTCGTGTTCGACGACGACGATCGACGGGGCATGGCGATCGACTCCATGGTGTCGGGCGGCTGCATCATCTCGGGCAGCACGATCCGCCACTCGCTGCTGTTCTCGAACGTGCAGGTGAACGCCGGCTCGACGGTGGAAGACTCGGTAATCCTGCCCAGCGTGAAGGTGGGCGAGGACTGCGTGATCCAGAGAGCGGTGATCGACAAGGCCTGCAAGGTTCCCGACGGGACCCGGATCGGGGTGGACGACGAGGCGGATGCGCGTGACTACTACATCTCGCCCGAAGGTGTGCGGGTGGTAACCCCCGAGATGCTCGGGCAGGCCACGCATCATGTGCGCTAGTACGGCGCTGGTGCCGACCCCACCCAAACTCGATGTGGTGCTGTGCTGGCACATGCACCAGCCACAGTACTTCGAGAGCGGTGCGGGTGAATATGCGCTGCCCTGGACGTACCTCCACGCGCTGAAGGACTACACCGACATGGCCGCGCATCTGGAGGCCTGCCCGAAGGCGCGCGCGGTAGTCAATTTCGCGCCGATCCTGCTGGAGCAGCTGGCCGATTACGGCGAGCGCCTGGATACCTGCGTGCGGGAGCGCCAGCCGGTGGGCGACCCGGTGCTGGATTTGCTGCACATGGATGTGGTGCCGACGGATCCCGCCCAGCGTCAGGAGATTCTGCGGGTGTGCCTGCGGGCCCATGCCCCGCGCATGATCGAGCCGTTTCCGCTGTTCCAGCGCCTTGCCGATATCGCGCGCAAGGCGATCGAGGAGCCGCTGCTGCTGGGGCATCTGGATGCCCGCTTTTTCCAGGATCTGGCCACCTGCTACCACCTGGCCTGGCTGGGCGAGACCATTCGCTGGGCCTACCCCGAGGTGCGCGGCTGGCTGAAGACGGACACGAACTTCGACCCCGGCATGCGCCAGCGCCTGCTGACGCTGATCCGCGACGAGGTCAAGGGTATCCTGCCGCGCTACCGCGAGCTGGCGGCCAGTGGCCGGGTGGAGCTGTCGTTTACCCCCTATGCCCACCCGATCATGCCCCTGATGATCGACCTGGCCTCCGCCCGCGAGGCGATGCCGGAGGTGGAACTGCCCAAGTCCCCGGCCTATCCGGACGGGGAGGCCCGGGTGCGCTGGCACATCGAACGGGGGCTTGAGGTGTTCGAGAGGCATTTTGGCTTTCGTCCGCGCGGGTGCTGGCCCTCCGAGGGGAGCCTGAGCGAGGCGACCATTCGCCTGCTGGACGAATACAAGCTGTGCTGGACGGCCAGCGGCCAGACGGTGCTGGCCAACAGCCTGGCGGCGGCGGGCGAAACGGCCGAATCCAACACCGGCTCCGCCGAAGAGGAAGGCTGGCTGCACCGGCCCTATCAGCTACAGGGCAGTGATATCGAACTGTTCTTCCGGGATGACGGGTTGTCCGATGCGATCGGGTTTCGTTATGCGGACTGGCATGCGGACGATGCGGTGGGGGACTTCGTCCACCATCTGGAGAACATCGCCGCCGTCTCGCCCCAGGGCGGGGTCGTCTCGGTGATCCTGGATGGCGAGAACGCCTGGGAGTACTACCCCGAGAATGGGTATCACTTTCTCAATGCGCTGTATGAGCGCCTGGCGCACCACGCCACGCTGAATCTTTGCACCTTTGCCGACGTCTGCCGGCGCAGCGAGAAGGATCGCGACCGCGGCGAGTTGCCCGGGCTGGTCGCCGGTAGCTGGGTGTACGGGACGTTTTCTACCTGGATTGGCGACCCGGACAAGAATCGGGGCTGGGACAGCCTGATCGAGGCACGCCAGGCCGTAGACCGGGCGGTGGCCGAGGATCCCTCGCTGGATACCCCCGCGTTACGCGAACAGCTGGCGATCTGCGAAGGATCCGACTGGTGCTGGTGGTTCGGCGCGTACAACCCGGCGGGTTCGGTCAGTGACTTCGAGCAGCTTTATCGTCGGCACCTCGCGCGGCTTTACCAGCTTGCCAATCTCAACGTTCCCGAGTCCCTGGGCGAGGTGCTTTCGGTGGGCGGTGGGGACCCCTCGGCCGGCGGCACGATGCGCAAGGGGCAGGGCGACTGATGGTCGGGGAGGGCCATGCCAACCCCCTGATGCAGCGGCGGCGGGCGGGGGTCCTGCTGCATCCGACCTCGCTACCCGGCAGCGAGCCGGTCGGGACACTCGGTGGCGAGGCCTACGCCTTTCTGGACTGGGCGAGCCGCGCGGGCTTTACGCTGTGGCAGATCCTGCCGCTGCATCCCCCGCACGAGGACGGCTCGCCCTATGCATGCATCTCCGCCTTTGCCGGTGATGCGCGCCTGATCGATCCCCGGTTGCTGGCCGAGCGGGTCGGACTGTCGGCTGACAGCGGCACCGGTGAGGCCATGCTGGCCCGGGCGCACGCCCGGTTGAACGAGACCCCGGCGGTCTGGCGGGAGGCATACCAACGGTTCTGCGAGGAACAGGGGCCGGTCTGGCTGGACGACTACGCCCGCTTCGTGGTGATCCGCGCTCGCGAACAGGGCCGGCCCTGGTGGGAGTGGCAGCCGTCGCTGCGCGATCGTGAGCCGGACGCGATGGAGCGGATCGAGCACGAGGCGCGCGATGAGCTGGAGCGGGTGCGCTTCGCACAGTTTGTGTTTTTCGACCAGTGGCAGGACCTGCGTCGTCGGGCGCAGGACCTGGATATCCTGATCCTGGGTGACATGCCGATCTTCGTTGCGCACGACTCGGCGGATGTCTGGACCCATCGCGACCTGTTCGACCTGGACGAGACGGGCCACCCGCTTACGGTGGCGGGCGTGCCCCCAGACTACTTCTCCGAGACCGGGCAGCGCTGGGGCAACCCCCAGTACCACTGGGACCGGCTGGAGGCCACCGGCTACCGCTGGTGGGTCGAGCGCATGCGCTGGGCGCTGCAGACACTGGATGCGGTGCGTATCGACCACTTCCGTGGCTTCGAGGCGAGTTGGGGGATCCCGGCCGAGGAGCCGGACGCGACTAATGGCCGCTGGGTGCCTGGCCCAGGCGAGCCGTTCTTTCGCCGCCTGCAGGACGAACTGGGCACGCTGCCGTTGCTGGCCGAAGACCTCGGCGTGATCACTCCCGAGGTGACGGCGCTGCGCCAGCATTTCGATCTGCCGGGCATGCGCATCCTGCAGTTCGCCTTCGAGGGCGGCGGGGACAACCCGTACCTGCCGAATAACCACGACGAGGCCAGCGCCGTTTATACCGGGACGCACGACAACGACACCACGCTGGGCTGGTTTCACTCGCTCTCCCCCGAGATGCAGGCGCACGTGATCAACACCCTGAACGAGGGCGGGGCCGAGGAGATGCCGTGGCCGCTGATCCGCGCCGCCTATCGTTCCGTGGCGCAGTTGGCCATTGTGCCCATGCAGGACGCGCTCGCCCTGGACACCCGGGCCCGGATGAACCGCCCCGGTACGATGGACGATGGCAACTGGCGCTGGCGCTTCTCCTGGAAACAGGTTCCCGAGAGCCGCGCCGCCGAACTCCAGGCCCTGGCGCGCGAGACGAATCGCCTGTAGCGACTCCTCGCTCGCCATTGCCAGCCTGCGCCACATCCCGGAGAATGCCGGCCACCGGAGGGGTGGCAGAGTGGTTGAATGCACCGGTCTTGAAAACCGGCAGGGATTCACGTCCCTCGTGGGTTCAACAAGGCGGCGCAGCCGCCGCAGGACGTCGCCGCGAGCGGCGACGCCCGAAGGGTGAGGGCGCGAGCCCGAATCAATCCCACCCCCGGGCGCCCGGAGGGCGCCGCGGGCGCACCCCGACGCGATCATTGCCAGCCTGCCCCACATCCCGGAGAATGCCGGCCACCGGAGGGGTGGCAGAGTGGTTGAATGCACCGGTCTTGAAAACCGGACAAAAAAAAATCCCACCCCCTCCGCCATTTCTCACGGTTTGCACGCTTTAGCCCGCCGCGGGAACGAGTGCGATACTCGTAGGGTGCTGTTGAGCGCTGCGAAACGCACCACCCCCTGCGCTGCGCGTAACCCCGATGCGATTCGCTTTGCTCATCACATCCTTCGGCTGTGCGGCGGGTTTACTCTCGTGGCAATTGTTCTCCCTTGACGCCGACCCCCGCTGGCCGTAATCTTGCCGCCGTTCTGGGCGGTTAGCTCAGCGGTAGAGCACTGCCTTCACACGGCAGGGGTCACTAGTTCGAACCTAGTACCGCCCACCAGCATTATCAAAGGGTTAGGTCCTTGCGGGCCTAACCCTTTTTTGTTGGGGGTGCGGCTGCCCGCGTACGGTCAAGCAGCAGGTGCTTCTCCGCTTCATTGGCAGAGCGCTCGGCAGCCCGCCGGAACGCCGCTGCCGCGGCCTCGCGCTCGCCGCAGCGTTCCAGGAGATCCCCGCGTACGGCGTGCAAAGGCACATAGCTGGACAATGCCCGGGCATCAATGTCGGTGTCGAGCGCCGCCAGTACCTGCGCCGGGTCGTCGAACTGGGCGGCGGCCTGGGCCTGATGGATGCGTGCGGCCGGCGATCCCGTGGTCGTGAACAGCGTTGCGTAGTGAGCGGCGATCTGTGGCCAGTCGGTGGCGGCAAAGCTGGGCGCTGTCGCATGGCAGGCGGCGATGGCAGCCTGCAGGCGAAATGGGCTCGGCCGGGCCTTCTGATCTCGGGCGAGCCTGTTGGCACGGGACAGGGCGATCAGACCACGGCGGATGCCGCCGCGATCCCACGCGCCGCGATCCTGGTCCTTCAGCAGCACTGGGTTGCCTTGCGCATCCATGCGCGCGGCCAGGCGCGCACCGTGCAGTTCGATCAGGCCGAGCAGTGCCTGGGTCTCGATGTCCTCGGGGATGGCCTGTGCGAGCACGCGGGCCATGCGCAGCGCCTCATGACAGAACTCCCCGTGCGTCCAGGCGTCGCCCTGGCTGGCTACATGCCCTTCGGTGAACAGCCGGTAGATCACTTCGTGCACGGATCCCAGGCGTTCCCGGCATTCTGACGGCGATGGCGTTTCGAACCGGACGTTGGCCTGTGCGAGTTTACGTTTGCCGCGGACGATGCGCTGCGCGATGGTGATCTCGGAGACCAGAAAGGCACGGGCGAGGGCGGTGTTGTCGAGCCCGGCGAGGGTGCGCAGGGCGAGTGCGCAGCGGGTGTCGGGGGAGAGGACCGGGTGGCAGGCGATGAACAGCAGGGCGAGCGTGTCGTGACGGACATCGTCGCTGCATTGCGGCGTCGATGCCCCCAGGTGGCTGCATGCGATTTCGTGGCCGTAATCGGCGACGAGGGCATCACCCCGATGTTCGCGGCGCAGCTGGTCGACCGCGCGGTTGCGTGCCGTATGCAGCAGCCACGCGGTCGGGTTCTCCGGGACTCCCTGGGTGGGCCAGTGTCCGAGGGCGGCGATCAGGGCATCCTGTGCCACGTCCTCGGCGAGGGCGTAGTCGCCGCTCCAGCGCGCCAGGGCCGCCACGATGCGGCTCGCATCCAGACGCCAGATGGACTCGATGCGGCGCTGGATATCCTGCGGCCCAAGCGCCGGATGTGCACCGGATTGGTCGCGGCCGCTCACCGTTCCACCAGTACCTCGAAGCCGCCCCAGAACATGCGCTGCAGGTCGAATGGTGGATCCTGGTCCGGCGTTTTGTCCGGGCACGGCAGGCGCGGGTCCGCCATGACGTCGGCATTGACACGATCCCGATGCTCGCGCGATTCGAAGCGGATCCACGAGAACACCACCGTTTCGTTGTCGCGTGCCTGGACGCTGCGCGGGAACGACGTCACCTCGCCCGGCGCAACGTCATCAGCCACGCACTCGATGACTTCCAGTGCGCCGTGCTCGCGCCAGATCTGTGCGGCGAGGTCAGCCTGCTGGCGGTAGTCCTCGATCCGGTTTCGCGGAACCGGTATTACATAGCCGTCAACGTAGTTCATGGTCTGGCTCCTTCGGGGGAATCGGACGGGATGTGGATGGGTGCCCGGGCGTGCCGGACACCGGTCGTGCGGTTGGGGACCGTTTTCCGGTCTGGACTAGCGATCATCGTATGCACCCTGCAGGGCCGCGAGATCGAGCTTCTTCATCGTGAGGATGCGCTGGGTGACCCGGCCGAGCTTGTCCGGGTCGGGATCTTTCAGCATGTGGGACAGCTGTTCGGGGACGACATGCCAGGAGACCCCGTAGGGGTCCTTGAGCCAGCCGCATTGCTCCGCTTCCGGAACGGCCGAAAGGGATTCCCAGCGCTGGTCGATCTCCTGTTGGTCGGCGCAGTTCACGACAAACGATATGGCTTCGTTGAAGCCGAAATCGTGTTCCTGCGCGCTGTCCATGGCGGCGAACCATTGGCCTTCGAGCATGAAGTCGGTGAACATCACCGTTCCTTCGCGGTCGGGTTCCATGTCGCTGGGGTAGCGGACGAGCTGCCCGCGCTGCGAATGGCGAAACTTCGACAGGTAGAAATCGGACGCCTCTTCCGCCTTGCCGCAGACGTTTCCGACAAACAGCAGCGACGGAATGATCGGCGGGCGTTCTTCCCCTCGCGGATCGGTCAGGATCAGCTGCCATGACAGCCCGAACCGGTCCTGAATCCAGCCGTAGCGCTCGCTGAATGGATAGCGGTCCAGTGGCATGAGTACCTGGCCGCCGTCGGCAAGCTTCGCCCAGATCTCGTCGATCCGTGCTCTGGCGTCGGGATCACGCGACGGGTCGAAGTTGACCATGAACGAGATCGACGGGTTGAATCGGAACATCGAGCCCGCGTTGATCGCCATGAACGCATGACCCCATAGAACGAACGACACGACATCGCAGTCGCCCCCGGGTGTGTCATGTAGCGTGGTCAGGTATGTGATGCTCGAGTCGGGAAAGACCGAGCAATAAAAGTCCACCGCCTCCCGGGCCTCGTTGTCGAACATGAGATGGGGAACAATGATCTGGGGTATGTGGCTCATGGCGTCTCGTCTCCTGGTTCGGAGCGCTTGATCGCGAAGGCCCCGGTGTGGGGAACGTCGGCGTTCCCCGGGTTGGTGTCCGGGTGCGGTGGAGGTGCATTACGGGGATTGTTCAGGGGCAAGTCGAAGTGGAGCACGTCCTCGCGCTGGCCCAGCCCGCTGTAGAGCGCTATCGCGGCATTGTCGGTGCGGTCAGCCTGGACGAATACCACCCAGGCACCCAACTCGGCGGCGATGGCCTGGGTGTGGCGGATCAGGGCCGTGGCAATGCCGCGCCGGCGGAAGTTGTCGGCCACGGCGAGGTCATAGATGTAGACCTCGCTGCGGGCCTGTTCGAGCTTGTCCAGGACATAGGCGACCAGCCCGCCGACGACCCGGCCTTCCGTTTCGGCAATCAGGGCGATGAACGTTTCTCGAGCCAGCAAGCGCTTGAGGTACTCGTCGGAGGGACGTGCACCCGAGTAGGTGTCCGGTTCCTCGAACACGTGTGCAAACAGGTCGAGCAGGGCGTGCGCGGCTGCCCGATCCGCCGGACCAAGGCGCCGGATCTTGAGCAAGGACCGCTCGTGCTGCGGGGGTGCCGGGTCAGCCGCCATCGGGGATCTCGGGTTCGACGAGGTAGGCGAGCAGGGTCAGCGATTCCTGCCAGCCGAGAACACAGAGCTCCGGTGGGATGGCCTCCGGCAGACCTTCCTGAAGAATATCCAGTGCGGTGCCGCAGGAGACCGGATCCAGCGTTACGGTGAGCGTCATCTCGCCGCCGAGCGCGGGATCGTCGAAACGGTCGCTGACGACAATTCGACGGCCCGGGTCCAGTTGGCGGTACTCGCCACTAAAATCGTGTTGAGTCCCCGTGGCAAAGTTGATGAAGCTCATCCGGTAGCCGCCGCCTACGCGAGCATCCATCTCGTGGATACGCGCGGTAAAGCCGTATGGTGCATTCCATTTGGAGATCGCGTCGGGTTCCAGGAATGCCCGATATACGCGCTCGGGCGGCGCGCGCAGGACGCGGTGCAGGTGGACATTGCGGTCAGTGGACATGGCTGATGGCCTCCGAGGTCGAACGATTGTGGGAGGGGGCGCGTGGTGCCGTCAGCGTTGGTGGCAGGGGGCACATTCGCGTACCTCGACCGTTGCAAATCGCGCGGCGGGGCAGCGTGTGGCCCATTCCACGGCTTCGTCGCGGTCGGCGCAGTCGATCAGGAAGAATCCGCCGATCATCTCCCGTGACTCGATGAACGGGCCGTCGATGAAACGGGTTTTCCCTTCGTCGGATCGGATGCGCACGCCGTGGCGGTCGGGTCGCAGGGATTCGCTGGCAAGCAACTGGCCACGCGCGTCGAGTTCGGCGCCAAAGGCGAGCATTTCCGCGTAAAGCGCCTGCCCTTCGGCATCGCTGCGGGCATCGCGGTCGCCGTGATCTTCGAGGATGAGCAACAGAAAGTTCATCGTGGGCATCCTCATCGCATGGAGTGGAGACCGAATCGATTGCCGTCCGGATCGCGCGCGATGACGCAGAAGCCGTAGTCGCCAATCGACTCCTTGGGGCTTTCGATCGAACCACCGGCGGGATCGACGCGCTCTGCCTCGATCCCGCAGTCGTCGCAGCCGAAATAGACCATGCAGCCGCCGGAACCGACCAGGTTGTCGGGGCCTTGTACCAGCGCGCCAGCACACCCCGGCCGGTCTTCCTCCATCGGAAACATCCAGATCTCCGTGCTGGGGGCGAATGCGCTGGTGTCGGCTTGTGTGAGCGACATGTCCAGGACGGTTTCGTAGAACGCACGGGCACGGCCGATATCCTTGGTGGGAATCTCGAACCAGACGACGGGATTGGCGGCCATGGCGGTATCTCCTCTGGCGGGATCAAACAAACGGGCGTGGTTCAGCGGCCCCTTTGAACTGTAGACGAACGGGAATCGGGAAAATCGACAAACTTTGTTAAGCCGGTCGAAAGCATCGGGAAGGGGGGAACGCAATCGCTACGGACTGGCGTCAGTGCGAGCCACTGTTCAGCGGACAAAATGCTTAGGGCCCGACATGCGAAAGGGGCCACATGGACCCCTTTGCTTGAATCTGGCGGAGAGGGAGGGATTACTCGGCACGATGTGTCTCGCCCTTCGGGTCGTCACCTGCGGTGACGTTCTGGCATCGCTACGCGCTGCCAGTCGAACCATCGTTTTGGATTACCTCGGGTTCGAATCCTCGCAGCTCAGGGGCCAGACGTGCGAAAGGGGCCACATGGACCCCTTTGCTGAAATTTGGCGGAGAGGGAGGGATTACGGCGACGTTGTCGCCGCCCTGCGGGCCGCCTTCGCTTCGCTGCGGCGTTCCGGTGTCGCGACGCGCCACCGGTCGAACCATCGTTTGTGATTCCTCGGGTTCGAATCCCCGTACCTCAGGGGTTAGACATGCGAAAGGGGCCACTTAGGCCCCCTTGCTTGAATCTGGCGGAGAGGGAGGGATTCGAACCCTCGGTACTCGCGAGAGTACAACGGTTTTCGAGACCGCCCCGTTCGACCACTCCGGCACCTCTCCGAATTGCTTTACCGTGCGGGGTCGAGCCGCGACGGCGGAGCGAATCCTAGCAGATTCGGAGGCTGTTGCGGTAGCGCGTCAGGGCATCAGGCGAGTGATGTGCCAGCCATTGTCCGCCCGGTGGTACTGGAAGCGGTCGTGCAGGCGGCCGGCCCGGCCCTGCCAGAACTCGAACAGCTCGGGCTGCAGGCGGTAGCCGATCCAGGCGGGATCCCGGGGGATCGCGCCTTCCGGGTATTGCTTCTCCAGTGCGTGAACGCGGGCCTCGAGTTCGGCGCGGGTGCTGATGGGCTGGCTCTGGATGGAGGCGGCCGCGGCGAGCTGGCTGGCGCGCGGGCGCTGGGTAAAGTATTCGTCGGCGGCCTCGCCGGGCAGGGCGGTCACGCTGCCTTCGACGCGGATCTGGCGCTCGGTCTCAGGCCAGTAAAACAGGAGGGCGGCGCGCGGGTTCTCGGTGAGGTCCTGACCCTTGCGGCTGCGGGAGTCGGTGTACCAGCAGAGGTCTTCGCCCTCCACATGCTTGAGCAGAACCGTGCGCGCGGAGGGCTGGCCATCGGCGTCGGCTGTGGCGAGGATCATCGCGGTGGGGTCCGGGTTGCCGGCCTTGCGCGCGTCGTCCAGCCAGCGGTCGAGCAGGGTCAGGGGGTTGTCGAGCAGGTCGCGGCGGTGGAGTTCGCCCTGGGTGTAGTCGCGGCGGGTGTGACGGTGGTCGGTGGTGCTCATCGGGTCTCCCGGTGGCCTTTGCAACCATGATAATGGCTGCTATCGCGAACGGCACGGGAAATTTGCGGTGGCTTTGTTGTCACAGGGACATTGCACATGACTGTGTCTACCAAACAGCAAGGAGCGAATGATGGCTGGAGCGAAGATCGCGGCAGTGGAGCCCAAGGGTGTCGAGCTCAAGAAGGGGGAGGAGTACTACTTCTGCCGCTGCGGGCGATCCAAGGACCAGCCGTTTTGCGACGGCTCGCACGAGGGGACGGGGCTGGAGCCCATCGCCTTTACTCCGGAGGAAGACGGCGAGGCGTTTCTCTGCCAGTGCAAGCAGTCGGGTGATCTGCCGTACTGCGACGGCACGCACCAGCAGTTCGACGAGGACGATATCGGGACCGAGCCGGAGTCAAAGGGCGGATCGGGCCAGGATGAAGGTAACGAGGCGCCGGATCCGCGCAATACCGAGACGGAGCCGCATGTCGAGCTGATCCATCGCATGGCACGTTCCGGGCTGGACGAGGTGGGCCACTACGGGCCGACAGTGGCCATGGGTGTGCCGCGCAGCCGGCTCCCGATCTGGGACGACCTGCAGCTGCTGGCGGCGCAACTGGCGAGCCGGCCATTGCCGGACGGGGCCCCGGTCGAGACGGGGCTGGTGATCGGGCCGGAGGCGAAGCGGCCGCTGCAGCTGGATATCCCGATGCTGGTATCGGACATGAGCTTTGGCGCGCTGTCGCGCGAGGCGAAGATCGCGCTGGCGCGCGGTGCGGAGGCGGCCGGCACAGGGATCTGTTCCGGCGAGGGCGGGATGCTCGATGCCGAGCAGGCGGAGAACTCGCGCTATCTGTTCGAGCTGGGGCCCGCGCGGTTTGGCTATTCCGACGAGGTGCTGGAGAAGGTTCAGGCGTTCCACTTCAAGGCCGGTCAGGCGGCCAAGACCGGTGTGGGGGGTGTGCTGCCCGGGGCGAAGGTGAGTGACGAGATCGCGCGGGTGCGCGGGATTGATGCCGGGCAGGACGCCATCTCGCCAGCCAGCCTGGACGGGTTCGAGACGCCCGCGGACTACCGCCGTTTTGCCGACGAGGTGAGAGAGAAGACCGGGGGCATTCCCGTGGGCTTCAAGCTCTCGGCCAACCATATCGAGGCGGATCTGGCCTTTGCCCTGGAGGCGGGGGCGGACTACGTGATCCTGGATGGTCGTGGCGGCGGGACCGGGGCCTCGCCCGCGTTGTTGCGGGATCATATCAGCGTGCCCACGATCCCCGCGCTGGGTCGCGCCCGGCGTTTTCTGGATGCCAACGGTGCCAGTGGCCGGGTCACGCTGCTGGTGACCGGCGGCCTGCGCACGCCGACGGATTTTGTGAAGGCCCTGGCGCTGGGTGCGGATGGCATTGCGCTGGCGAACGCAGCGATCCAGGCAGTGGGCTGCGTGGGTGCGCGGATCTGCCACACGAATCGCTGCCCGTCCGGTGTGGCGACTCAGGACCCGAAGCTGCGGGCGCGGCTGGACCCCCAGGAGGGCGGGGAACGGCTCGGCCGCTTCCTGCAGGCCTCGAGCGAACTGATGTGCGTGCTGGCGCGGGCCTGTGGCCACAACCGTCTGGAGGACTTCGGCCCGAACGACCTGACGACGTTCGACCGCGAGCTGGCGGAACTGGCGGGTATTCAGTACGCCGGGGTGTATCCCAAGTCCTGACGAGAGGGATGCGAGTGCGGCCCGGTCTGGGCCAGCTGGGCGGTTGATCTGGCTCAATGCGCCAGCGCACCGTGTGCTGCATCCTTGCTCCTCCTTTACGGCAGGGACGACCATGGACTTCTCCGACGTACACCAGAGCTACGGGCGATGCCGCCGGGCGGGCGACTTCGTGACGCGTTTCTACGAACACTTCCTGCAGGCCGACCCACGGGTGAAGGCGGCGTTCGGCTCGACGGACTTTTCGCAGCAGAAACGTGCCCTCGGGCAGGCGATTTCGACGGCGATCAGCTATGCCGAGGGCGAGAGCTTCGTGGCCTCGAATATGGAGCGCATGGGCCAGGTTCATTCCCGTGAGGGCCGTGTGCCCGTGGAGCCGGATCTGTACCCGATCTGGCTGGACTGCATGGTGCGCACGGCCGCCGAGATCGACCCGCGCTGGGAGCCGCGTCTGGAAGAGCGCTGGCGGGGTGCGATGCAGCCGGCGATTGATCTGTTCGTAAGGCTTTACTGAGGCCGGTCGCGCCGAGCGAACGATCGGCCAGGGGGCTGGCCTCCTACAGGGGGGCGTTCAAGGGCTTTGGGGTTGGTTATCGTGTTCCTTGACCTCGGTCCGCCTGGGGGCATAGCTTGTAGGAGGCCAGCCTCTGGCCGATGGGGTTTGTCCGGCATCCCTTTCGGCCCCGCAGGCGCCGGGGCCGTTTGATCTGGCGGCGATTCCGGCGTGTAATGCGCGGGTTTGAATCCACCGGCCCCGCGCCGGGAGCCTGTGTCCATGTCCGCTGTCCCCGATTTCCCGCCTTCGTTGTTTGCGCACAAGCCCTACTGGGCCAAGCGCTTCGGTACCGCACCGTTTCTGCCGACCACCCGCGAGGAGATGGACGACCTCGGCTGGGACAGCTGCGACATCGTGCTGGTCACGGGGGACGCCTATGTCGACCACCCGAGCTTCGGCATGGCGATCATCGGGCGGCTGCTGGAGGCGCAGGGCTTTCGCGTCGGCATCATCGCGCAGCCGGACTGGACCTCGGCCGAGCCGTTCCGCGCGCTGGGCCGTCCCAACCTGTTCTTTGGCGTCACCGCCGGGAACATGGATTCCATGGTCAACCACTACACGGCTGACCGGAAGATCCGCTCCAACGATGCGTACACCCCGGGCGACGTGCATGGCCATCGGCCGGACCGCGCGGTGATCGTCTACGCGCAGCGCGCCCGCGAGGCCTACAAGGACGTACCGGTGGTGGCCGGCGGGATCGAGGCCAGCCTGCGCCGCATCGCCCACTACGACTACTGGCAGGACAAGGTGCGCCGGTCGGTGCTGCTGGATGCGCGGGCCGACATCCTGCTGTTCGGCAATGCCGAGCGCGCCCTGGTGGAGCTGGCGCACCGCGTGGCCGCCGGTGAGCACCCCCGCGAGATCACCGACCTGCGCGGCACTGCCTTTCTGCGCGATGCCGTGCCGGCCGGCTATGTCGAGCTGGACTCCAGCGAGGTGGACACCCCGGGCCCGGTGGATGCCAATCCCGATCCCTATGCGATGGTGTCGCCGTCCACCTGCGCCGAGTCCGAGACGAAGGCGGAGTCGGAGGACACGGCCGGCGAAGGTGGTGCGCAGGTCGTTCGCTTTCACCGGGATATTCCGCGCGGCACGCCGCGAGACAAGACGGTGATCCGCATCCCGGCCTTTGAACAGGTCAAGGGCGATTCCGTGCTGTATGCGCATGCCTCTCGCGTGCTGCATCTGGAGACCAACCCGGGCAATGCCCGCGCCATCGTGCAGCGCCATGGCGACAAGGAGGTCTGGCTGAACCCGCCGCCGATCCCGTTGACCACCGCCGAGATGGATGCGGTGTTCGACCTGCCGTATGCCCGTGCGCCGCATCCCTCCTATGGCGATGCGCGCATCCCGGCCTGGGAGATGATTCGCTTCTCGGTGAACATCATGCGCGGCTGCTTCGGGGGCTGTACGTTCTGTTCGATTACCGAGCACGAGGGACGGATCATCCAGAGCCGCTCCGAGGAGAGCGTGCTCAAGGAGATCGAGGAGATCCGCGACAAGGTCGACGGGTTTACCGGCGTGGTTTCCGATCTCGGCGGGCCGACGGCCAACATGTACCGGCTGGCCTGCAAGGACCCGGAGATCGAGCGCAGTTGCCGCCGGCTGTCCTGTGTCTATCCCGGGATCTGCAAGAACCTCGATACCGACCACACGCCGCTGGTGAACCTCTACCGCAAGGCGCGGGCGTTGCCGGGCATCAAGAAGATCCTGATCGCCTCGGGCCTGCGCTACGACCTGGCCGTGGAATCACCGGAATACGTGAAGGAACTGGTCACGCATCACGTGGGAGGCTACCTGAAGATTGCGCCGGAACATACGGAATCCGGGCCGCTTTCTCGCATGATGAAGCCGGGCATGGGCGCCTACGACCGCTTCAAGGCGATGTTCGAGAAGTACTCGAAACAGGCGGGCAAGGAGCAGTACCTGATCCCGTACTTCATTGCCGCGCACCCGGGGACGTCCGACGAGGACATGCTGAACCTCGCGCTCTGGCTGAAGCGCAACAACTTCCGCGCCGATCAGGTGCAGGCCTTCCTGCCCAGCCCGATGGCGCTCGCGACCGCAATGTGGCACTCCGGGCGCGATCCGCTGCGCGGCATCAAACGCAAGGCCGGGGACCGCGTGCCGGTCGCGCGCGGTGCGCGGGCGCGGCGCCTGCACAAGGCGTTCCTGCGCTATCACGATCCGAACAATTGGCCGCTGCTGCGTGATGCGCTCAAGCGCATGGGCCGCGCGGACCTGATCGGCAATGGCAAGCATCACCTGATTCCCACCTGGCAGCCCGCAGGCACCGGACAGGGCGCCGGCGGAGCGAGGGCCGCCACTGGCGGTCGTGTGACCCGCGGCGGCAAAGCCCTGAAAAAACGCGGCCAGACCTTCCAGACTCAGCACAAGGGCGTGGAGGTCGCCGCCCGCCCGGCAGGCCCCGGCCCGAAGAAGGGCCCGCCCCGGGCCAAATCTCGCCCGGGCAAGCGCCGGCCGCAGCGTCCGTAGGACTCCACCTCCGCTGCATACACTTGTAGGAGGCCAGCCCTCTGGCCGATGGGGTGTCGGAAATGCCCCATCGGCCAGAGGGCTGGCCTCCTACAGGGGGCGGTGGTTAGCCCTCCTGGGGCTGGTGGTGCGGGCGGGGTGCCGGCTCGGGTACATGGCCTTCCAGCGACAGGTGCAGGCCGGTGTGCGCGGGGTCGGTGGTGTTGAGCAGGTAGAGGTACGGGCCGACGACGTCTTCCGGGCGCGGCAGCTTGTCGGCGTTCTCGGCCGGGTAGTGGCCGGCGCGGAAGCGCGAGCGGACCGGGCCGGTGTCGATGCCGTTCACATGGATGAAGTGCTTCTCGTTGCGGTGTTCGCGCACGAGGATGTCGATCATCGCGTCCTGCGCGGCCTTGGCCATGCCGAAGGCGCCCCAGAAGGCCTTGCGGCAGTCCTGAGTGGAGACGACCAGGCTGCCGTGCGGGCTGTCCTCCAGCAGTGGGAGTACGGCCTGGGCGAGGAAGAACGGGCCGTGCAGGTTGCTGTTGATGACCTTGAACCACAACTCGGGGTCGTACCCCTTCATGGGGGTCAGGGTGCCGGCCCAGCCGGCGTGCAGCACCAGTCCGTCCAGGCGCCCGAGGGAGTCGCGGATGTTCTCGGCCAGGTCGCCGTAGTCCTTGACCGTGGCGCCCTCCAGGTTGAGCGGGTAGATGGCCGGCTGTGGATGGCCTTCCTGCTCGATCAGGTCGTAGGTCTTCTCCAGCCCCTTGATGTCCTTGTCCAGCAGCACGACGATCGCGCCCGCCGCCGCGCAGGCCTGGGCGATTGCACGTCCGATGCCCGCGGCCGCGCCGGTTACCAGGATCACGCGGTCGTTGAAGGCACCCGGTTCCGGGCGGTAGTCGAGCAGGGCAGGGATGTCGAGATCGGTCAAGGGAGGGTCTCCAGTAGCTTGTGGGCTGATTCTAATCCAGACTGCACGGCCGCTTCGAGGGTCGAGGGCAGGCCCGGTGTCACATAGTCGCCCGCCAGGAACAGCCCGGGCCAGGGGGTGCCGGCTACCGGGCGGAGCGCGTCCAGATCGACGCGGGCATCAATGGTGGCGCGTTTCTCGCACACGACATGACCGGTCCGGGGCATTCCCAGTTCGGGGAAGGTCCGTTCCAGCTCTTTAGCAACCCGACGCCAGCGCTCCTCCGCCGTCATCGTCGGCAGGTCGTCCGCGGTGGAGATCACGACGGCCAGCCAGTTCGGCTCGCCGGCCACCTGGCGGGGAATCAGCCATTGTCCGTGCTGGTCGAGGAGTCCCTGCAGCGGCGGGCGTGCCAGGACGGGGTCCGGATAGTGCAGGTAGACCGTACAGATGCTGCGCTCGCCCATGGCCCTCAGGGCCCGATGGTGGGGCTGGAGCTCGGGGGCCTCGGGCAGGAGCCGAGTGGCCGCGCTGGGCGACGTGGCGAGGATCACCGCGTTGGCAGGGGTAACGTGATGGTTACGATCACGGAGCTGATAGCGGGACTCGGTTCCCCTGGATTCGATGACCACAATGCGCCGTCCGGTTTCGACCGTGGCGCCGCGCTCGTGCAGTTCGCGCAGGGCCGGTTCGGGATACAGCGACCCCAGCGGCCGAGTCGGGATGAGCAGCCGCGCGTCGTCCGGCCCGTGGTTCAGGGCCAGGCGCAGCACGTTCTGGAAGATCTGCGCCGAGGCGCTGCGGATTGGCGTGTTCATGACCGCGAGGCACAGCGGTTCCCAGAGCTGGCGGATCAGCGTGTCCGGCTGATGACGCGCCTGTAGCCATTCGAGTACGTCGAGATCTTCCTCCAACGGCCGGTACAGGATCGAGGCAGCCCCCAGCAGGGCCGGGAGTCTGCGGTGAAACGGGGTGCCCGCGAGCGATTGCCACAAGCCATGAACCAGGGCCGGCAGACGTGGCGAGCGGGGCTCCAGGGTAAAGGCTGGGTGAGGGTGGCCCGGGGCATGCATGCGCAGTCCGAACGGCAGGGCCACGAAGGCGCGCTCCGGGTCGGTGCCGACTGAGCGCAGCTGGTCCAGCGTGGCGTGACAGGCACCGACCAGCACGTGCTGGCCGTTATCCAGGTCCGCACCATCGCGGTTGAGGCTGCGGGCGCGCCCGCCTGCGGTCGCGGCGGCCTCGATCAGGTGGACCGCGATGCCGGCCCGGGCCAGGGTCAGCGCGGCGGTCAGACCGGCCCAGCCGGCGCCGAGCACGACGACCGGATGCGATTCGGGAACGGCGGCCATGGTGCGGGCGGGGTCAGCCCGCGCGGCGGTATTCGCGCTTCAGGCGGCGCGCGGTGCGCCAGGCGATCCACAGCTTGCGGATCGGGGTCAGCCGTACGCGGTGCTCCAGCACGCGGTAGCCGTCGTCCTGGATTTCGTCGAGCAGGGTGCGGTAGATCGCGGCCATGATCAGACCCGGGCGCTGGGGGTAGCGGTCCTCGGCGGGCAGGTGCTCCTCCGCGCGCTGGTAGTAGCGGCGGGCCCGCTCGGCGTGCTCGGCGAACAGGGCGCGGTGGCGGTCGTCGGTGACGTTGACCTGAAATTCTTCGGGCTTTACGCCGTGCTTTTTCAGCTCGTCCAGCGGGATGTAGACGCGGCCGCGCATTGCGTCCTCGTGGACGTCGCGCAGGATGTTGGTCAGCTGCAGGGCCATGCCTAAGTCATGCGCGTACTTCAGCGTGCGCCGGTCCGAGAAGCCGAAGATATGGGCGGACAGGATCCCGACCACGCTGGCCGCGCGGTAGCAGTACAGCGACAGTGTGGTGAAGTCGGGATAGCTGTCGTAGTCGAGGTCCATCTGCATGCCGTCGATGATCTCGTCGAAGTACTCGCGGCTGAGATCGAACGGCGCCAGATGCGGCTGCAGGGCCTGGGTGATCGGGTGGCGCGGCTGATGGTCGAACAGGCGCTCGATCTCCTCGCGCCACCACTGAAGCTTGGTGCGCGCCACGCTCTCCTCGCGGACCTCGTCGACGATGTCGTCCACCTCGCGGCAGAACGCGTACAGCGCGGTGATCGCACGGCGCCGGTCGGGTTCCAGAAAACGGAATGCGTAGTAGAAGCTGGAGCCGCTCTTCGCGGCCTTCTCCTCGCAATATTCGTCGGGGGACATACGCGCTCGGGATCGGGGTACCGTCTTGGGACGGCAAGGCTAGCACAGCGGGGCCGGGATGCGGACGACGCGGGTGATCGAAACGCCTTTTGACATACATCAACAAGGCCCGTCTCGGGGGCGCTTAGGGTGAAAGCGTCAGGGTGGCACAAGGGCCGCCCTCCCGATGCGGAAACCCGTATGGAACAGCGGCTGGTATTCGATCCTGAAGTCTTGCGTCGCTATGACGTCAGCGGCCCTCGCTACACGTCGTACCCCACGGCGCCGCAGTTCCACGAGGCGTTCGACGCACAGGCCTATGCGCGGGTGGCGCGGGCGACGAATGTCGAAGGGGCGGCGCGACCGCTCTCGCTCTATGTCCACGTGCCCTTCTGCGACACGGTGTGTTTCTACTGCGCCTGCAACAAGGTGATTACCGGCAATTATCGGCGGGCGACGAGCTATCTCGACTCGCTGGAACAGGAGATTGCCCTGCAGGGCGAGTGGTTCGATCGCGATCGGCCGGTGCGCCAGCTGCACTTCGGGGGCGGGACGCCGACGTATCTGTCCGACGAGGATCTGACCCGGGTCATGAAGGCCCTGGGTCGACATTTCACGCTGGAGACGGGGCCGGAGCGGGAATTCTCGATCGAGATCGATCCGCGTGCCGTGCGTCCCGGTACCCTGCCGCTTCTGGCATCGCTGGGCTTCAACCGCATCAGTGTGGGGGTGCAGGATGTCGATCCCGCCGTGCAGAAGGCCGTCAACCGCATCCAGCCATTCGAGGTCACCGAGCAGGTGGTCCGCCAGGCGCGCGAGCACGGCTTTGTCTCCACCAACCTGGACCTGATCTACGGGCTGCCCCTGCAGACGGTGGACACATTCTCCGCGACACTGGACCGCGTGCTGGAACTGCGCCCGGAGCGGCTGGCCGTATACAACTACGCGCACCTGCCGGAGCTGTTCAAGACGCAGCGCCAGATCCGCGACGGCGACCTGCCGCCGGCCTCGGAGAAGCTTGCGATCCTCGAGATGACCATCCAGCGCCTGACGGACGCGGGGTATGTGTACATCGGCATGGATCACTTTGCGCTGCCCGATGACGAACTCGCGATCGCCCAGCGTGCGGGCACCCTGCAACGAAATTTCCAGGGCTACTCGACGCGGGCGGAGTACGACCTCGTGGCACTCGGACCCACCGCCATCGGCAAGATCGGGGACAGCTACAGTCAGAACCTGCGCGAGGTGGATGCCTATCAGGAACGGCTGGCGGCGGGCCAGTTGCCCGTTTTCCGCGGCCTGGAACTGAGCGAGGACGACCGTCTGCGGCGTGCCGTGATCAGCGAGCTGATGTGCCACTCGAGGATCGACTTCGGCGGCATCGAGGCCACATTCGGCATCGACTTCCGCGAGACCTTCGCCGATGCCCTGAACCGCCTGGCCGAGATGGAGGCCGATGGCCTCGTCACCATCGGCCGCGACGGCCTGGAGGTCCAGCCACGCGGCCGACTCCTGCTGCGCAACATCGCCATGGCCTTCGACGCCTACCTCAACCGTGAGGAACGCCGTCGCTACTCGAAGGTCGTCTAATCAGCGTTTCGCCTGCGGCGGCGCGGGCGCAGGCTGTGCGCGAGGATGACCCAGGCGTCGCGGGCGCGCAGGCGCGGGCGGGCGAAGACGTCGTCCTGCTGGCGCAGGCGCCAGAGTACGCGGGCGCCGCCGTTGATGATGGCGCGGATCTCCAGGCCCATGCGCCCGCGCAGCATGCCGCCGAGCGGTGCTCCGGCGCGCAGCAGGCGATCGGCGCGGGCGTACTGAAACTGCATCAGGTTGCGTAACTGAAAGGTCGTCTGGCCGGCCGCGATCGTCTCTTCGCTGACGCCGTATTGCGCCATCTCGTCCTGTGGCAGATAGATCCGGTCGTTCTCGGTGAGGTCCTGGTGCAGGTCCTGATAGAAGTTGATCAGCTGCAGGGCCGAGCAGACCGCGTCGGAGTAGCCGATCATCTCCTCGGTGGGGTTGCCGTCGAGGTACAGCATCAGCCGGCCGACCGGGTTGGCGGAGCGGCGGCAGTACTCCACGACCTCGCCAAAGGTGGCGTAGCGCGTTTGTTCCAGGTCCTGGATGAAGGCGTCGACCAGATCGACAAACGGGGCAGCGGGCAGGCCGAAGCGCTGCCGCGCATCGGCCAGCGCGATCCATTCCGGCTCGGATTCCGCGGCCGGATCTTCGAGAATCTGTACGCGTTCCTGCATGGCGATCAGGTCGGCCCGTCGCTCGTCGACGGGGCGCTGGTCCTCGTCGGCGAGGTCGTCGGCATCGCGGGCGAAGCAGTAGATCGCGGCGACGGGTCCGCGCAGTCGCGCGGGCAGCAGCCAGGAGGCGACCGGGAAGTTCTCGTAGTGCGCGGCGGCGCGGACCCGGCAGTGGCGGTAGGCGGCACGGATGTCGGGATGTCCGGCCATCGGGTCAGTCCTGCGTTTCGGGCTTGTTGTCGTCGCCTGTGTCGCCCGCATCATCGACCTCGACGGGGCGCCGAGCCCGATTGTTCAGGGTGTCCGGGGTCTCGGGGGTCTTGCGCGCGCGGATGCCCAGCTCCTGAAACCGTCGGGCGCTGGGCATGACCTGGCGCTCCAGGCTGCCGACCGTCTTGTTGAAGGCGTCGGTGCTCTGGTCCAGTGCCTTGCCGAGGCGCGCCATGTGTTCGGTCATGGTGCCCAGGCGGTGGGAGAGCTCCGCGCCGAGGTCGCGAATCTCCAGCGCGTGCTCGGTGAGCTGGGACTGCTGCCAGCCGTACTCGACGGTGCGCAACAGGGCGATCAGCGTGCTCGGCGTGGCCAGCAGAACCTGGCGCTCCAGCGCGTACTCCAGCAGGCCGGGTTCGTGTTCCAGCGCGGCGGCCAGGAACGGGTCGCCGGGCAGGAACAGGACGGCGAACTCCGGGGACTGCTCGACACTGGCCCAGTACTGCTTGCTGGAGAGCTCGGTGACGCGCGAGCGCAGGTGCTGGGCATGGCGTTTGAAGGCGGCGGCGCGCGGCTCTGGATCGGTGGCGGCGACCGCGTCCAGATAGGCATCCAGTGGTGTCTTGGCATCCACCACCAGGGCCCGGTTGCCGGGCATGTGTACCAGCAGATCCGGACGCTGGCGCCCGCCATCGCCGTCCAGCGCGGGTTGTTCGGTGAAGTCGCAGTGCGCCGAGAGGCCGGCCAGTTCCACGGCGCGCTTGAGCGTCAGCTCGCCCCAGCGCCCGCGCACGCCGGGGCGGGAGAGGGCCTGGACCAGGTTGTGGGCCTCGCGCTGGAGGGTGGCGTTGTCCGAGCTCAGGCGCTGGATCTGTTCATTCAGGGCGGCGAAGGCCTGGGCACGCGAGCGTTCCATCGCGTTGATTTCGGCCTCGGTCTTGCCCAGTGTCTCCCGAATCGGCTTGAGCATCGCCTCGACCTTGTTCTCCGAGCGCGCGATCTCGTTCTGCCCCTCGCTGAGCTTCTGCGTCAGGATCGACTGGGCCAGACGCAGAAACTGGTTGGAGTTGGCCTCGAGGGCCTCGCTGGCCAGGGCGGAGAAGGAGCGATCCCGTTCCTGCCGCGCGGTCTCGAAACTCTGACGCAAGTCCTCGCGACGCTGTTCGGCGCCCTCCAGTTCGGCTTCCAGCCGGGCATTGCGGGTTTGCAGATCCCCGATGCGACGGTTCAGGCGCAGACTGGCCAGCGTATATCCCAGCAGGAGCCCGACCAGCAGGGCAGCGGCCAGGGCCAGCCAGGCCGTGGTCGACAGTTCGGTCAGCTCGCCAGCCATTGCGGGTCCGCTTTGGCCTGGTGCCAGCGCCAGAAATCATCGGGGCGATCGAGCGTGCCGTCGGCGCCCCAGGTGTCGGGGTTCTGGCTGGCATCGATGTAGCCCCATCGGGCGACGAGTGTTGCCATACCCGCCGCCCGGCCAGCGGCGATGTCGCGCTCGGCATCGCCCCAGTAACAAAGCTGTTCAGGGGGCAGACCCGTTTGCCGCGCGGCCAGCCACATCGGCTCGGGATCCGGTTTGCGCTGCGGGAGCGTGTCACCACTGACGATGGCGGCGAGTCGAGGGGACAGGCCCAGGGTCTCCAGCAATGGCTCGGTCAGCCAGGCGGGCTTGTTGGTCACGACCCCGAGGGGCCAGCCGCGCTGTTCGCAGGCGTCCAGCACGGGGCTCAGCCCGGGGAACAGAGCGGTGTCGATGCACAGGTCGCGGGCGTAGATCTCCAGGTAGCGTTGCTTGAGGGTCTCGCGTCGCGCACCCTCGATATCCGGAAAGCCGAGCTGCACAAGGGCCTGGGAGCCGTGCGAGACGTGATTGCGCACGGCCTCGAAGGGCAGCGGTGGGCGATCGTTTTCGGCCAGCAGCACGGTGAGCGCCGCGTGCATGTCCGGGGCCGTGTCGAGCAGGGTCCCGTCCAGGTCGAACAGGACCCCGCGGAGTTCGCGGCTCATGGGGTCTCGCTGTCGGCTTCAGGCCGGCGCGCGGCCATCAGGTAGTTGACGTCCGTGCGCGGAACCAGACGGTAGCGGCCGGACAGCGGCGAGTAGGTGAGCCCGGTCATGTCGGTGACCTCGAAGCGGTGCTTGCGCAGGACCGCGCCCAGTTCGGAGGGGCGGATAAAGCGGCTGTACTCGTGCGTGCCGGTGGGTAGCAGGCGCAGTACGTATTCGGCACCGACGATCGCTTCGGCGAACGCGCGGGGGGTGCGGTTGATGGTCGAGAGGAACAGCCAGCCGCCCGGACGCACCAGCTGGACCAGGGCGTCGATGACCGCCTCGGGATCGGGCACGTGCTCCAGCATCTCCAGACAGGTGACCACGTCGTAATCGCCCGCATGATGCTCGGCATGGGCCTCGGCGGTCGTGTGCAGATAGTGGATCTCGAGCCCGGAGTCGTGTGCGTGCTCGCGCGCGACCTCCAGGTGTTCGGCCCCGGCATCCAGCGCGGTCACCTGTGCGCCGCGCACTGCCATCGCCTCGGACAGGATGCCCGCGCCACAGCCGACATCCAGTACCTTCTTGCCGGCGAGATCGGCGTGCTGGTCGATCCACTCCAGCCGCAGGGGGTTGATCGCGTGCAGGGTGGCGAAGGCGCCATTCGGGTCCCACCACTCGTGCGCCCGATGCGTGAACTTGTGCAGTTCGGCGTGATCGACGTTGTCGCCAGTCTTGGCGTGGGTCTCATGGGTCATGGTGATCTCGATTACGCGGCCAGCTCGCGCTGGATTTCCAGCACGCGCGCGCCCCATTCGCGGGCCTCGGCCTGGAGCTCGTCCAGGTCCAGCGTAAGCAGTTCCCGGTCCCTGAGCAATGGCCGTCCGGCCACGTGGACGTCGGTGACGGCATCGCGGGTGGCGGAGTAGACGATCTGGGCGGCCGGTTCATGGGCGGGCTGCAGCTCGATGGCGCGAAGATCGATACTGACCACGTCGGCCTGCTTGCCCGGTTCAAGGCTCCCGATGCGGTCGGCCAGGCCCAGCGCTCGGGCGCTGCCCAGCGTGGCCATCTCGAGCGCGGCGGTGGCGGGGAGGGACGAGGCGTCGCCACTGACGCCCTTGGCCAGCAGCGCGGCTGTGCGCATCTCGCCGATCATGTCGAGGTCGTTGTTGGACGCCGTGCCATCGGTGCCCAGCCCCACGGTGATGTTGGCGCCCAGCAGTTCGGCGACCGGACAGAAGCCAGAGGCGAGCTTGAGATTGGATTCCGGGCAGTGGGCGACCGACACCGGCCGGCCGGCGAGGAGCGCGCGGTCCTGCGCGCTGACCTGGGTCATGTGTACCGCGATGAAGGGCTGGTCGAGCAGGCCCAGGCGTGCCAGCCGGGCCAGCGGACGCTCGCCGTGGTCGCGCTCGGCATCGGCGACCTCGCCGGCGGTCTCGTGCACGTGCATGTGAATGGGGACGGCCAGTTCGCGGGCGCGTTCGGCCACACGTTGCAGGCTCTCGTCACCCACCGTGTAGGGTGCGTGAGGTGCGACGGTGTAGTGGATGCGCCCGTGGTGCTGCCAGTTTTCGACGACCTCGGCGCCCCGCTGGAAGTATTCATCGGTCGTCTGCGCCCAGGGCGTGGGGAAGTCGAACACGGTCAGGCCCAGTGCGGCGCGGATGCCGGATTCGTCGACCACGCGCGCAGCGTCGTCGACGAACAGGTACATGTCGCTGAAGCAGGTGGTCCCGCCGCGCAGCATTTCGGCGACCGACAGTCGCGTGCCCGCGCGCACGAACTCGGGGGACAGCAGGCGGCCTTCGGCCGGCCAGATATAGCGCTTGAGCCAGTCCATCAGCGGGCGGTCGCTGCCCACACCGCGCAGCAGGCTCATGCCGGAGTGGGTATGTACGTTGACCAGCCCCGGTATCAGGGCATGCCCTTCGCGGTGCAGGTGTTCGGCATCGGGGTGTTTTGCGCAGGCCTCTGCGCGCGGTAGCAGATCCTCGATCACGCCGTTGCGAATGACCAGTGCGTAATCGACGAGCACCGTGTCGCGCGGGATCACGGGCAGAATCTGCGAGGCGCTGAGAACGAGGGTTCGGGTTGTCGACATGGGAGGTCAGATCGAGGGGATTCGGTCGCGCATGGTACCCCAAAGAGGCGGCGAAGGCCGCCCCTTTGGGCAAGGCCGAACCGGTTAGCTGGCCTGGAGTCCCAGGACCTGGGCGCGCGTGACTTCGGCGACATGTCGGCCCTGGAAGGCGGCCATCGCAAGTTCGTTTTCGCTCGGCTGACGCGAGCCGTCGCCGTCCGCCAGGGTCGTGGCACCGTAGGGTGTGCCGCCGCTGATTTCGTTCATGTCCAGCAGACGCTTCTCGGTGTAGGGCAGGCCGACGATGGTCATGCCGTAGTGCATCAGGTTGACGATGGTCGAGACCAGCGTGGTCTCCTGCCCACCGTGCTGCGAGGCGGTGGAACCGAATACGGAGCCGATCTTGCCGACGAGCTTGTCGCCAAACCACAGCGCGCCAGTCTGATCGAGGAAGTTGGCCATTTGCGCGGACATGCGGCCAAAGCGGGTCGGGGTGCCGATGATGATTGCATCATAGTCCGCCAGTTCTTCCGGACTGGCGATGGGGGCGGCCTGGTCCAGCTTTGCCCCGGCCTGTTTTGCGACGTCCTCGGGCATCAATTCCGGGACGCGCTTGATTGTGACCTCGGTACCAGGAATCTCGCGGGCGCCCCGGGCGACGGCCTCGGCCATCTGCTCGATGTGGCCCCAGGTGGAGTAGTACAGGATCAGGATTTTGGTGCTCATGGGAAGGACCTCCGAGTTTGATCGAGGTCCAGCTTAATTCTCATTAAAGCGAATAAAAATGGGCTTTTAATGGCTTTATTGTTCGGTTAAAGCGAATCGTTAGTGGGGCGGCTGCGCAGCACTTTCAAACGAGGGTGATGCCCCGAGCACGGCCCTTTCCAGGTCCGCCAGGTCTCCAGGATAGCCGTACAGGAAGCCCTGGAAGTGGCGGCAGCCGAGGCCAAACAAGAAGGCCCGCTGTTCGACTGTTTCGACCCCTTCAGCAATGACGTCCAGGTCCAGCGTGCGGGCGAGATTGACGACCATCTGCGCGATCGCGGCGTCGTTGGGGTCGTCCAGTACGTCGCGCACGAAGGACTGGTCGATCTTCAGTTGTGCCAGGGGAAGCTGTTTCAGGTAGGCGAGGGAGGAGTACCCCGTGCCGAAGTCGTCCAGGGCGAACTCGACGCCCAGCGCTCGCAGTTCGTCGATATGGGCCACCACGGTGTCGATTTCCTCGAGCAGCATGCTCTCGGTCAGCTCCAGTTTCAGCCGATCGCCCGGGGCTCCGGTTTCCTGGAGGATCTCGCGCAGATGCGGGACAAAGTGTGGATCGCGGAACTGGCGTGCGCTGATATTCACCGACAGGGTCAGGTCGCGGAAGGCGGCCGTGTGCTGCCAGGCCCCCAACTGAGCACAGGCGGTGCGCAGGACCTTGCGCCCAATGGGCACGATCAGCCCGGTCTGCTCCGCGACGGGGATGAACTCGGCCGGGGAGATCGCGCCGCGTTGTGCGTGCTCCCAGCGCAGGAGCAACTCGGCGCCGATGACGCGCCCCTCGGCATCGACCTGCGGCTGATAGACCACGCTGAACCGGTCTTCGTCGAGGGCATGGCGCAGCTCGTTTTCGAGTTCGAAACGAGCCTCCACCGCGCGGTGCAGTTCGGGGTCGTAGAAGCGCACGGTATTGCGCCCGGCGTTCTTCGCCCGGTACATCGCGAGGTCGGCCTGTTTCAGTACCTCCTCCACGCCGAGGCTGCGGCCGCTGAACAGGGTGGCACCGATACTGGGGGTGACGTGGCGGTTCTGGCCCGCGAGCTGGAAGGGCTCGCGCAGCAGGTTGATCAGCTTGCGCCCGACTGCCTCTGCCTCGGTGGCGGCGCGCGCCGGGTCGGGGTGAAGGTCGTTGAGGATGATCACGAACTCGTCGCCGCCCAGGCGCGCGAGCGTGTCGGCTTCGCGCACGGAGTTCTCCATCCGTCGGGCCACCTGGCACAGCAGATCATCCCCGACCGCGTGTCCCAGGGTGTCGTTGATGTCCTTGAAGTTGTCCAGATCGATGAACAGAACAGCCCCGTGGTGACGCGTGCGGGCAGTGTTGGCCAGCGCCTGGCCCAGTCGGTCATGCAGCAGCGTGCGATTGGGCAGGCCTGTCAGTCCGTCGAAGAAAGCGAGGCGGCGTATCTCTTCTTCGGCCTCCTTGCGGTCAGAAATATCCATCATGGTGCCGAAGGTCGCCATGACCTGGCCATCGTCATCGAAGCGCGCACTGGCGTAGATGCTGACCCAGCGGTATCCGCCGCCGCGAGTGCGCAGCCGTATCTCCTCCGATTGGGCGTGGGTGCCCCCTTCGAGCAGGGTCGAGCAGAAGTTCTGGGCGTCGTCATGGTCCTGGGGATCGACATAGGCGCACATGGGCTGCCCGAGCGTGTCATCCACCGGGAAGCCGGTCAGCGTCTCCCAGGCCGGATTCAGCAACGTCCACCGGCCGTCGGCATCCGTGCGGAAAATCACCTCGGAGATGTGGTTGACCACGTCCTGGTAACGGCTTTCACTTTCCTTGAGGGCGGCAGTGGCGCGGCGCTGGGCCGTGACGTCGAGTGTCAGGCCACGCAGGCTCCGACGGCTGTCCGCGCCTTCGGCCCAGGAGAGGATGTCGCGCAGCCAGATCCACTGGCCGTTACGGTGGGCGAACCGATAGTCGACGACCTGGGGCTCGTTGCCGGGTTCGCGCGCGGCCTCCCGCACCCGCGGCAGATCGTCCGGGTGAATGTGTCGGGCGCGCAGTTCCCCGCGTCCCAGGTTGCGCGCAGGAAAGCCCAGCAGCTTGCGGGTGTCCCCGGCGACGAACTCCCATTCGTGGCTCTCGGGATTCGCCTCCCACAGGATGGCATTGGCCCCGCCGAGCATGGACTCCAGGCGGGCGACCGAACGATTCAACTGCTGGTTCTGCTGGAGGAGCGTCGATTGCGTGGTGTCGAGGTGAGCGGCCATGTCGTTGAAGGTTCGCGCCAGATCGCCGAATTCGTCACGGGAATCGATACGCACTCGATGGTCGAGCTGACCGGCCTCGAGGGCCTTGCTCCCTTGCAGCAGCAGGCGCAGGCGGCGGGTCGTCATCAGAGCGAATGCAATGGCTGCGAGTATGGAGAGCCCCAGCACGCCCAGCGCCAGCAGTACGTTGCGCTCCAGCAGATTGGTCGAGAGCTGGTCGATGGCGTCGGTCGAGTAGCCGACCGCGACCGTCCCCAGTGACTGATCGGAAAGCTTGATCTCCCGGGCGATTTCCACCTGGCCGGCTTCGCTGCGTACTCCCGCCTCGGGGGCCGGAAGACTGTCCGGGGCGACACCGACCGAGGCGAGGGGACGTGCGTTGGCGTCGAGCACGAGCGCATACAGCACGTTGGAGTCATCACCCAGTAGATCCAGGAGATCCTGGAGCATGGCGGGGTCGGCGTAGGCCAGGCCAGGAGTCAGGGCGGAGCCCAGCAGCCGGCTCTGTTGTTCGGCCGTACGCTCCAGGACCTCCTGCTGGTTTTGCTGGACCTGGGTAATTCCGCTGAAGAGCAGCGCTCCCACCATCGCGACCTGGATCGCGACCGTGCCCATGATGATCTGCCAGGCGACGTTCAGTCGCATGAAGGCCCCGCAGGCCCACCAGAGCGGGCGCGGCATGGCAGGCCGCTGTGCGGTCTGGATGCGGGCGAAAGACGAAACATGAGCCGTCCGGGGGTACCCGTAATGATCGGGATCAGGAGTAGAGTCGACCTATTCTACCTTGCCGGGGGCTTATTTTCTTCATGCCAGGCGGAGGGCGAGTTATGGATCGGTGCCCTCCGCCTGGACGCCCGACAGCGCGTGGCCAGAAGCCTGTCGGGTCTGGATGATCGTCGTGAGCGTGGGGCAGGAGAGTGAGGCCATTTTTTGGTCTCTCGAGGCGCATAGTGGGAACGATGCAACGAGAGAGAGCGGAAAAAGGGGCCGTTCTCCCGCACGCGCTGCCGATCAGCCCCAAGTCCGACAGGCTCCTAGTACCGGTTGATGGCGAGGCGGCCCGGGCCAGTCAGGGCGAGGGCAATCGCCGAGAACAGGAACATGGCCTGTAGTTCAATGGCCCAGCCGCCGTGCTGGGTCAACTGCACGACTTCGTCCGCATGGGCGAGCCCGATGGCGAACAGCATGTTGACTGCGATCAGCACGGCGCCGATGCGCGCATACAGGCCGATGATCAACAGGATGGGGGCCAGGACCTCGCCGATGTAGGCCCCATAGGCCAGTATTCCCGGCAGTCCGGCCCCCGCCAGCATCCCCTCGATGTGTCCGACGCCTCCGGATATCTTGTCGATTCCGTGCAGCAGGATCATGACGCCCAGCGCCAGTCGCAGGATCAGCTTCCCGGTGTCGTCCAGCATGTTGTCCATTTCGGTGTCTCCTGATTGCGTGGTTGAGGTTTGCGCGGGGTCTTGTGTTGAGCAGCTGGGTCAGATTCAGTGGTCTGGCGGTAGGCTCCTGAAGGCTTCATAGTCCTCCGGGCTTGCCGGTTCGAAGCCACGAGAGTGGCCAAACGCGCGCAGCCGTTGTTGCCCGGAGGTGGTGCTGGAAAGCTCCAGCAATTGTGTCTGCAAGTCTAGATCATTCGTTTGCACCCGTTCGTGCAGCACGATCGTAACGCCGGGGAAAGGGTCCGACTGGGCGAGGATGCGGGCCAGGCTGCCATCGGCCAGGGCAATGGTGCGGGGCCCCTCCTGCGGCGAGCGTGGCGACTCGAGCGCGCGTGCATCAATCACCAGTACGGCCGCTTCGGCCAGTCCGCGTTGCATGGCCGCCGCGGCGGCATTGTGGTGCGGAAACTCCAGATAGTGGATCGGGGGATCCTCCGTATCGAACACCGCGCGGATTCGCTCTCTGGCCAGCCGGGTACCCAGACTGTGCCGAGCGGGGGTCGCCAGGGTTGCGTCCTCCAGGTCGGTCAATTGCCGGGGCGGCGCGTCCACTGGTGCCACGATGATCATGGCCAGGGTATTGCGCGAACGAGCGATTGGGCGATACGCGCTGGTTTCGCCGAGTAGCGGAACGACGTGCGGAGCGACAATCGCCACGTCGTAGCGCTCCTCCGACAGGCGCTCGATAAACCGAGGGAAATCGCGCGAGGCTTCCAGGTGTACGGGCGCCTGGCGCAGGTCGGCAAGCCATTCGCGCAACGGGGCGTATCGCTGAAACAGAGCCTGGGGACTCGCGAATGGCTGTATCCCCAGCTCCCAGGCTTCGTCCGTAAACGCTGTGCCAGGCAGTAGTGCGACTACCAGCACAAGTCCAATGGTGCGCAGGCGAGCCCGGCGGTTTACGGACGCTGGAAGAGGGGGTAACCCGGCCTGACGTTTTCCCATCGGG
Source organism: Thioalkalivibrio sp. HL-Eb18 (assembly GCF_000364985.1). Lineage (NCBI taxonomy): Bacteria > Pseudomonadati > Pseudomonadota > Gammaproteobacteria > Chromatiales > Ectothiorhodospiraceae > Thioalkalivibrio > Thioalkalivibrio sp. HL-Eb18. Next base: position 48,356 of record NZ_KB822969.1, read on the forward strand.
TGCGATCCCGGTGCATGGGCTTGCAGGTTTCTATAGTCAACCGCACTTGGTGTGTCCATGCGTCAATAAATCGGCACCGCAGAGAGGGTGCTGTTTCGCGCGGCTGTCGGAATTCCGTTGAATCCGCTCGTGCGCGTCTACTTGGGCGGGTTGCGAGGGAGCTGGCGTCGAATTTGCATGAGGCGTTATCGCATGCAGATCACCGCGCCGACGGGCGCGGCCGGAGGAATCAAGATGACCATTTTCGACCGCGTCGCCGAGGCGTTGCTCGCCACCCTGCAGGGGCTGACCCCGCTGACCGTTATCGGTGCGTTTTCGCTGTTGCTGTTCGTGCTCTTTCTGGTGGCCCTGATGGCGCTGACACTGCGGCGGGCGAACGCGTTTCAGGGTGCCGCGCCCGCCTTGCTGACGACACTGGGGATCCTGGGTACGTTCCTCGGCGTTGCGATCGGGCTGATCGACTTCGATGCGGCGCGGGTAGAGGCGAGTATCCCGGCATTGCTGGAGGGGCTGAAACTCGCGTTCGTGACCAGCATCGTGGGCATCCTGCTGGCCGCAGTGCTGCGCGTACTACAGGTGATGATGCCGTCCCCGGTCGAGGGGGCGGAGGGTGGAGGTGATGCCCAGGTCGGCGGTGATCCCGAGCGCGTATTGGCCGAGCAGCGGGACGCGACGCGGGCCCTGCTGCAGGCGGTGCAGCAGATGGACCGTCGTCTGGACCAGCGTCTCGAGAATCAGCACCACGAGCTGAAGCAGAGTCTGGAGGGGCTGGCGGACCGCATGAGCGAGCTCAGCAGCGGTCATCTGGTGGCGGCGCTGGAGCAGGTGATCCGCGATTTCAACGACCGTCTGGGCGAGCAGTTCGGCGAGAACTTTCGCCGGCTGGACGATTCGGTGGCGCGGCTGGTGGACTGGCAGGACCGCTACCGCGAGCAGATGGACACCCTGCACCGGGCGTTCGACCAGGCGCGCGAGGGCGTCGAACAGAGCGAGGGTGCACTGGAGCGCCTGACGGGCCAGGCGCTGAAGATTACCCGCCATGTCGAGGAGCAGGATGCGACGCTGGCCAGTCTGCGACGGGAAACGGTGGAGCTGGAGGCCCTGCTGAGTGCGATCGCCGCCCTGCGTGACCGGGCCACCGAGGCCTTCCCGGCGATGGATGCCCGGCTCGAGGCGATGCTGGAGAGCATCGAGAACGCCGTGCAATCCGGGCGCGCGGCCGAGTCGCGCTGGCGGGGAGACGCGTTCGCAGTGGGGGTGGCGACGCCGGCGGACACCCTGGGGGCGCGGTCGTGATCCTGCGCTGGTGGCTTCGACCCCGGGCGCGCGCGGGTGGCGCTACGCACGAGGCGGATCAGGGGTCGCACTGGCTGGCGGTGGCGGACCTGATGGCCGCGTTGATGATGATCTTCCTGTTTCTGGCGCTGTTGCATATGGTGCAGGTCGAGCGCTCCAGCGCGGCCCATGTCGAGGTGCGCAACGAGGCCACAGCGTTGCGCGCGGCGATCTACTCGGTGCTGGAGGAGGAGTTTCGCGAGGACCTGCCGCGCTGGAATGCGGAACTCGACCGCGACACCCTGACGCTGCGCTTTCGCGAGCCGGAGGTTCTGTTCGAGCGCAGTTCCGCGAGTATCCGCCCGCGCTTCGAGGCGATCCTGGACGATTTCATGCCGCGCTACGCCGAGCAGCTGCGGCCGTTTGCGGACGTGATCCGCGAGGTGCGTATCGAGGGGCATACCTCCAGCGAGTGGGCCGGAAGCGACGATGCGATGGATGCCTACTTCGGCAATATGGACCTGAGCCAGCGCCGTACCCGAGCGGTGCTCGAGCATGCCTACCGGCTTGAGCCCCTGCAGGAGGACGACTGGTTCCGATCGCGTGTGGCGGCGGTCGGTTTGTCCTCGTCGCGGCGGGTGCTGGATGCCGATGGACAGGAAGACCACGAGGCCTCGCGGCGGGTGGAGTTCAGCGTACTGACGGACTTCGAGGCGCGGCTTCTGGGCAACGCCGAGGCCCGCCCGTCCCCCGAACCGCTGGAGGCGCGTTCGCCCTGACCGATGTGCTGTGGGCTCTGGACGCGGGTGTGTGTCAGATGCGTTCCAGCAGGGCGTTGCGGAGGGTCTCCTGCTGGTTTTCGGAGAGGGCCCCGCCGTTGTTGCACTCCAGCAGGAAGCTGTCCTCTACCTGCTCGCCGGCCGTGGCGATGCGGGCCGTGCGGACGTCGATGGCGTGTTCGGCCAGGACGTGACCGATGGTCGACAGGAGCCCGGGGCGGTCGAGCGCGCGCAGGCGCATGCGTGTGGCTTGCCCGCCGGAGGCGGATTCGAATTCGATCTGCGTATCCACGTCGAAATGCTTCAGGCGGCGGGGTAACTGGCGGCTCACCGGGGTCTTTTCGCCATCGGTGCGGGTGAGTTCGTTCGCAAGGTACTGGCGGATCTCGTCGCTGCGGTAACCGGCGTCCACCGTCTGGCCGCCGCCGCTCTCCAGCACCAGGAAGGTGTCCAGTGTGCGCCCCCCGGCCGTGGTGATGATGCGGGCGTCGACGATGTCGAGGCCCAGCTGGGTCAGCGCGCTGGTGATGCGGGCGAACAGGTAGGGGTGGTCTTCCGCGTAGACGAAGATCTCGGTGCTGCCGCGGGAGGTCTTGGGGCGCACCAGAATCAATGGCAGTTCGTCCGCCTTCAGCGGCAGCAGGGCCTGTCCGTGCCAGGCGACCTCGTCGGCAGAGTGGCGCAGGAAGTACTCGTCGTCGAGCTCGTCCCACAGGGCTTCGGCGTCGTGGGCCCCAAAGCCACGCCCCTCGAGCAGTTGCAGGGCCTCGCCGCGGGTCTCGCGAATCTGTGCGTCCATGTTCGGGGCCGCGTCGAGGCCGCGCTCGAGTACGTTGCGCGTGGCGTGATAAAGCGTTTGCAGCAGCGAATCCTTCCAGCTGTTCCACAGCTCCGGGTTGGTGCCGCGGATATCGGCGATGGTCAGCAGGTACAGGAAGTCGAGGCGTTCGCGGGTGCGCACCTCGCGGGCGAAGGCCAGCACGACATCGGGGTCGGAGATGTCCTTGCGCTGGGCGGTGAGCGACATCAGCAGGTGGGAGCGGACCAGCCAGGCCACCAGGCCCGCGTCTTCGTCGGACAGGCCGTGTTGCTGGCAGAAGTGCAGGGCGTCGTGGGCGCCCAACTCCGAGTGGTCGCCGCCACGACCCTTGGCGATGTCGTGGAACAGGGCGCCCAGTACCAGTCGTTCGGGACGTTCCAGTTCCGTGTAAATACGGTGCGCAAGTGGTTGTTCGTGGGCGAATTCTGGCAGGGCCAGTCGGCGGGCGTTGCGCACCACGTTAAGGGTGTGTTCGTCCACCGTGTAGGCATGGAACAGGTCGTACTGCATGCGTCCGATGATGCGTCCGAAGGCGGGCAGGTAGTTCCCCAGTACGCCGTAGCGGTTCATGCGGCGGAGCTGACTGGTAATGCCGCGGGGCGCGCGCAGGATGTCCATGAACAGGGCGCGGCAGACCGGGTTGCGACGGAAATGGCCGTCGATCAGGTGGCGGTGGGCGCGGATCAGGCGAATGGTCGAGGCGCGAATTCCCTGGATCTCCGGATGCTCCTGCAGCAGGCGAAAGACCTCCAGCAGGGCCGGTGGGTAAATCATGAAGACCTGGTCGTGGGCCACTTCCAGATAGCCGCCGCGCACCTGGAAGCGCTGATGAATGCGGATGGGCTCCTGCAGGGCCTGCGGATCATCGAGGATGGCTTCGTTGAAGTGCTGCAGGAGCAGCTCGTTAAGCCGCTCCAGGTCGTTGATCGTGCGGAAGTAGCGCTGCATGAATTGCTCGACCGCACGGTTGTGGTTCTGGTCCACGAAGCCGAATGTGTTGGCCAGCTGACGCTGCAGGTCAAACAACAACCGGTCCTCGCGGCGCCCGGCGAGCATGTGCAGGGCGAAGCGTACACGCCAGAGAAAGCTCTGGCCCTCCAGCATCTCGTGAAGCTCGCCTTCGCGCAGGAAGCCGAGCGATACCAGTTCCTCGATACGTTCCGCGCCGTAGTGGCGCTTGGTGACCCAGCCGATCATCTGGATGTCGCGCAGCCCGCCGGGGCCTTCCTTCACGTTGGGTTCCAGGCGGTAGCCGGTCTCGCCGAAGCGGCGGTGCCGTGCCTGCTGTTCCGCGAGCTTCGCGGCGTAAAAGCTGCGCGAGTCCCAGATGCGATCAGAGTCGATCGCGCCGCGAAATTCATTGAAAAGACTTAAATTGCCACTTAAGTAGCGTGACTCGATCAGGTTGGTCGCGACCGTGATGTCGTCACGGGCCTCGCGGGTACAGTCCTCGATGCCGCGCACGCTGTGGCCGACCTCGATCCCGATATCCCAGAGGAAGGTGACGAATGCGCTGATTCGGTCGAATACCTCTCGGTCCGCCGTGCCGTCGATCACGATCTGGAGGTCGATGTCGGAGGCAGGGTGCAACTCGCCGCGCCCGTAGCCCCCGACCGCGACCAGGCACAGCCGGTCGTCATCGGCCAGCCCCTGCTGGGCCCAGATCAGCTTGAGCATCTCGTCGATGCGGCGGGCGTGACCGAGGATCAGCTCCTCGATCGGCATGCCGTCGCGAAAGCCCTGGTACTGCTGTTCGAGGATTGCGCGTCGGCGATCGCGGAACAGGGAGATATTCCCGGGGTTACGGCTCAGGCGCTGGTAGTCCTCGCCCCAGTCGGGCGAGAAGGCGGGGGCGTCGCCCTCGCTGGGGGTGCCGCCGGCGGGCAGGGTACTCACGGGCAGCCCCTCAGGCCGCGAGTTCCTGTGGTGGCGTCTCGTCCTTGCGCAGGGTCAGGATCTCGTAGCCGTCTGCGGTCACCAGGAGGGTATGTTCCCACTGCGCGGACGGGCTGTGGTCCTTGGTCACGGCGGTCCAGCCGTCAGCGAGGATCCGGGTATGCCGGCGCCCGGCGTTGATCATCGGCTCGATGGTGAAGCACATGCCTTCCTCGAGTTTAAGCCCGGTGCCCGGCTTGCCGTAGTGCAGCACCTGCGGATCTTCGTGGAAGCCGCGCCCGATACCGTGACCGCAGAACTCGCGCACCACCGAGCAGCGCTGGCTTTCGGCGTACTGCTGGATCGCGTGCCCGATGTCGCCGAGGGTCGCGCCGGGGCGTACCTGCTGGATGCCGAGATACATGCTGGTGCGGGCGACGTCGATCACGCGCTGCGCCTGAATGCTGGGCTTGCCGATCACGAACATGCGGCTGGTGTCGCCGTGAAAGCCGTTCTTGATCACGGTGATATCGATATTGAGAATGTCGCCGTTTTTCAGCTTGCGATCGCCCGGGATGCCGTGACAGACCTGGTGATTGACCGAGGTGCAGATCGATTTGGGAAAGCCGCGATAGTTCAGCGGCGCGGGGATCGCATCCTGGGTGTTCACGATGTAGTCATGGCAGATGCGATCCAGCTCGCCGGTGGTGACCCCGGCCTGCACATGCGGTTCGATCATCTCCAGGACTTCGGCGGCCAGACGGCCGGCGACGCGCATGTGTTCGATCTCTTCTGGGGTCTTGATGGTTACGGACATGGGGGCTCCGGTCGAGACCTGCGAGGGTTGTGTGGCGGGTCTCGGGAGCCCGCGACACGGCGCCAAACAGGGCCCGGATAGTTGGTTCAAGTCAGCGTCCTATGCTATAAAGCGCGCGCCTCGCTGGCAATTCGGCGGGGTCGGGAGGCGGCCGGAAGCCGGCGGTCTCGCGGAACCTTAATCCACACACGCATCGACACGGTCTGTCGGGTGCCCGCCAGGAGGCTTCGGTCTCGTGCTCGGGTTTCAGATCGGGATGCGTGGAGGCTCAACCCGTTACAGGAGAAATCTAATGTCCCTCGTGACTATGCGACAGATGCTGGAAGCCGGTGTGCATTTCGGCCACCAGACGCGTTACTGGCATCCCAAAATGGCCCCGTACATCTTCGGGGAACGCAACAAGATTCATATCATCAACCTCGAGAAGTCCCTGCCGATGTTCAACGATGCGTTGAACTTCCTTGGCAAGATCGCCGCAGACGGCGGCAAGATCATGTTCGTGGGCACCAAGCGCTCCGCGCGTGAAGTGGTGGCCGAAGAGGCGCGCCGTTGCGGCATGCCGTTCGTTTCCCATCGCTGGCTGGGCGGCATGCTGACCAACTTCAGCACGGTCAAGCAGTCGATCAAGCGCCTGCAGGACCTGGAGACCATGGACGCCGATGGCAGCTTCGAGGTGCTGAACAAGCGCGAAGCACTGACCCGCCGCCGCGAGAAGGACAAGCTCGAGCGCAGCCTGGGCGGCATCAAGGACATGAACCGCATGCCGGACGCGATGTTCGTGATCGACGTTGGCTACGAGAAGATCGCAGTGGCCGAGGCCAAGAAACGCGGTATCCCGGTCGTGGCGGTGGTCGATTCCAACCACTCGCCGGAAGGCGTGGACTACGTGATCCCGGGCAACGACGACGCGATGCGTGCGATCCAGCTGTACGTGGCTGCGATCGCTGACACGATCATCGAGGCCAAGGGCGCGGTGACCACGGGCGGCGTGTCCGAGGACGAGTTCGCGGGTGCGGATGCCGCTGCCGAGGGCAGTGCCGAATCCAGCGAGGCGGCCCCGGCCAACCCGGCCTGAGTGGGCATTGGGCCCGGTGCGCGATACCGCGCCCGGGCCACTTGAACCAAAGAGCCGGCCCCGGTTTGCTGCGTGGCCGGCTCGATTGACGAATTTTTCAGGAGTACATCCCGATGCAGATTACTGCTGCCCAAGTGAAAGAACTGCGCGAGCGCACCGGCGCCGGCATGATGGAGTGCAAGAAGGCACTGACCGAGACCGGGGGCGACCTGGAAGCCGCCGTGGAGGCCATGCGCAAGTCCGGCATGGCGAAGGCCGACAAGAAGGCCGGTCGTGTGGCGGCCGAAGGTCGCGTCGAGATCGTCAGCGAGGGCAACAAGGCCGTGCTGGTCGAGATCAACTGCGAGACGGACTTTGTTGGTAACGACGACAACTTCCGTGCCTTCTCCGCCCAGTGCGCCCAGATTGCCCTGAGCTCCGGTGCTGGCGACGTGGAAGGCCTGATGGCCGAGACCGTCGATGGCCAGACCCTCGAGGAGCACCGCACTCAGCTGATCGCCAAGGTCGGCGAGAACGTGCAGGTGCGTCGCTTTGATCGCCTGCAGGCCGAAGACGCGCTGGGCTTCTACCAGCACGGCACGCGCATTGGTGTCGTGGTCAGCCTGAAGGGTGGCGACGAGGCCCTCGCGAAGGACGTTGCGATGCACATTGCGGCCTCGAAGCCGGTGTGTGTGGACGAGTCCGGTGTCCCGCAGGACCTGCTCGACAAGGAACGCGCGATCTTCAAGGCGCAGGCCGAGGAATCCGGCAAGCCGGAGAACATCATCGAGAAGATGATCGAAGGCCGCATTCGCAAGTACCTCGCCGAGATCACCCTGGTCGGTCAGCCGTTCGTGAAGGACCCGGATCAGACCGTTGGCCAGCTGCTGGAAGCGAAGGGCGCCTCGGTTACCGGTTTCCTGCGCTACGAGGTGGGCGAAGGCATCGAGAAGAAAAAAGAGAACTTCGCCGAAGAAGTGATGGCTCAAGCCCGCGGGGCCTGATCCGCCGAATCGCTTTGGCGTAGACTCCCGATGCGGTCGCAGGACGCGCCCGCATCGCTCGCCGGCCGGCAAGCACGGCCATTGATGACAGGTGCAGGACCCGAGCCCGATAAAGGAGCCCAATGAGTCAGGACAGGCAGCCCGCGTACAGGCGCATCCTTCTGAAGTTAAGCGGGGAGGCCCTGATGGGCCAGCAATCCTATGGGGTGGACCCGGATGTCCTGGCGCAGGTCGCCGAAGAGGTGTCGGAGCTTTCGAGCATGGGTGTCGAGGTCGGCATCGTGATCGGAGGGGGCAACATCTTTCGTGGCGCCGGTCTCGCCCAGGGTGGCATGGACCGGGTTACGGGCGACCACATGGGCATGCTGGCCACGGTAATCAATGCCCTGGCCATTCAGGATGCGATCGAACGCGCGGGTCGTTTCTCCCGCGTGATGTCGGCCATCCGCATTAATCAGGTCTGCGAAGACTACATTCGCCGCCGCGCCGTGCGGCATCTGGAAAAGGGCCGGATCGTGGTGTTCGCCGCGGGAACCGGCAACCCCTTCTTTACCACCGACTCCGCCGCTTCGCTGCGCGCCATCGAGATCAATGCCGAATTGATGATCAAGGCCACCAAGGTGGACGGGGTCTATGATTCGGACCCGATGACGAGCAAGGATGCCCGCCGTTATGAACGCCTGACGTTCGACGAGGCGCTGGAACGCCGCCTGGGTGTAATGGATACGACCGCGCTGGTGATGTGTCGTGACAACGGCCTGCCCATCCGCGTGATGAACATGTTTGCAAAAGGGGACCTCCGCCGGCTGGTGATGGGCGAGCCGGTGGGAACCCTGGTCGAGGGATCCCGAGATGACTGACGCCACGATCAAGGACGCGCGCCAGCGCATGGACAAGAGCATTGAGGCCCTGCGCAACGAGCTGGCCAAGATTCGCACGGGTCGCGCGCACCCCAGTCTGCTCGAGCATGTGCATGTCGACTACTACGGCATGGAAGTGCCGATCAATCAGGTCGCGAACATCAACGCCGAGGACTCGCGCACCCTGGCCGTGGTGCCATACGAAAAGGACATGGTCGCGAAGGTGGAGAAGGCGATCATGACCTCGGACCTGGGTCTGAACCCGGCGAGCATGGGCACTGTGATCCGGGTGCCGCTGCCGGCGCTGACGGAAGAACGTCGCCGTGACCTGGTCAAGGTAGTCAGGGCCGAGGCCGAAAATGCGCGTGTTGCGGTGCGCAATATCCGCCGCGACGCCAACAACACCTTCAAGCAGGCGGTGAAGGACAAGGAGGTCTCGGAAGACGAAGAGCGCAAGGCACAGGAGCAGGTGCAAAAGCTCACCGACGACCACATCGCGAAGATCGATGCATTGCTCGAGGACAAGGAAGCCGAGTTGATGGAAGTCTGACCGGCCATCCCCGTATGCCGGTTTCCTCCGCCACAGATCCCGCGCTGCCCGGCCACGTTGCCATCATTATGGATGGCAACGGGCGCTGGGCCCAGGCCCGTGGGCTGGACCGCTCCGAAGGCCACCGAGAGGGTCTGGAGGCAACCCGCCGGGCGGTGCGTTTCTACGCCGAACACGGTATTCAGTCGCTCACGGTATTTGCGTTCAGCAGCGAGAACTGGGGTCGCCCCCGCGCCGAGGTCGAGGCGCTTTTTGAACTCTTTGTCACGGCCATCGAGGGCGAACTGCCCGAGCTGGTCGAGCGCGGCATTCGCCTGAGATTCATCGGCGATCGCGCCACATTTCCTCCAACGCTACAAACCCGTATGGGCGAGGCCGAAGAGGCCACCGCGGGCAACGAGGGGATGTGCCTGGTGGTTGCACTGGGATACGGCGGCCGCTGGGACATCCTGCAGGCGGCCAGGCGTTGGGTGGCCAGTGGTGGGTCGGAGGCCGATGGTGATGCCGAGTCCGCCTTTGCGGCCGAGTTGAGTACTGCCGGTCTGGCAGACGTGGACCTGCTGATCCGAACCGGCGGCGAACAACGCATCAGCAACTTCCTCCTGTGGCAGGCGGCCTACGCCGAAATACTGTTCATCGAGACCTACTGGCCGGATGTTGGCGTGAAGGACTTCGAGCGCAGCCTGGCCTGGTATGCCCAGCGGCAGCGGCGTTTTGGTCGTGTACCTGCCGGGGCCTGTTCAGCGACCGAGGTCCCCGGTGCTTAGAACCCGTGTAATGACCGCCGCGGTCATCGGGCTGCCCGCGCTGGCACTGATCGCGTTCGGGCCCAACTGGGCGGTGCTGGCGTTGATGGCTCTGGGAATTGGACTGGCCACCTGGGAGTGGGGCGAGCTGACCGGGCTGCACGCGGCCTGGGAACGCGCGGCGCTGGTGGTGCTGGTGCTGACGCCACTGGTGGCCTTGGGACTGACGCTGGCGCAGCCTGTGCATCTATTGGTTCTCCTGTTTGCGGTTGTCTGGTGGCTGCTGATTGTGCTGGCACTACCGTTTTACCGCTCCGGGATCGACGGGCGTGGGCCGCGCCCCAAGCTGCTCACCGTCGCGGCGGTGTTGACGCTGGTGCCCGCGGGTATGGCCATCGTCTGGCTGCATGCGCTGGCGCCCTGGCTGGTGGTGTACCTGATCGTTCTGGTGGGCTTTGCCGATACCGGTGCCTACTTCGCCGGAAAGGCCTTCGGGCGCAACGCTCTGGCGCCGCACATCAGTCCGGGGAAGACCCGCGAAGGCTTGCTCGGCGGTCTGGGCGCGGTCTTCGCCCTGGCGGTGCTGGTGGCTGGTACTTGGGGGCTGGCGCCCATGGATGCCCTGGTGTTCGTGCTGCTGTCGATCCTGATTGCGCTGGTGTCGGTGGTGGGTGACCTGTTCGAGAGCATTCTCAAGCGCCAGGCGGGTGCCAAGGACAGCGGTTCCTTGCTACCCGGTCACGGGGGTATTCTGGATCGCATCGACAGCCTGATCGCGGCGGCCCCGATCTTTCTGGCCGGCTTGCTCTGGCTGGCCTTGTTGCCCGTCCCCGGGGCATAAAGAGTCGCAGGTAACACGTTATGAGCCCCACGCGGATCACCATACTCGGTTCCACCGGCAGCATCGGCGTCAGCACCCTGGATGTCGTGTCGCGCCAGCCGGGGCGCTTTCAGGTCTATGCGTTGACCGCGCACCGCAATGTGGAACGCCTGAAGGCGCAGTGCCTGGAGTTCCGACCGCGCGTGGCCGTCGTGGCCGAGGAGGCGGCCGCGGACGCGCTTCAGCGCGAGCTGGAGGCGGCCGGGTGTGCCACCGAGGTAAGGGCAGGGCCCGACGCCCTGGCCCAGGTGGCGGCGGCACCGGAGGTGGACGCTGTGATGGCGGCCATTGTTGGCGCGGCCGGGCTCCTGCCGACTCTCGCCGCGGCCGAGGCCGGCAAACGCGTGCTGCTGGCGAACAAGGAGGCCCTGGTCATGTCCGGGGCGCTGCTGATCGATGCCGTGCGCCGCTCCGGGGCTTGTCTGTTGCCGATCGACAGCGAGCACAATGCGATTTTTCAGTGTCTGCCGACGGGGTACGTCTGTGCGGACGAGGTGAATCCGCATGGCGTCGAACGCATCTGGCTGACCGCCTCGGGTGGCCCGTTCCGCGATCGGCCCCTCAATACCTTTGGTGACATCTCGCCCGAAGAGGCCTGCGCCCACCCGAACTGGGACATGGGACGCAAGATTTCGGTCGATTCTGCCACGATGATGAACAAGGGCCTGGAAGTGATCGAGGCCTGCTGGCTGTTCGCGGTTCGACCCGCGGCCATCCAGGTCGTGCTGCATCCGCAAAGCATCGTGCACTCGATGGTGGCGTACAACGACGGCTCGGTACTTGCCCAGATGGGTAATCCCGACATGCGTACGCCGATCGCGCATGCGCTGGCCTGGCCCGACCGGGTGGCGTCCGGGGTGGCACCACTGGATCTGCTGACTGTGGGGCCGCTGGAGTTTCGCGAGCCGGAAGCCGAACGGTTCCCCGCCTTGGGGCTGGCCTACCGAGCCATGGAGCAGGGGGGTACGGCCACCGCCGTGCTGAACGCGGCGAATGAGGTCGCGGTAGAGGCCTTCCTGTCGGACCGCTTGGCCTTCAGCGATATTGCCGTGGTCATCGAGCGGACGCTGGACGCGCTGCCGACGCAGGCAGCCGATTCCCTGGGACGTGTCCTGGCGGCGGATGCCGAGGCACGCGCCCATGCCGGTAGCGAGATCGGGCGTCTGCAGCGACGGGCGGTGTCATGACGCTGCTGACCAGTTTGCTGGCGTTCGCCGTGGCCATCGGTGTGCTGGTGACGGTGCACGAGTATGGGCACTATCTGGCGGCACGCGCGATGGGGGTCAAGGTACTGCGCTTCTCGGTCGGATTCGGGCGGCCGCTGTTGAGCCGCCGGATCGGACGTGATCGAACGGAGTTCGTCGTGGCGGCCCTGCCGCTTGGCGGGTACGTGAAGATGCTTGACGAGCGCGAGGGCGACGTGGCGCCCGAGGAGCGGTATCGCGCCTTCAACAACAAGGGCCTGAAGGCGCGAACATTTATCGTGTCCGCCGGGCCGCTGGCGAATTTCCTGTTTGCGATCGTCGCTTACGGTGCGATGTTCATGATTGGCGTGGGCGGGGTGCGACCGGTAGTGGGTGACATTACCGCGGACAGCCCGGCGGCGGTCGCGGGCCTGGAGCGCGGCGAGGAGATTCTCGCGGTCGACGGGCGCGCCGTGCGGGACTGGGAGCAAACGAACCTTCGGCTCCTTGACCACGCCGTACGGGGTGATACGGTGCCGGTTCTCGTGCGCGACCGCGATGGTCGCGAGGTGGAGCGCACGCTGGATTTGCGTGATCGTCAGGCGATCCTCGGCCAGGGGCAATTCCTGGAGCAGGTGGGGCTTGCTCCGTATCGGCCGGCATTGGTCCCGCGCATCGGGCAGGTCGAGTCGGACAGTCCCGCGGCGGCGGCCGGGCTTGAACCCGGCGACCGCGTGCTGACCGTGGACGGTGACCCGATCGACGACTGGAACGACTGGGTCCGCCGCATTCAGGCGAGCCCGGAGCGTGAACAGCTCGTGCAGGTGGAACGTGGTGACCAAACGGTCGAGCTGAGGGTGACGCCGGAGGCAATCGCCACCAATGGCGAGACCATCGGGCGCATCGGTGCGGGGGTGGATCCAGATCAGCCAGCGGCGCGCGAGATGGCAGTACTGGTGCGCCAGGGCCCCGTGGAGGCCCTGGTCTCAGGGGCGGCCCGCACCTGGGATGTCTCGATTCTGACGGTCGGTATCCTCTGGCGCATGGTCACCGGCGAGGCGTCGGTCAAAAACATTAGCGGACCGGTTACCATAGCCGAGTTTGCGGGCACCACTGCGGTGATCGGGATCTCGGCCTTCCTTGGATTCCTGGCGCTGGTCAGTGTGTCGCTGGGGATTATCAACCTGTTGCCGATCCCGCTGCTGGACGGTGGCCACCTGCTGTATTACGCGGTGGAGGCGGTTAAAGGCAGCCCGGTGTCCGAGCGCGCCCAGATGATCGGGCAGCAGTTCGGCATCCTCGCGATCGCCGGGTTGATGTTGCTGGCCCTGTACAACGATTTGACACGTCTGTTCGGGTGACCCCGAAACAGCCCTTCTGAATTGGCGGAAAGCATGTCGCGAAACAGCTTGAGAGCAATAGCCCTGGTCGGGCTCCTGGGTCTGGCGGGTACGGCCTGGGGGCAGACCTACCAGATCGAGGATATCGAGATCGAGGGGCTGGAACGGATTACCGCCGGTACGGCGCTGAGCTATCTGCCAGTCGAAGTGGGCGACACCTTCGACGAAAGCCAGAGCCCGGACATCATCCGCGAGATGTTCCAGACGGGGTTTTTCGACGACGTGGAGATTGCCCGGCGCGGGAACGTGCTGGTGGTGATTGTCTCCGAGCGCCCGGCGATCAACGAGATCAACTTTTCCGGGAACCGCGACATTCCCGACGACGGCTTGCGCGAGGCGCTTGAAGCGGCCGGACTGCGTAGCGGCCGCGTGTTCAACCGGACAATGCTGGACCGGATCGAGAGCGAGCTGCGTCAGCAGTACTTTGCCCGTGGTCGCTACAACGTCGAGGTCGATGTCGAGATTATCGACCTGCCGCGCAACCGTGTGGATATCGAGATCGATATCGCCGAAGGCCCTGTGGCGCGGATCCAGCAGGTCAATGTGGTGGGCAACGAGACCTTCACCGACCGCGAGCTGACTCGCCGGTTTGATTCGGGCGTGCCCCGCTGGTGGGCCTTTTTCAGTCGGCGGGACCACTATTCCCGCGAGAAATTGTCGGGCGATCTGGAGCAGCTGCGTTCGCATTATCTGGACGAGGGCTTTCTCGAGTTCGATATCGATTCCACCCAGGTGACCCTGACACCGGACCGCCGCGATCTGTTCATCACGATTAACGTGGATGAGGGGGAGCGCTATACCGTCACCGGATTCGACCTGGCGGGCGATTTCGTGGTGTCGCGGGACGAGCTGGAAGAACTGGTCGACATTGACGTAGGCGAACCCTTCTCGCGCAGCCAGGTGACGCAATCGGCCGAGCGGATCACCAATCGCTTGATGCAGGACGGCTATGCATTCGCCAACGTGAATCCCGTGCCGGATGTCGACGAGGACAGCCGCGAGGTCGAGATCACCTTCTTTATCGACCCAGGCCCGCGCGTCTATGTGCGCCGTATCCAGATCACCGGTAACGAGAATACGGAGGAGCGCGTCTATCGCCGCGAGCTGCGGCAGATGGAGAGCTCCTGGTACAACGGGGCCCTGATCGAACGTTCCCGCGTGCGCCTGCAGCGCCTGCCTTTTGTGCAAAGCGTGAACGTGGAGACGCAGCGGGTGCCCGGTACCGACGACGAGGTGGACCTGAACATCACGGTGACCGAGCAGCAATCCGGCGCGCTGACGCTCGGGGCGGGTTTCTCGCAGAACCAGGGCGTGCTGCTGACGGCCGGCTTGCAGCAGGACAACTTCCTGGGAACGGGTAACCGCTTCAACGCGGAGGTCAGCACCAGTCGGGTGAACCAGATCTTCCGGATGAGTGTAACCAACCCCCACTACACCCCTGCCGGGGCCAGCCGCGGGTTCTCCGTCTTCTACCGCAAGATTGACGCCGAGCGGGCGAATATCTCGCGCTACTCCTCGAACCGCTACGGGTTTGACGTGAGCTACGGGATCCCGCTGTCGGAGTTCGATCGTGTGCGGATCGTGCCCGGATTCGAGCACATCGATATTGACACGGTTGATCGCGATGGCCGGCGGGGCAGCCCGGACGAGATCTTTGACGAGATCGACGAGTTCGGCAGTTCGGCGAATTTCTACAAGATCGAGACGAGTTATATCCATGACACGCGCGATCGGACCACCTTTGCCACCCAGGGCCGACGCCACCGCATTGGTCTGGAACTTGCCGTACCCGGCAGTGATCGAGAGTTCTACAAGCTGACTTATTCGGGCGAGGAGATCTTCCGCCTGTCGGATCGCTATTCGTTCAGCCTCTCCGGTGGGATCGCCTACGCGGACGGCTACGGCGGGTCCGAGTTGCCGTTCTATGAACGGCTGTTCGCCGGCGGGATTCGGTCGGTGCGTGGCTACGAGGACAACCGCCTGGGTGACCAGCGCGAGTTGCGCGAATTCCGGGGCGAGGACGTTCCCGCGACGCGCGATTCGAACGACGACCCGTATGGTGGCCGGTTCCGCACTACGATCTCGGGCGAGTTGTTCTACCCGCTGCCGTTTGCGGCCGATAACGATGCCGTGCGGATGAGTACCTTCGTCGATGCGGGTAATGTGTTTAACGACCCGGGCGATTGGGACGTCGGCGAACTGCGGGCCTCCGCTGGCTTCGCGGTCACCTGGTTCTCGCCGGTCGGGCCGCTGAGCTTTAGTGTGGCCGAGCCGCTGAACGACCAGCCGGAGGACGACATCCAGCGCTTCCAGTTCCTGCTGGGGGCATCCTTCTGAGTGTAAGGAGCAAGAAACGATGAGTCAGCGCAGTGGGACCATGAAGGGCGGCGCCCTGGCGCTGTCCGCCGTGCTGTTGTTGGCTGGCTGGCTGGCCCTCCCGGCACAGGCCGGGGCTCAGAACGTCGCGTTTGTGACGATGAACCGCATCCTGGAGGACTCGCCGCAGGCCGAGCAGGCTATGCGCGAGCTCGAACGCGAGTTCTCCCCGCGTGACGCCGAGCTTGTGGCCGAACGGGAAGAGCTGCAGCGCATGCGTGACCGGCTGGAGCGCGACGGGGACATGATGAATCCCTCTGAGCGGGCCGATCTGGAGCGGGAGTTTTCCCAGCGCTCGCGAGAGTTCCGGCGCGCCCAGGAGAGCTTCAGCGAGGACCTGAACGTGCGCCGTAACGAAGAACTCTCCCGGCTGCAGCGGCGGATCAACGACGCCATCGTGGAACTGGCGCGCGAACGCGAGATCGACGTCATCCTCACCGAGCGCAATGTGCTCTACGCCAGCGACCGGGTCGACATCACGGACGATATCCTTGCCGCAATGCAGCGCGACGACTGAGCGGGTGATTACCGCTGGGGCGCTGGCCGAGTATCTGGGCGGCGACCTCAAGGGATCGGCCGAGATCCCGTTGCGAGGTCTGGCAACGCTTGCACAGGCCGGGCCGGCCGATGTGGCCTTTGTGACGAATCCCGATCGCTATCGTGATGCCCTGGAGTCGACCCAAGCGGGCTGTGTGCTGGTCCCCCGTTCGGGTATCAAGCCAGGGTCGACGACTGCGCATGCGTGGATTGCCGTCGACAACCCCTATCGGGCCTATGGACAGGTGTCCCGCTGGTTGGCGGCCGGTCGCCGGGACGCCGTTCCCGGAGTGGACGCAAGCGCGCGAGTGCATCCGGATGCGCATCTTGCCGCCGATGTGCAGGTTGGACCCGGCGCGGTCGTTGGAGCTGGATCACGGGTCGGTGCAGGGTCGGTGATCGGAGCAAATAGTGTGCTCGGGGAGCGCGTCGAACTGGGGGAGAGGTGCTACCTGCATCCCCGCGTCAGCCTGCTGGATGACGTGAAGGTTGGCAAACGCGCCATCATCCATTGTGGCGCGGTACTGGGCGCGGATGGGTTTGGATTCGCACCCGGCCCGGATTCCTCCTGGGAGAAGATCGAGCAATTGGGAGATGTGCGCGTGGGCGATGATGTGGAGATCGGTGCGAACTCCACCATCGATCGCGGATCGCTGGAGTCCACACGGATCGGCAACGGGGTCAAGATCGACAACCTCGTCCATGTTGCCCATAACGTTCAGATTGGCGACCATACGGCCATTGCGGGTTGTGTGGGGATTGCGGGCAGCGCACGCATCGGGGCGCATTGCGCCATTGGGGGCGGGGTCGGGATTCTCGGCCACCTGGCGATCGCCGATCGGGTGACACTGCACGCGATGACGCTCGTCACGCGCTCGATTGATCGACCGGGGGAGTATGCATCCGGTGTCCCGCACCAGGAGGCCCGGCTGTGGAACCGGATGCTGGCACGGCTGCGTCGGCTCGCCCGGACCCGGGATGCGTGAATCCCGCTTGTGTTGGAGTCGTCCTTTGGTCTCGGCTCGTCAGAATCAACAAAAAAGGAATGCCGCGTGGATGACTTCAACGTCCAGGAGATCATGCGCTATCTGCCGCATCGATATCCGTTTCTCATGGTCGACCGGGTGCTGGAATGGGAGCCCGGCGGCTATCTGACCGGGATCAAGAACGTCAGTATCAATGAGCCCTATTTTCAGGGGCATTTCCCGATCAAGCCAGTGATGCCCGGAGTGTTGATCCTCGAGGCGCTGGCACAGGCCACAGGCCTTCTGGCGTTCAAGACCGAAGAAGCGCGCAACGAGAACCAGGACAAGCAGCAGCTGTATCTGTTTGTGGGGATCGACGAAGCACGCTTTCGCCGCCAGGTGGTGCCCGGCGATCAGTTGCACCTGCGTGTTGATCTCAAGCGCACCATGCGCGGCATCTGGCGCTTTGATGCGGTCGCCCGTGTGGGTGACGACGTCTGTGCCACGGCGCAGCTGATGTGTTCCGGGCAGGAAATCCCCTCGTGATCGACCCGCGGGCCGATGTACACCCGAGCGCGGAGCTGGACTCCTCGGTCGAGGTCGGGCCGTTCAGCGTGATCGGCCCGAATGTGCGGATTGGGGCCGGTACCCGTGTGGGGCCTCATGTCGTGATTCGGGGCCCGACCGAGATCGGCCGCGAGAATCGGATTTTCCAGTTCTCCTCGATCGGCGAGGAGCCGCAGGATACGACCTACAAGGGCGAGCCGACGCGGCTGGTGATCGGGGATCGCAACGTGATCCGCGAATCGGTCACGCTGCACCGCGGTACGGAGAAGGGGCTGGGCGAGACCGTGATCGGTCACGACAACCTGATCATGGCCTATGTGCACATCGCGCACGACTGCACCATCGGTAACAAGATCATCTTCTCGAACGCGACCTCGCTGGCCGGTCACGTCGAGATTCAGGACAACGTGACACTGGGCGGTTTTACCCTGGTGCACCAGTTCTGTCGCGTGGGTACCTTTGCCTTTACCAGCATGGGGGCGGCGCTGAACCGCGACCTGCCGCCCTACTGCCTGGCCAGCGGCAACTACGCGCGGCTGATCGGGATCAACAAGGTCGGGTTGCGCCGCAATGGTTTCTCGAATGAGGCGATCCAGGCGCTGCATCGCGTCTTTATCCTCGGCATGCGTGGTCGCGCCGGCCGCGAGCGCCATCTGGAGACGATGTTCGACGAGACCGAGGTCCCGGAGGTGCGCAACCTGATCGGGTTCGTGCGCAACAGCCAGCGCGGCATACTCCGAGGGGGGCGCCCGCACTGACACCGGTTTGCCGTGTCAGGGCTCGACCAGGCGTCCCTGGTTGAGGAGCTCCCGTGCCATCTCGGCGATTCGGCGATTGGCCCCGCCTTCCCCCAGGCGCTCGCGAATCGAGGCCAGGGATTCGCGCATCGCGCCGAGCCGCTCCGGGTGCCGGAGCAGGTCGAGCGCGTCCGACGCGAGGCGTTCCGGGTTTGCCTGACGTTGAAGGTATTCCGGGACCAGTCGTTCCCCCGCGACGATGTTGACCAGGGCGATATTCTCCAGGCGGACCAGGCGTGAAAAGACCGCGTGGCTGAGACTCCCCATCCGGTAGAACACCAGCATCGGTGCCTGGAGCAGGCCGGCCTCGAGCGTGGCCGTACCCGAGGCAATCAGCAGCAGATCGGCATCCGCCATCAGCGCGTGCGTGCCATCCTCGCCGGAGACAAACGAAATCGGCAGGCCATCTCGCGGGGCCAGAGCATCCAGGCGTGGTGGGTCAACGCCCGGGGCCAGTGCGACGGCGAAGCGCAGCGAGGCGTCCTCCCTGTGCATCCGGCGCGCGGTCGCGACCAGGAGCGGCCAGTGGCGCTTGAGCTCTCCGCTGCGGCTGCCGGGCAAGAGTCCGACCACGCGTTCATCTTCGGCGACGGCGATCCGTTCCGCTAGCGGTACGGTGGGTGCCTGGACCCGGTCCACCAGTGGATTGCCGACGTAGCGCACCGGGACTCCCGCGCGTTCATAGATCGCGGTCTCGAAGGGAAACAGCACCGCCATCGCGTCGACGCACTGCTGAATCCGGCGGATACGCCCGGATCGCCAGGCCCACAGCTGGGGGCTGACATAGAACAGGACCGGGATACCCAGGCGTCGTGCATGCGCCGCCAGGCGCAGGTTGAATTCGACGTAGTCGACCAGGACCAGCAGATCCGGGCGGGTATTGTCCAGGTGGGTACACATTCGCCGGAACAGTCGGCGCAGGCGCGGGTAGTTCACCAGTACGTCGACGAGCCCGACGACCGCGAGTTCCTCGACATCGATCAGTGTCTCGACACCCGCATCGCGCATCTGCGCGCCCCCCATGCCGGAGTAGCGCACCGCGGGCTCCAGGGTCGCCAGTTCGCGCACCAGCCCGGCACCCAGGGCATCGCCGGAGCTCTCTCCGGCGCAGATGACCACGTGGCGTTCCATGGGGCCGGGTCTGTTTCGGTGCCTAGGCGAGGGCGCGCCGGATGGTGTCGCAGATCCTCTCGATCTGGCCGTCCTCGAGCTCGGGGAACACCGGAAGCGACAGACAGCGTGCGGTGACGGATTCCGTGACCGGAAGACTCGTCGGCAGATTCGGAAGGTCCGCGAAGGCCTTTTGCTGGTGCAGCGGCACTGGGTAGTAGATCGCGTGCGCGATCTCGGCCTCTTTCAAGGCCTGCATGATCGCGTCACGGTGATCGGTCAGCAGCGTGTACTGGTGGTAGACATGCGTACCAATCCCGTCCTCGTGCGGGGTCTGAACCGGCAGGCCCTCCAGGCCCTTGCGGTAACTGGCGGCGACGCGCCGGCGCTGGGCGTTGTATTCGTCGATGTGCGGCAGTTTCACCCGCAGGATCGCCGCCTGCATCTCGTCCAGGCGGCTGTTGTAGCCCACTTCGTCGTGGTAGTACCGCTCGCTGGACCCGTGGTTGCGCAGCCGCTTCAGGGCCTCGGCCGAGGTCGGGCAGCTGGTGGTGACCAGGCCGCCGTCGCCGAAGGCCCCGAGGTTCTTCGAGGGGAAAAACGAGAAGCAGCCAAAGGCATTGGCGGATCCGGTCTGCGCACCGTCGATGGTGGCACCAAAGGACTGGGCGCAATCCTCGACAATGAGCAGCTTGTGGCGTTCGGCGATGGCTTGCAGGCGCGGCAGGTCGGCTGGTTGTCCGAACAGATGCACCGGAATGATGGCCCTGGTGCTTTCGGTGATCGCGGCCTCGACCTGCTCCGGATCGATGTTGAAGGTGTCGGGATCGATGTCCACGAACACCGGGTCGGCCCCGACATAGCGAATCGCCTCGGCGGTGGCGATGAACGTGAACGGCGTGGTGATCACCTCGTCGCCCGGGCCGATGCCTGCGGCGGCCAGGGCCAGATGCAGCGCATCGGTCCCCGAGGCGCAGGTGATCGCATGTTCCACACCGAGATAGCGCGCCAGCTCGTCTTCCAGTGCCTGGACATTGGGGCCCAGGATGTAGCGGGCCCCGGACAGGACCTCCTGCAGCGCGGCATCGATTTCGGGACGCAGGCTCTGGTACTGGCGCTGCAGGTCGACCATCGGGATCACGACTTGACTCCTGTGCGGGTGTTGTCGAGGTGGCTGTGGGGGCCGTCGGCCTGGCCCATCACGTTGAGATTCTGATAGACGAGCTTTGTGATCTGCTCGGCGGTGGCCAGCGCACGCTGCCCGTCGCGGCCGCTGACCACGACCGGGCCTTCGCCGCGCACGGCGGCCACGAAGGCGCGGATCTCGGCGAGCAGGGCATCGGCCTCGTCGAACACGCTCTCGTCCCGGTGGATCTCCGGGGCGCCGGTCTCGGGGTCGGGTGCTCCGATTCGGTTCAGCGAGAGGATGCGGTTCTGAAAGTCCACCGAGGCGTAGGCGTGCGACTGGAAGATGCGCATGCGGCGCTCGGACTTGTTGCTCACGCGCGAGGAGGTCACGTTCGCGACGCAGCCGTTGGCGAACTCCAGACGGGCGTTGGCAATGTCGATGTCCTGCGTCAGCACGCGGGCGCCGGAGGCACGGACCTCGGTCAGCGGCGAATCCGTCAGGGACAGGATGATATCGATGTCGTGAATCATCAGATCCAGCACCACGGAGACATCCGTTGCACGGGGCTTGTACGGCGCGAGACGGTGCGATTCGATAAAGCGCGGATGCAGCGGATCGTCGGTCAGCCGGCGCAGGGCGGCATTGAAACGCTCCAGATGCCCGACCTGTAATACCACGCCCTTGGCCTCGGCCAGCTGGTTCAGGGCCTCGGCCTGCTCCAGCGTCGCGGTGATCGGTTTTTCCACCAGCACATGGCACCCGGCGTCGAGGAAGTCCCGCGCGATGTCGTAGTGCAGGGTGGTCGGCGCGGCGATCGAGACCGCATCGACCTGGCCAAGCAGTTCGCGGTGATCGGTGACGGCGGCGCAGCCATGTTCGGCGGCGACACGCTCGGCGGTGGTGGCGTCGGCATCGGCTACGGCGACCAGCTCGGTTTCTGGCAGGGCGGCGTATTTGGCAGCATGCCATTTGCCGAGGTGACCGACGCCGATCGCGGCGCAGCGCAGGGGATTCTGAGACATGGGCGGGCTCGGGGTTCGTGGGGCGTGTGCTAGGATTTCCGGCGCTATTGTAACGGATCGTCCGGACGGCGCATGTCCGCGATTCATTCCCGCTATTGTCCAGGGAAACACGGGTTTCAGTGTTTCCTAAACCCGGCCGGGGGTTCGATGTCCGCAAACAGGGTGACAAACGCTTGGGTCGCGGGCGTCGACGAGGTGGGGCGTGGCCCCCTGGCCGGCCCGGTGGTGGCGGCTGCGGTGATCCTGCCGGAGAGTTTTGCAGCACCGGGGCTGACCGATTCCAAGAAACTTTCGGCCGGGCGCCGGCAGGCGCTGGATGTCGAGATTCGCGAACGGGCGGTAGCCTGGGCGCTGGGCCGTGCCGAGGCGGCCGAGATTGACGCATTGAACATCCATCGCGCGACCCTGCTGGCGATGCAGCGCGCGGTGGCCGCATTGTCGCAGGCGCCGGATCACTTGCTGGTCGATGGCCGCTTCACGCCAGAGGGCCCCTGGAGTGCCGAGGCGATCGTCGGCGGGGATGGCTCCGTAGCGGCGATCAGTGCGGCCTCGATCATCGCCAAGGTGGCGCGTGACGCGGAAATGACGGCCCTGCACGAGCGCTATCCCGACTACGGCTTTGATCGCCATGCCGGCTACCCGACGGCCTACCACCGCGACGCGCTGGCGCGCCTCGGGCCGTGTGTGGAGCATCGTCGGAGCTTTGGGCCAGTGGCGCGGGCACTGGCCGCTGTTGCGGGGGAAGAAGCATGAGCGGCGAATGGCACGACCCCGGTTTTGTGCACCTGCGGGTGCACTCCGAGTACTCGCTGATCGACGGGCTGGTGCGCCTGAAGCCGCTGGTCGCGGCGGTCGCGGAGAAGGGCATGCCCGCGGTGGCGGTGACCGATCACTGCAACCTGTTCGGACTGGTGAAATTCTACCGGGCGGCCATTGCCCAGGGCGTGCAGCCGATCATCGGGGCCGATCTGCTGGTGCGGGATGCCCGCGCCGACGGGAGCGTGGCGCGCATGACGCTGCTTGCGCAGAACGACCCCGGCTACCGCAACCTCACCCGACTGATCTCGCGGGCCTGGCAGGAAGGTCAGGAAAAGGGCATCCCTCGGATCGACGCGGAATGGCTGGACAGCGCGGCCGAGGGCCTGATCGCGCTGTCGGGTGGCATCGATGGTCTGTTCGTGAGCGGCTCGGGCGTCGCGCGCGTATTGACCCACGATGATCTTGCCCCCTGGCTGAAGCGTTTTCCCGGGCGCTTCTATCTGGAGCTGACGCGCACCGAGCGCCCGGGCGAGGAGGCCTGGATCGAGCAGGCCCTCGCGGCGGCGGAGCAATTCGAGCTGCCCGTGGTGGCGACCAACGACGTTCGCTTCCTGAAGGCCGAGGACTTCGAGGCCCACGAGGCGCGCGTCTGTATCCATGATGGCACCACGCTGGATGACCCCTCGCGCCCGCGGCGCTACTCCGAGCATCAGTACCTCGCCACCCCGCAGGAGATGGCGGAACGCTTCTCGGATATCCCCGAGGCCCTGGCGAACTCGGTGGCGATCGCCCGGCGCTGCAGTGTCAGCCTCACGCTCGGGGAGTCGGTGTTGCCGGATTTCCCGGTGCCGGAGGGCTACACGGTCGAGGATCACCTGCGCGAGACCTCGGCGAAGGGGCTCGAGGCCCGGCTGGAACGTTTTCAGTTTGCCGAGCGCTCGGAGTACGAGGAACGCCTGAAGCTCGAACTGGACGTGATCTGCCAGATGGGTTTCCCCGGCTACTTCCTGATCGTCGCCGACTTCATCCAGTGGGCCAAGGACAATGGCATCCCGGTGGGCCCGGGGCGTGGCTCGGGTGCGGGTTCGCTGGTGGCCTATGTGCTGGGAATTACTGACCTCGATCCATTGCGTTACGAGCTTCTCTTCGAGCGGTTTCTTAACCCTGAGCGCGTCTCCATGCCCGACTTCGATGTCGATTTCTGCATGGAGAAACGCGACGACGTGATCGACTACGTGGCCGAGCGTTACGGGCGCGACAAGGTCTCGCAGATCATCACCCACGGCACCATGGCCGCGAAGGCGGTCGTGCGCGACTGTGGCCGCGTACTGGGTTATGGCTACGGATTTGTCGACCGTATCGCCAAGCTGATCCCGTTCGAGCTGGGCATGACCCTGGACAAGGCCCTGGCCGAGAGCGAGGACCTGAAGACGCAGTACGACCAGGACGAGGAGGTGCGAGGGATCATCGATCTGGCGCTCAAGCTCGAGGGGCTTACGCGCAACGCGGGCAAGCACGCCGGCGGCGTGGTGATTGCACCGTCTGCGCTGACCGACTTCTCGCCACTGTACTGCGAAGACGATGGCGGGTCGCTGGTGACCCACTTCGACAAGGACGACGTCGAGGCCGTGGGCCTGGTGAAGTTCGACTTTCTGGGGCTGCGCACACTAACGATCATCGACTGGGCGGTCGAGAACGTGCGCAAGATGGACCCGGAGGCCCGCATCGACCTGGATGCGGTCCCGCTGGATGACCCCGACACCTTCAAGCTGCTGAAGGCCTACCAGACCACCGCGGTGTTCCAACTGGAATCGGGCGGGATGAAGGACCTGATTCGCCGCCTGCAGCCAGACAGCTTCGAGGACATCATCGCCTTGGTGGCCCTGTACCGTCCGGGCCCGTTGCAGTCCGGAATGGTGGATGACTTCATCGACCGCAAGCACGGCCGCGCGCAGGTGGAGTACCCGCATCCGGATCTGGAGCCGATCCTGCAGCCGACCTACGGGGTCATCCTGTACCAGGAGCAGGTCATGCAGATCGCCCAGGTGCTGGCGAACTACACCCTGGGCGGCGCCGACCTGCTGCGACGCGCGATGGGCAAGAAAAAGCCCGAGGAGATGGCCAAGCAGCGCCAGATCTTCATGGAGGGTGCTCTGGGGCGCGGGGTCGAGGAGAGTACCGCGACCTACATTTTCGATCTGATGGAGAAGTTCGCCGGCTACGGCTTCAACAAGTCGCACTCGGCTGCCTACGCCCTGGTCGCCTACCAGACTGCCTGGCTGAAGGCGCATTATCCGGCGCCGTTCATGGCGGCGGTGCTGTCCGCGGATATGGACAACACCGACAAGGTCGTGGGCCTGATCGAGGAATGCCGGAATATGGGTCTGGAGGTCCTGCCGCCAGATGTGAACCAGTCGGACTACCGTTTTACCTGCCTCAATGCGCAAACGGTGGTCTATGGCCTCGGGGCGATCAAGGGTGTGGGCGAGTCGGCGATCGAGACACTGCTGAAGGCGCGTGCGGTGGATGGTCCCTTCCACGGGCTGATCGACCTGTGCCAGCGCGTGGACCTGTCCAAGCTGAACAAGCGCGTGCTGGAGACGCTGGTGCGTGCGGGTGCGCTGGATGCGATCGGCGCGAACCGCGCGACGCTGCTGAACGACATCCCCACCGCCGTGGCCGCGGCGGAGCAGACCGAGCGCAACGCGAGCCTGGGGGTGGTGGATCTGTTTGGCGACCCGGCGGCGGCCGTGGTCCCCGAGAGCGAGACCCTCCCGGAGATGGAGGATGATGACCGCCTGCGCGGGGAGAAGGAGACGCTGGGCCTGTACCTGACCGGGCACCCGGTCGAACGCTATCGTGCAGAACTCAAGCGGCTGACGGGCAGCACGTTCGCCGAACTGGAGGCGAAGCTGGAGCAGCGGCCCGATGACGGTGGCCAGCAGGGGCGGCGCGGGCGGCAGGAGACGGTGCGCATTGCCGGCCTGGTCGTGGGGGTGCGAGTGCGCAACACGCAGAACGGGCGCATGGGCATCGCGACCCTGGATGATCGCAGCGGACGTGCCGAGATCGTGCTGTTCAATGACGACTTCAATACTTATCGCGATCGGCTGGAGCCGGACACCCTCCTGGTGGCCGAGGGGACGGTGGCGCTGGATGACTATGCCGGCGGTATCCGCATGCGGGCCCGGGCGGTGTACACGCTGGACGAGGCTCGGGCGCAGTGGGCACGCGCTCTGCACCTGTGTCTGGAGGGGGTGCGTGCCGAGCAGGTAGAGAACCTGCGCGGCCTGATGCAAGAACATCGCGATGGCCAGTGCCGAGTCCACCTGTGCTACCGCCGGGACGGCCTCGAGGCCGAACTGAGTCTGCCCGAGGGCTGGGCCATCCGTCCGGACGAGCGGTTGCTGCGCAACCTGCAGCAGACCCTGGGGCCGGGTTGCGAGGCCCAGGTCCTGTACGGCCGGTGATTCTGTGGGCATCTGCGAAGTCGGGCGTTGTCATCAATAGCCCTGAACCAGGGCATGTTGCTGCGCAACCGTCCCGGCGGGTCTCGAACGGGCAGCGAAGTGCGGGGTAATTGGTTACAATTCCGCGCCTGACGCCCACCTTTCCGACGCGGGACCCTGCATGAATCCGGATTTTCTCGACTTCGAACAGCCCATCGCCGAACTGGAAGCCAAGATTCGGGATCTGCGCTATGTGGGTGACGATGCCGAGGTCAACATCCAGGAAGAGATCCAGCGCCTCGAGGAAAAGTGCCGTTCGCTGACGGAGAGTATCTTCGCCAAGCTCACCCCCTGGCAGGTGGCGCAGATGTCGCGCCACCCGAAGCGTCCGTACACGCTGGACTATATCCCGCAGCTGTTCGACGAGTTCGAGGAACTCCACGGTGACCGGACCTACGCGGATGATCCGGCGATCGTCGGTGGCGTGGCCCGCCTCGACGGGCGCCCGGTAATGATCATTGGCCACCAGAAGGGGCGCCAGACGCGCGAGAAGGTGTACCGCAACTTCGGGATGCCACGGCCGGAGGGTTACCGCAAGGCCCTGCGCCTGATGGAGACGGCCGAGCGTTTTCGGTTGCCGGTCCTCACGTTCATCGACACCCCGGGCGCCTATCCGGGTGTCGGTGCCGAGGAGCGCGGCCAGAGCGAGGCGATTGCCCGCAATCTGATGGTGATGGCGCGGCTGGATACCCCGATTATCGCGACGGTGATCGGCGAGGGCGGCTCCGGTGGCGCGCTGGCGATCGGGGTCGGCGATGCCACGCTGATGCTGCAGTACTCGACCTACTCGGTCATCTCGCCGGAAGGCTGTGCCTCCATTCTCTGGAAGAGTGCCGAACGCGCGTCCGAGGCGGCGGAGGCGCTGGGTATTACCTCGCAGCGGCTGCACGACCTGGGGCTGGTCGATCGCATTGTCCCCGAGCCGCTGGGCGGCGCCCATCGCGATCCGGAGACGATGTCGGCGCACCTGCGCGCGGCACTGCTGGAAACCCTGGATGGCCTGGAGGCGCTGGACCCGGCCAAGCGGCTGGATCGGCGTTACCGCCGCCTGATGGACTACGGTGCCTTCCAGGAAGCCGCCTCCTGAGACGCCGGGCCGGGTGCCGGATGGCACGCACCCGGTGATGGCCGCCGTTCGGGCCTTTTTGCAGGATCACCCCGGTGCTACATCCCTGCGGGTTGCCTTCAGCGGCGGCCGCGACTCCTCCGTATTACTGCACGCGCTCGCGCAACTGCGCCCTCAAGGGCTTGAGGCCTGGCATGTAAATCATGGTTTGCGACCGGATGCCGAGGCGCAGGCGGCATTCTGTGTGCGCGTTGCCGAGGCGCTGGAAGTACCGCTGACCGTACGCAATGTGATCGTTCTCGATGATGCCTCCGAGGGGCCGGAAGCCGCGGCGCGCCGCGCGCGCTACACGGCCCTGCGCGAGGGCCTTGGCGAGCGGGACCTGATCCTGACCGCCCAGCACGCCGACGACCAGGCCGAGACCTTCCTGCTCGCCGCGCTGCGCGGGAGCGGTCCGGAGGGCCTTCAAGGCATGCGCGTCCTGCGTCGCGAAGGGGATACCTGGCTGGGGCGTCCGCTGCTGGCGGTCCCGGGCGAGAGCATCGCGGGCTACGCGCGTGTGGCCGCTCTCGACTGGTACCACGACCCGAGCAATGACGACACCCGCTTCGACCGCAACTTCCTGCGCCGCGAGATCTTTCCGCGTCTGGCAGAACGGTTCCCCGTTTATGGCTCCCTGGCACGCTGCGCTCGCTGGCAGCGCGAGGCCGTCGATCGCCTGGCGAGCCTGGAGGACAAGCACCTTCCGGGTGAAGCCTCGCTCGAGGTGGCCTCGCTGGCCGAACTGGATCTGCCCGCTCGGCGCGCACGATTGCGGGCCTGGCTGCGCGCGCAGGGCCTGCGACCGCCGGGTCATGTGCGGCTGGAGGAGTTCTGTCGACAACTGGAGGTGCACGGGGCGGACCGGAATCCGGAACTGCGCTGGGCGGATGGCTGGATGGGCGTTTACCGCGGAACGATTTACGCCGAAGCCCCGGATGGGAAGCCGGCCGCGCCAGGCGACGTGATGCCCTGGCCGCCGGGCCATGCGCGCCTGACGCTCCCGGACGGTCGAGTGCTGGAGCGCGCAGCGCTGGAGGCGCTGGGTGTGGATGCGCAGGAGGCGCTGGAGGTCGGGTTTCGCCGAGGCGGGGAAACCGTGGTGACGCCAGCGGGTCGGCGACCCTTGAAGAAACGGCTGCAGGAGCGAGGGGTCCCGCCATGGGCGCGCGAGCACCTGCCGTTGGTCAGGAGGCGGGCGGATGGGACCGTCGTGGCCATTCTCTGGCCGGATGGAGAGCTGGGGCCCTGAAGTCGGCTGTCTGATCGATTGCGGGCCCCAAACCTGTAGTCCCCGTACAGTTGACGGGGCGAGCGGAAAAGCGAATGCTTGAACTTCGTCATACTTTTGAGGGGCCGGGGTGTGAGAACCATCAGCCGGCAGACCGGGGGGTATGTCTGGGGTATCGCTTGTGTGCTCGCGTTGCCGGGTATGGCAACGGCACAGGGCGGAACCCTCCACCTGGCCACCGAGAGCTATCCGCCATTCAACTTCGAGACGCCGGATGGCGAGCTCGACGGCATCTCCGTGCGCGTGATGAACCAGCTGCTCGAGGAGACCGGGATCGAGGCGGAGATCCGCCTGCTGCCCTGGAGTCGCGCCTACGCCGAGGCGCAGTCGAATCCCGACACCTGTGTGTTCTCCACGACGCGGACCCCGGAACGGGAAGAGCTCTTCGAGTGGGTAGGCCCGCTGGTGGAGAATCAGTGGCATGCCTATGCCCTTGAAGGCTCCGACGTCGCAGCGCAGTCGCTCGATGACCTCCATGACTACCGGGTGGGTGGTTATCGCGACGACGCGGTCGCGTTGTATGTCGAGGCCCGGGGGATCGAGGTCGATACCGCCCCCAATGACCGCCTGAACGCGCGCAAGCTCGCGGCCGACCGGATTGAGGTCTGGGTCAGTGGCGAGCACCTCGCACCCTGGTACGCGCGTCTCGAAGAGATCGGCGAACTGCGTTCGCTGTTTGCCTTCAACGATACGGTGATGTCGCTCGCCTGCCACCCGGATACCGATCGCGATCGCCTGGACCGCCTCCAGGCCGCGCTGGATGCCATGCGCGAGGACGGTCGCTATGCAGCGATCGTCCGCGACGTGCTCGAACGTAACGGAGACCCGAATGACTGAGTTCGCCACGCAGCGCGAAGCGGATCGCGGGGGCCTGATCGCCGAGGAGGTGCTGGATTTTCAGCGCAACATGACTCGGCGCGGCATCATCTTTTCGTTCACCGGCTATATCTCCGAAGGCATCCTGAAGGCGCTGGGCGACGCCCTGCGCCAGAAGATCCGGCTGGAGTCGACGGACAACAAGACCGTAAACCGGGTGTTCTCGGTGTTCGTCGAGCAGGTGCAGAACATCATTCGCTACTCGGCCGAGCGGATCGAGCACGAGGCGGAGCCCCCGGTGGAGCTGAGCTCGGGCATGATTACGGTCGGCTCCGAAAAAGGCCGATTTTTCGTGATCTGCGGCAATATCATCGCCCGCGAAGACGCCGATACTCTGGGCGGGCGGCTCAGCGAATTACAGGGCATGGACTCGGAGGCCCTGCGGCGCTTCTACAAGGAAAAGCTGCGCGAGCCGCCGGACGAGGGCAGCAAGGGGGGCAGCATCGGGCTGATCGAAATTGCGCGGCGTGCCAGCGAACCGATCCAGTTCGACTTCGAGCACCTCTCCGACGCGTATTCCTACTTTGTACTGAAGGCCTACATCTGATGGCAGCACTGGACCCCATTCGACACGAGGCAACGGACCGCACCCCGGAGGTCCTGTTCGATTTCGCGGCGGGGCAATACCGCATTGCCGGCGAGTCCTACCCGGAAGACGCCGCGAGCTTCTATGGACCCCTGACCCAGGGCCTGCGACAGGCGGTCGAGGAGCGGGCCAGCGAGTCGCTGGAGTTCAGCGTCGAGATGATCTACTTCAACAGCTCGACCGCGAAGGCGCTGATGAACCTCTTTCAGATCCTCGAAGAGGCCGCCGAGGCCGGTATCAACGTGCGGATCAACTGGTGCTACCACGAAGACGACGAGACGATGGAAGAATTCGGCGAGGACTTTTCCGAGGACTTCGCGCACGCTGACTACCGCATGTGCCCGACATCATGAAATTCTCTCACGACCCCAATCAGCCCGTGCCTTTGCCACCGACTTCACGCGACGGTGACGATTCGGAAGCGCTTGCCGACTTCTCCCTGTTCGAGCAGGAAAAACAGATCATGCAGCGCTCCGAGCAGATGCTCGAGGCGCTGGATGATGTAGCCGAAGGCGTACGGATGCTGGCCAAGGCCTATTCAGAGAGTTACCGCGTTCAGCGCCGCATGATGCGCATGAGCGATCGCATGCAGCTGGACCTGCAGGCCGCGAACCGTCAGCTGCGCGAGCAGGCCACGCACCTGGAGCAGCTCAACTGCGCGTTGTCCGACGAGGTACGCGAGCGTGAACGGCTAACGTCCGAGCTCGAGCGCCTGGCGCTGGAGGATGCCCTGACCGGGCTGTTCTCGCGGCGCCGGGTAATGGACTGTGTCGAGGGGCTGGCCGAAACGGTGGGCGATCAGGCCCGCTCGCTCTCTGTGATGATGCTCGACCTCGACGACTTCAAGGCGCTGAACGACACCCATGGCCATGCCGCCGGGGACTACGCCCTGCAGAGTTTCGCCGAGATCCTCCGTGGCGAGCTCGGTGCCGATCAGTACGCCGGGCGCATGGGGGGCGAGGAGTTTCTGGTGGTGGCCGCCGATCTCGATCTCGACGCCGCCAAGAATCTTGCGGAGCGCATTCGCACCAGTGTCGAGCAGACGATCCCGCGCTGGAAGGGCGAACCGCTGCATCTGGAGGTCTCGATCGGTCTCGTCGTGACCACCGAACGCTGGCCGGATGCCGGGGCACTGGTCGCGGCGGCGGATGATCTGCTCTATCGCGCGAAGAACGAAGGCCGTAACCGCGTCGAGGTCCAGTTCCACGGCGAGCCTGTATGACGGAGTCCGGCCCGGCGCGCAGCCGCAGCCTGGTCGCGAAGCTGGCGCTCGCGACCCTGCTGGTGGCGCTGGCGCTCAGCCTGCTGGCGAGCGCTTACGTCATCGCGGCCGATTCGCGAGCCTTTCACGCCGAAACCCTGGAACAGATCGACCGGCTGCAACGGCTGGTGGCCCCTCCCGCGGCCGAGGCGGCCTACCAGTTGAATGCCGATCAGGCGGAATCGCTGGTGGCGGGCCTGCAGGCCTTTGACGAGATCCACCGCGCCGAGATCCTCGACGACTTCGGGCGCACCCTGGCCGAGGTGGAGCGCGAAGGTGGTGACACCTCCTGGCTTGGGGAGCGCCTGTTCGGGGCGGATCGCCAGCACGAGCGCGAGCTTCTCCACCCGGACCTGCGCGAGACCAATGGCGCAGTGGGGGCGCTGCGTGTGGAACTCGCCCCCGATGTGCTGGCTGCAGCTCTGGTCGAGCGGCTGCGCAACAGCGTGATCACCAGCGTGGTACAGGCGGTGATCGTCTCGCTGGTCGTCGTGCTGCTGTTCTACGGCCTGATGCTGCGCCCGATGCTGCGCATCTCCCACGCTGTGGCGGGCACCGATCCCGACCGCCCGGCCCAGTGGCCGCGCCCCCGCATGGGGCACCACGCGAATGACGAGCTGGGCGCCCTGGACCGCTCGCTTGATCGCCTCCTGAACGCGTTTCAGCAGGGCCTCGACGCGCGGGATGGTGCACGGGGCGAGCTGAAGGCCCTGAACGAGGACCTGGAGCGGCGCGTGGTCGAGCGTACCCGCGAGCTGGAGGCCGAGAAGCTGGAGACGGAGCGCGCGCTCGCGCGGGTGGACGAGGCCAACCGCGAACTCGAGCGCAGTAACCGGCTCGTCGTGGAGAGCATCCGCTATGCGCGGCGCATCCAGACCGCGATGCTGCCGGACAAACACGCCCTGGACGGGTATCTGGACGAGGTGCAGGTCTACTGGGAGCCGCTGCATCTGGTCGGGGGCGACTACTTCTGGCTGGAGGCCATCGACGGGCGCAGCGTGCTGGTGGCGGCGGACTGCACCGGGCACGGCGTTCCCGGGGCGTTCATTACCCTGGTGCTGGCCTCGGCGCTGGATCGCATCCTGCATGAACACCGGCTCCTGGAGCCGTCGGCAATCCTGCGCGAGATGGATCGTCTCGTGCGCTCGCGCCTGCGCCAGGACGGTCAGGACTCGGATTCCGACGACGGACTGGAGGCGGCGGTCTGCGTCTATGACCCGGATGCCCGTACGCTGACCTTTGCCGGCGTGGGGCTGCCGCTGATCATCGACCGTGCGGGCAAGGTGGAAGAGATTCGCGGCGTGCGCGGCGGGCTGGGGTATCGCAGTCTGGAGCCCGCGCAGCCGGTGGATCATGTGGTGACGGTCGAGCCGGGCATGGAGTTCTTCCTGATTACCGACGGCGCCCACGACCATGTGGGTGGCGAGCCGCCTCGGCTGTTCGGGCGCCGGCGGCTGCGCCATGTGCTGGCGGAGAAGTCCCCGCGTGACCTGGCCGCCAAGATCGACTCGGTCGTCCGCGTGCTGGAGGATTATCGCGGCGGCGAACCACGGCGTGACGATATGACGCTGGTCGCGTTCCGGCCCCTTCCGCCCAATGCGCAAAGTGCGCTTCGCGATGCCGCAGTTGATTGAGCCGAGAGGGGCTCTCTGGTAGCATTTCGGCCGATTTCAGCCGCCCGTGAGCCCTTTTGTGGCGGGGGTCCGTCGTTCCCCAGGGAAACACTGATTAATGTACACGCTCGCGTTGGTACCCCAGGTTTTCCGAGACAAGGCGCCTCTGGCAGCGGGTAGTGGTTCTACCCACAGGTGGCGCAACGCAGGATCGGGGAACCTGGGGTACCAACCCCGAAGGGGCTCGGCCGCTTTTGTGCGCGCACGGCGTTGCGGCTCCCTTGTGCAGAGTGACTGCACGGCAGTCGCCGCGCCTTGTTCGCACGCAAAAGCGACTCGAGCGCGAGCGTGTTCATTAATCAGTGTTTCCCTAGCCAGGTTTCCCGCATGACGCGTTATGTATTCATTACCGGAGGCGTGGTTTCGTCTCTGGGCAAAGGCATTGCATCCGCCTCGCTGGGGGCCATCCTCGAGGCGCGCGGCCTCAAGGTGACGCTGCTCAAGCTCGACCCCTATATCAACGTCGATCCGGGCACCATGAGCCCGTTCCAGCACGGCGAGGTCTTCGTGACCGACGACGGTGCGGAGACGGACCTGGATCTGGGGCATTACGAACGCTTTGTGCGCATCCGCACCTCGCGGCGCAATAATTTCACCACCGGGCAGATCTACGAGAACGTGATCCGCAAGGAGCGCCGCGGCGACTACCTGGGCGGTACGGTGCAGGTGATCCCGCATATCACCGACGAGATCAAGCGCTCGATCCGCGAGGGCGCGGGCGATGCCGACATTGCGTTGATCGAGATCGGCGGTACGGTGGGCGATATCGAGTCCCTGCCGTTCCTCGAGGCCATCCGCCAGATGGGTGTGGAGCTGGGGCACGAGAATGCCCTGTTCATGCACCTGACCCTGGTGCCGTTTATTGCCGCCGCCGGCGAGATCAAGACCAAGCCCACCCAGCACTCGGTCAAGGAACTGCGCTCGATCGGGATCCAGCCGGACATCCTGCTGTGCCGCTCGACCCAGGCGATCCCCGAGGGCGAGCGGCGCAAGATTGCGCTGTTCACCAACGTCGAGGAGAAGGCGGTCATCTCCGCGGTGGACGTGGACAACATCTACAAGATCCCGTTGTGGCTGCATTCGCAGAAGCTCGACGAGATCGTGCTGCGCAAGCTGCATATCGAGGCCCCGCAGGCGGACCTGTCGGACTGGAAGCACGTGGTCAACGCCATGGAGTTCCCGGAATCCGAGGTGACCGTCGGTATGATCGGCAAGTACGTCGATCTGACCGAATCCTACAAGTCCGTGAACGAGGCGCTGACCCACGCCGGCGTGCAGGTTGGGACGCGCGTGCGCATTCGCTATCTCGATTCGGAGAAGCTCGAAGGGGCGGATGCCGAGATCCAGGGCGAGATGGAAGGCCTGGACGCGATCCTGGTGCCCGGTGGCTTCGGCGAGCGCGGAGTGGAAGGCAAGATCGCGGCCGTGCGTTACGCACGCGAACACGGCGTGCCCTACCTGGGTATTTGTCTCGGCATGCAGGTAGCGGTGATCGAGTTCGCTCGTGATCAGGCCGGGCTCGAAGGTGCGCACAGTACGGAGTTCGCCCCGGATACCCCGCACCCGGTGATTGCCCTGATTACCGAGTGGCAGGACCGTGAGGGCCGCATCGAAAGGCGCGATGCCGAAAGCGATCTCGGCGGAACGATGCGTCTGGGGGCGCAGTCCGCGCGACTGGCCCAGGGTTCGCGGATTGCGGAGGCCTATGGCCGCGAAGAGGTCAGCGAGCGCCATCGCCACCGCTTCGAGTTCAACAATGCCTATCGCGAACGGCTGGAGGCGGCCGGCCTGCGCATCTCTGGTGTCTCCGAGTCCGGCGAGCTCGTCGAGGCGGTCGAACTGGCGGACCACCCGTGGTTCATCGGCTGCCAGTTCCATCCGGAGTTCACCTCGACCCCGCGCGACGGGCATCCGCTGTTTACCGGTTTCATTCGCGCCGCGCGAACCTATCAGGACGAGCGCGAGCCGGAGACCACGACGGCGCTGACGGATTAGTGCTTCCTTAACGCGCCGTACGACGACGCTTTGCGGCCGCGCCCGGAGGGTGGCGTCCGCCAGACAGGACATTGCATGCAGCTTTGCGGTTTTGAAGTTGGCCTCGATCGGCCCTTTTTTCTGATTGCCGGTCCGTGCGTGATCGAATCCGAGGCGATGGCCCTGGAGACGGCGGGTGCGCTCAAGGCGCTCACCGATGAGTTGGGCATCCCGTTTATCTACAAGTCATCGTTCGACAAGGCCAACCGCTCGTCGACGAAGAGCTTTCGTGGCCCGGGCATGGAAGAGGGCCTGCGCATCCTGGAACAGGTGAAGCAGCAGCTGGGAGTCCCGGTGCTGACCGATGTCCACGAGGACACCCCGCTGGACGAGGTCGCGTCGGTGGTCGATGTGCTGCAAACGCCCGCGTTCCTGTGCCGGCAGACCAATTTCATCCAGAACGTCGCGCGCCAGGGGCGCCCGGTGAACATCAAGAAGGGCCAGTTCCTGGCGCCCTGGGATATGGGCAATGTCGTGGACAAGGCGCGTGCGGCCGGCAACGAGCAGATCATGGTCTGCGAACGCGGCGTCTCCTTCGGCTACAACACACTCATCTCGGACATGCGGGGCCTGGCGCAGATGCGCCAGACGGGGTGCCCGGTGGTGTTCGACGCCACCCATTCAGTCCAGCAGCCGGGGGGGCAGGGCGCGACGTCCGGTGGGCAGCGCGAATATGTCCCCGTACTGGCGCGGGCGGCCGTCGCCTCCGGGGTGTCGGGTCTGTTCATGGAGACCCACCCGGATCCGGAGCGCGCACTCTCGGATGGGCCCAATGCCTGGCCACTACCACGCATGGCGGAGCTGCTGACCACGCTCAAGGCGCTGGATGCCGCCGTCAAGGCACAGCCGTTTGCCGAGGCCGAGTACGGGCTGGGTTGATTCGCGCAGGTTTGCTTAAGAGTTTCGTTTAAGTTCCGCCTGCAAACTCGAGGCGGAAGAATATATTATTTCAAGGAGAGAGCATGTCCCAGATTGCGGAGATTCACGCCCGCGAGATCATCGACTCGCGGGGCAACCCGACGGTCGAGGCCGATGTTGTCCTGGATTCCGGCGCGATGGGTCGCGCCGCCGTGCCCTCGGGGGCCTCGACAGGGGCCCGCGAGGCGCTGGAGCTGCGTGACGACGAGCCGCGCTATGGCGGCAAGGGTGTGCAGATGGCCGTGGGCCATGTAAATGGCGAGATCCGCGATGCCTTGCGCGGCATGGAGCTGGACCAGACCGCGGTGGACCGCCGCATGCTCGAGCTGGACGGCACCGAGAACAAGTCGCGCCTGGGCGCGAACGCGCTGCTGGCGGTGTCGATGGCGGCCGCACATGCACAGGCGGCGGACCGCGAGCAGCCGCTGTTCGAGTCCATGGGCGGCGAGCAGGCGACTCTGCTACCCGTGCCGATGATGAACATCATCAACGGCGGTGCCCATGCCGACAACAGTGTCGACATGCAGGAGTTCATGATCCTGCCGGTGGGTGCGGATTCGGTGCGCGAGGCCGTGCGCTACGGCGCCGAGGTGTTCCATGCCCTGAAGAAGGTGCTGGGGCAGCGCAATCTGGCGACGGGCGTGGGGGACGAGGGCGGCTTTGCCCCGGACCTGCCGTCCAACTCGGCCGCAATCGAGGTGATCCTCGAGGCCATCCACAAGGCGGGCTTCAAGGCCGGGCAGGACATCTGGCTGGGCCTGGACTGTGCCAGCTCCGAGTTCTACCGCGACGGTCGTTACCACCTCGACTCCGAAGGCAAGGCCTTCTCTGCTGACGAGTTCTGCGACTACCTCGCCCACTGGGTCGACCAGTATCCGATCCTGACCATCGAGGACGGTATGGCCGAGGATGACTGGGACGGATGGAAGACCCTGACCGAGCGAATGAGTGATCGCGTGCAGCTGGTGGGCGACGACCTGTTCGTGACCAACACGCAGATCCTGCAGGAAGGGATCGACAAGGGTGTGGGCAACTCGATCCTGATCAAGCTGAACCAGATCGGCACCGTGACCGAGACCCTGGAGGCCATCGAGCTGGCGCGCCAGGCGAAGTACACGGCGGTGATCTCCCATCGCTCCGGCGAGACCGAAGACGTGACCATCGCCGATCTGGCCGTGGCCACCGGGGTGGGCCAGATCAAGACCGGGTCGCTCTCGCGCTCGGATCGCGTGGCCAAGTACAACCAGCTGATCCGGATCGAGGAGCATCTGGGGTCCCGGGCGCGTTATCCCGGCATGGATGCGTTCAACGTCCGCAGATAGGGCTGCAGTTGCCTCGTTTGCCGCGGTCGGGATTCACAGCCTGCGGGGCGGTTCCTGTGCCCCACGACCAATGGGCCGTAGAATGCCGAGCATGGAAGCTCGACTCTCTCCCTTGTGGCTGGCTGTGGCGGTCGGTCGTGGTCGCGGGAATCGCTGATGCGCGGGTTGCTGATCGGTCTAGCCGTGGTGCTGCTGTTGTTGCAGTGGCCACTGTGGCTGGGAGAGGGCAGTTGGCGCGATGTGCGCGACCTGCGCGAGCAGGTCGAGGAGCAGCGTGCGGCCAACGCCGAGCTGGAACAGCGCAATCAGGCGCTGGAGGCCGAGGTGCTGGACCTGCGTACGGGTACCGATGCGGTGGAAGAACGCGCACGGCGCGACCTGGGCATGATCCGCGAAGACGAGATCTTTTTCTTTGTGGTCGGCGAGGACGACGACCGGCGGCCGGTGCCGGAGCCGCTGCCGGATCCGGCGCGGGACGTGTCCCCGGGTCCCGCCGAGATCCCGGACCGCGAGCGCGAGCCGGCCACCGATACGCTGCCACCCGAGGATCCGTTTGATGGCTGATCCCGACGTGAACAACCCCTCCGCGGAACCCGCCTACTGGGCCCTGATTCCGGCGGCCGGCGTGGGCAGGCGCATGGGCTCGGACCGACCCAAGCAGTTCCTCACGCTGGGCTCGCGCACCATCCTCTCGCATACCCTGTCGATCTTTCTGGAACACCCCCGCATCCGCGGTGTGGTCCTGGTGCTGGGGCCGGATGTGGACCCGGACGCGCTGGATCTTCCGACGGCGGGCGGGCGCCTGTTTCGGGTAGCCGGTGGTGACGAGCGGGCCGATTCGGTCCAGAACGGCCTCGATTTTCTCCAGGATCGGGCTTCTCCCGACGACTGGGTGCTGGTGCACGACGCGGCACGCCCCTGTCTGCCACGCGCCGACCTGGACTCTCTTCTGAACGCGTTGCGGGACGATCCGGTGGGCGGGCTGCTGGCCACGCCCAGCACGGATACGGTCAAGTGGAGTGACGAGGAAGGGCGCGTCGAGCGGACCCTGGAACGCGAACGCGTCTGGCGCGCGCTGACCCCGCAGATGTTCCGCCTGGGCATGCTGCGGGAGGCCAATCGGGCCGCGCGCGAGGCCGGCCATCCGGTGACCGACGAGGCCAGCGCGATCGAATGGCATGGCGCCCGTCCGCGGCTGATCGAGGGCTCGATGATGAACATCAAGATCACCCGCGCCGAGGATCTGGAGCTGGCCCAGCTGTACCTGATGCAGCAGAGACGTCTGGACGGGGGTTTCCGGCCATGAGCGGCATGCGCGTGGGGCAGGGTTTCGATGTACATGCCTTCGGGCCTGGCGATCATCTGGTCCTGGGCGGCGTGCGTATCCCGTTCGATCACGGCTTTGTCGCGCATTCCGATGGCGACGTCCTGCTGCACGCGGTTTGCGATGCCCTGTTCGGGGCCGCGGGGCTGGGGGATATCGGTCGTCACTTTCCCGATACCGACGAGCGCTTTCGCGGGGCGAACAGCCGCGAGCTGCTGCGCGAGGCCCTGCGCCGGGTCCAGGAGGCCGGCTGGCGCCCAGTCAACATGGATGCGACGGTAATCGCACAGGCGCCGAAAATGGCCCCGCATGTCGCAAAGATGGAGGAGAACATTGGCGCGGACTTGGGGCTTGCGGCCGGTTGCGTGAACGTCAAGGCGACGACCACCGAGCGCCTGGGCTTTACCGGGCGCGGCGAGGGCGTTGCGGCACAGGCGGTGGTGCTGCTGGAGCCTTCTTCGGGGCTGATGCACGTATGACGGCGGCTCAGACGCACAGCGTACTGGGTCTGGATCACGTCAGTGTCGTGATCGCCGATCTGGAAGTGTCCGCGCGGTTCTACGGCGAGATTCTGGGCTTGCGACGGGTGGAGCGCCCGGATCTCGGCTTTCCGGGGCTCTGGTATGACCTGGGCGGCGGCCAGACGCTGCATCTGCTCTGCGTGCCCAATCCGGATGCCACCGAACGCGGTGTACGCGGTGGCCGAGACCGCCACCTGGCCCTGCGTGTGCACGGTCTGGAACCTTTGCTGCAACGCCTGGAGAACGCCGGGCATTCGGCCGAGCGCAGCCAGTCCGGGCGGCCTGCCGCGTTCGTCCGCGACCCGGACGGCAACACCGTCGAACTGATCGAGGCGGGCTGACACCGCGCGGGTGCGCCGCGCCGAGTCCCCCGCTGCACGAGGAGGGAACATGGACGGCGAGTACATCCTGGCCCTGGATCAGGGCACGACCAGTTGCCGGGCGATCCTGTTCGATCGTGATGCGGCGATCATCGGTGTCGCCCAGCGCGAATTCACTCAGCACTACCCGGAGCCCGGTTGGGTCGAGCACGACGCGATGGAGATCTGGGGCACCCAGATCGGGGCCGCACGCGAGGTGCTGGAGACCCGCGGCATCAAGCCGGCCCAGCTCGCCGCCATCGGCATCACCAACCAGCGCGAGACCACCGTGGTCTGGGACCGCGAGACGGGCAAGCCGATCCACCCGGCAATCGTCTGGCAGGACCGGCGCACCGCCAGTTTCTGCGATGAACTGAAGGCGCGCGGGCTGGAGGAGATGATCCGCAGCCGCACGGGTCTGGTGGTGGATGCCTACTTTTCCGGGACCAAACTGCGATGGCTGCTCGACCACGTGGACGGTGCGCGCGAGCGCGCGGAGCGCGGCGAGCTGCTGTTCGGCACCATGGACACCTGGCTGATCTGGAATCTCACCCGGGGTGAGCGGCATGTAACCGATGTCTCCAACGCCTCGCGCACGCAGCTGTTCAACATCCACGAACTGGACTGGGACGACACGCTGCTGGACGCGCTGGAAATCCCGCGGGCCATGCTCCCCGAAGTCCGTGCGTCCAGCGAGGTGCTGGGGCATACGGGGACGGAGATGTTCGGCGCCAGCGAGATCCCCATCGCCGGCGTGGCCGGCGACCAGCACGCCGCGCTCTTCGGGCAGACCTGTTTCGGGCGCGGGATGGCCAAGAACACCTATGGCACCGGCTGCTTTCTCCTGATGAACACCGGCACCAAGCCGGTCGCCTCGCACTCGGGGCTGCTCACGACCGTCGCCTGGAGCGTCGATGGCCAGGTCGAGTATGCGCTGGAGGGCTCCATCTTTATCGCCGGCGCCGCGATCCAGTGGCTGCGCGACGAGCTCAAGCTGATCGACTCGGCCGAGGACTCGGAGTACTACGCGAGCAAGGTGGAGGATTCCGACGGCGTTTATGTCGTCCCGGCATTCGCGGGGCTGGGGGCGCCGTACTGGGATATGTATGCCCGCGGGGCGATTTTCGGGCTGACGCGCGGTACGCGCAAGGAACACATCACCCGCGCCACGCTGGACTCGCTGGCCTACCAGACGAAGGACGTGATCGACGCGATGGAGCAGGACTCTGGCATCGCGCTGAAAGGGCTGCGCGTCGACGGCGGTGCGGTCGCCAACAACGTGATGATGCAGTTCCAGGCGGACATGCTCGGGGTCAATGTCGAGCGCCCGGTGGTTACGGAGTCCACCGCGCTGGGGGCCGCTTATCTGGCGGGACTGGCCGTGGGTTTCTGGACGCGCGACGAACTGGAGCAAAAAAGCCAGCTGGACCGCGTATTCGAACCGCAGATGGATGCGCCCACCCGCGATCGCTATTACCGAGGCTGGAAAAAGGCCGTAAAGCGCACGATGGGCTGGGCGCGCGAGGACGACAACGAGGCGAGCGACTAGAGAAACACTGATGAACGGGTGGTTCGGGGAGCTGGCCGGCGTGGGCAGGGGCTTCGCCGCCAAGGCGGCTCCTACAGGGGGCGATGGCTTCGACAGGCAGCGCTCACTCGATCACTGTGGGAGCGGGCCTGCCCGCGAAGCCCCGGCCGGATCAGTCGATACTGGCCGGCTCGGCCGCGAGCTGGCCGGACTGGTAGTCGCTGATCGCCTGCTCGATCTCGTCGGGAGTGTTCATCACGAACGGGCCGTAGTGGGCGATCGGTTCGGCCAGCGGGCGGCCCTTGAACAGCAGCACCCGCGCATCCTGCTGGGCGATCAGGTGGATCTGCGTCTGTCCGCTCCAGGTGCCTAGCTGGCCCGTCTTCAGCCCGGTGAGCTCGCCGTCATAGACATAGGCGAGCACCCGGTCATCCAGCTGGACGGCCAGCGACAGGCGGTAGCCGGCCGGCAGGCTCAGATCCGCCATCGCCGCGCCTTCGCCGATCTGCTCCAGTGGGCCTTCGGTATCCCCGGCGCTGGTCTGCCAGGACCCGGCAATCGCCTTGAAGTGCAGCGGGCCGTCGTCTTCCGGCAGGTGGCGCATCGCGTCGGCGCGCACGTCGCGGTAGCGCGGCGGGTCCATCTTGCGCCGTGCCGGCAGGTTCACCCAGAGCTGGAAGCCGTGCAGCCCGTCCGAGTCCAGCAGGGGCATCTCGGAGTGGATGACCCCGCGCCCGGCACTCATCCACTGGGCCTCGCCGGCCTCCACGCGACCCTGATTGCCCATTGAATCCTCGTGGGTCAGGCCGCCGTGGACGAGGTAGGTCAGCGTCTCGAAGCCGCGATGCGGGTGGGACGGGAATCCGCCGACGTAGTCCTCCTTCGCACTGGCCTTCAGCTCGTCGAGCATCAGGAAGGGGTCCAGGCCGCCGCCAAAGTCATGGATGCGGCGAATCTTCACACCCGCGCCGTCCTGGGTCGGGTGGGCTGTGCGTACGCTGTCCGGCGGTGTGGGGGTCATGACATCTCCTTGGGCAACCCTGCAACCATACCGACCATGAAAGCAAAAGAAAATTGCATTCAGGGCCCGTCATGGGGCGGCTGCAGCGATGTCAGCTCCAGCCAGCTATCGGCAAAGAATTCTAGGCTCTCGACGAAATCCGGGTCGTGTTCCTGGCGGTTGATGGTCAGGTGCAGCATGACCGCCTCCGGGGTCGGCGGATGCCCGGTCGTCAGGGTCCAGGCGAGTGCGTTCGGGCAGCCCGGCAGGCTGAAGCGTACCCCGCCATTGATGCACTCGCGCCGGACACGAAACTCGCCCCACAGGCAGTAGACGACCCCGGCATCCGGCCCGGCCTCTTCAACAAGCGTGTCGATGGCGGGGCAAAGCCGGGGAAGGGCCGGCACGGTCAGCTTGGCCTGCAGGGAATCGGTGCTAGCCCGCAGGGGCAGGGTGCGGAAGAACTCCATGAGGGTCGCCTTACGGGATTGTGGGCAGGAATACCGGCTGGCCGTCGATCTCGCCTACGCTCAGGGGCTGGTTGTACAGCCGTTCCAGCGCGGACGGTACCAGCATCGTTCGTGTGGGGCCCCAGCAGGCCTTGCCGTCGGGGAACATCAGCAGCAGGTGATCGCAGTAGCGTACCGCCAGGTTCACGTCGTGCAGCACCAGGATCGCGGCGCGGTCGCCCCGGGCGATGCCGCGGATGTGGTCCAGCACCGCGACCTGGTGGTGCAGATCCAGCTGGCTGGTGGGCTCGTCCAGCAGCAGGAGCCGCGGGTTCTGGGTGAGCACGGTGGCGATGGCCAGGCGCTGGCGCTCGCCGCCGGACAGGGTGTCCACCAGGCGGTGTTCCAGCGCGGCCAGGTCCATCCGGGCCAGTGCGGCGCGGGCCTGGGCGTAGTCCTCGGCGGTCTCGATGTCCCAGGGTCGCAGGTAAGGGTGGCGGCCGATCAAGGCGGTCTCCAGTACCGTTGCGGGGAACCCGTCGTGGTGCTTCTGGAACACCAGACCCAGTTCGCGCGCCAGGCGGGCACGGGAGTAGTCGGGGAGCGGGCGGCCTTGCACATGGATCTCTCCGGTGCGGGCGTCGCGCAGCCCGGCCAGGGTATGCAGCAGGGTGCTCTTGCCCGCGCCATTCGGGCCGAGGATGCCCCAGCACTGTCCCGGGTTGATGGTCAGGTCCAGGGGCGTGCCGCTGGCGCGTTCCGGGATGTCGATGACCAGATCGTGGGTCGCCAGCAGGGTGTCCGGTCCGGGCGCCTCGTGCACGCTCTCTGCACCGGGCGCATGGGGATCGCCGTGGCGTTGGGGATGGGCAGTGTGCGGAGGCATCAGCGGCTCCGGTACAGCAGGAACAGGAACACGGGAACCCCCAGCATCGCGGTGATTACGCCGACGGGCAACTGCTCCGGGGCGATCATCGTGCGGGCGAGGGTGTCGGCCAGCGTCAGCAGAATGCCGCCGCCCAGCGCCGAGGCCGGCAGGATCACACGCTGGTCGTTGCCGAAGACCAGTCGGAGCATGTGCGGCACGATCAGCCCGACAAAGCCCACCGCGCCGACCTGCATGACCGCCGTGGCTGTGATCAGTGCCGCAGCGACGTAAATCGTCCACTCCACCGGACGCACGGCCACGCCCAGCGCGGCCGCCTGCATCGGGCCGCGCGCCAGGACGTTCAGGGTCCGTCCCAGGGGCAGTGCCAGCAGCACCACCAGTACCAGCACGCCCCAGGCGGGGTACGGGTTGCGGGCGTGAGAGACATCGCCCATCAGCCAGTACAGCATTCCGGGCAGCTCCGCGGTCGGGCTTACGGCTAAGAGGAAGCTGATGACGGCGCCCCAGCCGGCCGCTACGACCACTCCGGTCAGCAGCAACCGGGTCGGGGTCCAGCTGCCGGTGCCGTGCGCGAGGCCGAAGACGATCACCGTGGACAGCAGCGCACCCGCGAATGCGGCGACCGAGACCGAGAACATCGACAGGCCCGCGAGCATGGCCAGCAGGGCGCCCACGGAAGCCCCGCCGGAGAGACCCAGCACATAGGGGTCGGCCAGCGGGTTGCGCAGCAACACCTGCATCAAAGCGCCGGCGACGCCCAGCAGCCCGCCGGCGGCGAACGCGGCCAGGGCGCGCGGAAGGCGCAGTTCCAGCACCAGCGTGCTGTGCAGGCGGCTGCCTTCGCCCTGAATCACCGCGAGCAGGTCGTCGAGGGGGATGGCGACACTGCCGTAGGCCAGGGCGACCAGGATCGCGAGCAGTGACGCCGGGAGCAGGACCCCCGTGGCGAGGAGGAAGGAGCGGGTCACGGAGGATCAGTCCGTCCGGCGCTGGCGGGCGCGTTCGAGTTCCTCGCACATCAGCCGGGTTCCTTCGGCAATCCGCGGGGTGTGACGCTGGAGGAGCGACGGCGGGATGAAGAACAGGTTGTCACGCTGCACCGCGGTCATGTACTCCCATTGTTCCCAGGCAATCACCCAGTCCGGACGGTCCTCGCCCATGCCGCCGCCAATGATCACCTCCGGGTCGGCGTCGATCACGGCCTCGCGATCCATGCGCGGTACCAGGCGGTCCAGGTGGCCGAACACGTTGTCGCCCCCGCACAGGCGGATGGCCTCGCTGATCAGGTGTTCGTCGTTGACCGTCATCAGGGGCTGCTCCCAGACCTGGTAGAACAGCGGGACCGGGTCGCGGTCGGCATAGTCGAGCCGTAGCGTCTCGATCTCGTCGAGAAAGGCCTGCACCGCCTCTTCACCGTGTTCCTCCGTACCCGCGAGCTGGGCCATGCGACGCATGCTGGAGGCCACCCCTTCGAAACTGCGCGGTTCCGAGACATAGACGTTCAGTCCCAGATCGCGCAGGCGCTCGATCTGCGAGCTGGAATTGCCACTGCGCCAGGCGACCACCAGGTCCGGGTCCATTTCGACCACGCGTTCCAGATCGATGCGGCTGTAGCCGCCGACTCGCG
Organism: Thioalkalivibrio sp. HL-Eb18; assembly: GCF_000364985.1. Classification (NCBI taxonomy): domain Bacteria; kingdom Pseudomonadati; phylum Pseudomonadota; class Gammaproteobacteria; order Chromatiales; family Ectothiorhodospiraceae; genus Thioalkalivibrio; species Thioalkalivibrio sp. HL-Eb18. The sequence continues at coordinate 93,134 of NZ_KB822969.1, forward strand.
GGATCATCTCCGCCTCCGGCGGAAAATCGCTGTGCTGGGTGACGCCCACCAGCTTGTCTCCGGCGCCGACGGCGAACAGGACTTCGGTGATGTGCGGGGCCAGGCTGACGATGCGTTCGGCGGGCCGGTCGAGCGTGACCTCGCGATCGTCGTCGTCGGTCACCGTGACCGGTTCGGCCAGTGCCGGTGCCGCGCACAGGAGTATCGTGACAAGGAGCGTCAACTGGCGTTTTATGGCGGTTAAAGTCATTAAAAATCCGATGGTTGTGGATTGGTCGTAATGTAGAAAATACCGTGTTTTCGGGGCGCCGAACGGGTAGCGAAAGCGCTTCATCATAGCAGCAAGGGCCAGATGGTTTGGTGCCCAAATTGGTCGCGGGTGGCCCGAGCGCGTATCATGTCTCGCTTTCGCCAGGTGCCTGCAGTGCGCAGGTGAAACGGGAAGCCGGTGCAAGTCCGGCGCTGCCCCCGCAACGGTAAGCGAGCGGCGAAGCAGACTGGCCACTGGGTCCTGCACCTGGGAAGGCGTCTGCCGATCGGCATGGTCCGACGCTCGCAAGCCCGGAGACCGGCCTGGCGGTGATTCATCCTGCGACCGTGCGGCGGGCAACGGTCGAGGGCGCAGGCGTGCTGGCTTGATGCCTGTTCCTTCGTGTCTTCGCCGTGCCGTCGCCTCGACGGAACCTCATGACGGCCCCAGCTCCCAACCAGTCAGAAGAGAATCCGAACGCGTTCGCCTCGGCGGAGCGGGCGGCGGTGTATCGCGTGATCGGCGAGCGCCGGGACATGCGCCATTTCCGCCCGGACCCGGTGGACGCCGATACGTTGCGGCGGCTACTGGAGGCCGCTCATCAGGCGCCCAGTGTGGGCTACATGCAGCCCTGGCGCTTTCTGCGGGTGACGGACCTGCGGCTGCGCGACGCGCTGCATGGCCATGTGGCGGCCGAACAGTCGCGCACGGCCGAGGCCTGTGGCGAGCGAGCCGCGGAGGTGCATCGGCTGAAGCTCGAGGGTATCCGCGATGCCGGCGAGCTGCTCGTGGTGGCCCTGACCGACGGGCGCGAGCGCTACGTGCTGGGTCGGCGCACGATCCCGGAGATGGATCTGTGCTCCGCAGCCTGTGCGATCCAGAACCTGTGGCTGGCGGCGCGGGCCGAGGGCCTGGGCATGGGCTGGGTATCCCTGTTCGACCCGGACTGGCTGGCGCGCGAACTGGGTATGCCGGAAGGGGCCTGGCCGATCGCGATCCTCTGCCTGGGGCATGTGGATGCGTTCTACGAGCGGCCCATGCTGGAAACCGAGGGCTGGGATCAGCGGCGGCCGCTGGACGAGCTGGTGTTCGAGAATCGCTGGGAACAACAACGGGACTCGAGTGCGGATGCGCCGCGCGCGGCTCGACGCCGCGCATGACCACCTTCGCACTGCTGGTCGCCGCTCTGGTACTGGATCGGCTGCTGGGGGACCCGCGGCGAGGCCATCCGCTGGCAGGATTCGGGATGCTGGCGGCCGGGGCGGAGCGGATCGGCCACGCGGATTCGGTCTGGCGCGGCGGCTTCTGGGTGCTGGTGCTGGTCGTGCCCTTCGGGCTGGCGGCCTGGTGGCTGAGCCGCCTCCCGGGCGGCTGGCTGGTGGAGCTGGCCGTGCTGTGGCTGGCGCTCGGCGGGCGCGGGCTGGAGGAGCACGCCCGTCGCGTGATTGATGCCCTGCAGGCCGGGGACCTTCCTGGCGCCCGACAGGCAGTGGGCATGCTGGTCAGCCGCGATACTTCGGAGCTGGACGCGTCCGGTGTTCGTGCGGCCACGGCGGAGTCGGTGCTGGAGAACGGCAACGACGCGGTGTTCGCGACGGTATTCTGGTTCCTGGTCGCGGGTGCGGCGGGTGTCGTGGTCTACCGTCTGGTGAACACGCTGGATGCGATGTGGGGCTACCGCACGCCGCGCCATGCACGCTTCGGGCGGGTCGCGGCGCGGCTGGACGATATCCTCAACTGGGTCCCGGCACGCCTGACCAGCCTGGCCTATGCGCTGGCCGGACAGACGCGGACGGCGCTGCGCTGCTGGCGCGACCAGGGCAGACGCTGGAAGAGCCCGAACGCGGGACCGGTGATGGCCGCCGGGGCAGGGGCGCTGGGGGTGACGCTGGGCGGTCCGGCGCACTATGCCGGGGGTACCGAGGATCGGCCGGTCCTCGGTGCCGGCGCCGCCCCGGGCCCGGGTGCCATCGATGCCGCACTGCGGCTGGTCGATCACGCGCTGGCGATCTGGCTGGTGGCCATCGCCACAGGAGTACTGATTCTTGTATTCGTCTAACGCCACAACCGAATCCGCGAGCGGGCCGCTGAAGCAGGTCCACGGGGGCGGTGTGCGTGCGGCGGCGGCGCATTACGGGATCCCCGAGGCGCAGTGGCTGGACCTGTCCACGGGGATCAACCCGCAGGGTTATCCCGTCGGACCGGTGCCCGCCGAGGCCTGGCAGCGCCTCCCGGAGGACGAGGACGGGCTGGAGGCCGCCGCCCGGGCGTACTACGGCGCTGCATCGTTACTGCCGGTCGCCGGTTCCCAGGCGGCGATTCAGGCGCTGCCCCGGCTGCGAGCGGGGCCTGCCCGTGTCGGGGTACTGGAGCCGAGCTACAACGAGCACGCCCGTGCCTGGCGGGCGGCTGGACACGAAGTGGTCGCGGTGAGGGAGGGCGAACTCGCCGGGGCCGCGTCCACGCTGGACGTACTGGTGCTGGTCAATCCAAACAACCCCACCGCCGCGTATTTTGCTCCCGAGACGCTGCTCGACTGGCACCGCAGGCTCGCCGAGCGGGGTGGCTGGCTGGTGGTCGACGAGGCTTTTATGGACACCACGCCCCAGCAGAGTCTGGCTGGACATACGCCGCGCGAGGGCCTGTTCGCGTTGCGTTCGCTGGGCAAGTTCTTCGGCCTGGCCGGTGCGCGGGTCGGCTTCGTTCTGGCCCCGGACGGCTGGCTGCGGCGCATCGCCGAGTTGCTGGGACCGTGGAGCGTGCCCGGTCCCGCGCGGTGGGTGGCGCAGCAGGCGCTGGAAGACCGGGCGTGGCAGGCACAGACGCGCGGGCAACTGCAGGAGGCAGGGCGCCGGCTCGAGACGCTGCTGCGGGATGCCGGCTTGCCGCCGGCGGGCGGGACGCCGCTGTTCCAGTGGTGCCGGACCGACCATGCGCAGGCGATTCAGGATGCGCTGGCGCGTCAGGGCATCCTCGTGCGTCGTTTCGACCGTCCGGCCAGCCTGCGTTTTGGCCTGCCGGGGCGTGAGGCCGATTGGCAGCGGCTGGAAACGGAGCTGCAGCAGGCATGAACGGTACAACGCTCATGGTGCAGGGGACCACCTCGGATGCCGGCAAGAGCGTGCTGGTGGCCGGGCTGGCGCGGGTGCTGCATCGCCGCGGGCTGTCGGTGGTGCCGTTCAAGCCGCAGAACATGGCGCTGAACAGCGCGGTCACCCTGGACGGAGGCGAGATCGGGCGCGCCCAGGCCCTCCAGGCCGCCGCCTGCGGCCTGGAGCCGCACACCGACATGAATCCGGTGCTGCTCAAGCCCACCTCCGATGAGGGGGCGCAGGTGATCATCCACGGCCGCCCGGCGGCCGAGCTGGATGCCCGCGCCTACCACGACTACAAGCCGGTTGCCCGCGAGGCCGTGCTGGCCTCGCATCGGCGACTGACCGCGCAGTATGCGCATGTGCTGGTGGAAGGCGCGGGCTCGCCGGCGGAGATCAACCTGCGCGCAGGCGATATCGCCAACATGGGGTTTGCCGAGGCGGTGGACTGTCCGGTGATTCTGGTCGCGGATATTGACCGCGGCGGCGTGTTCGCGCATCTGGTAGGCACGCTCGCGCTGTTGAGCGAGACGGAGCGCGCGCGGGTGCAGGGTTTCGTGATCAACCGCTTTCGCGGCGATATCAGCCTGCTGCAGCCGGGGCTGGACTGGCTGGAGCAGGAGACCGGCAAGCCGGTGCTTGGGGTGATCCCGTACCTGCACGGGTTGTACCTGGATGCCGAGGACGCCCTGCCGCGCGAGGCGGTCCCGCAGAAGGTGGCGGATGCCCTGAAGGTCGTCGTGCCGGCCCTGCCGCGTATCTCCAACCATACCGATTTCGACCCGCTGCGCCTGCACCCGGCTGTGGACCTTCGCTTCGCCGGCCCGGGCGAGTCGCTGCAGCCGGCGGATCTGATCATCCTTCCCGGGTCCAAGGCCGTGCGTGATGACCTCGCCTGGTTGCGCGAACAGGGCTGGGAGGCCGAGCTGCGCCGCCATGTGCGTTATGGCGGCAAGGTGCTCGGGATCTGTGGCGGCTTCCAGATGCTGGGTCGGGTCGTACACGATCCTGACGGCGTCGAGGGGCGGCCTGGTTCCACGCCGGGGTTGGGCTGGCTGGACATCGAGACGCGTCTCGCGCCCGAAAAGCGCCTGGAGCGTGTTGCCGGGGGGCGTGTGCTGGGCCAGGAAGCCCACGTGGAGGGCTACGAAATCCATGCCGGTGTGACGACCGGAGCCGGGCTGGGTCGCGCCCTACTGGAGCTGCAGCATGGCCCGGACGGCGCGCGCAGCGAGGACGATGCGGTGGCGGGGACCTATGTCCATGGGGTATTCGATACCTCCGCTGCCGCCGAGGCTTTGCTGCACTGGGCCGGCATGCGCACGGGGACGGAGCATGGGGAAGACCTGGCGACCGCCCGCGAGCGTGGCCTGGAACGCCTGGCCGATACCCTGGAGGCGCACCTGGACCTGGGGCGCATCCTCGCGCTGCTGCGGGCAGGAAACTCGGAGCCTGTGACATGAAGACGATGGTGCTCGGCGGCGTGCGTTCCGGCAAGAGTCGGCTGGCGGAGCAGTTGGCCGATGCCAGCGGCTTGCACGTGACCTATGTCGCTACCGCGCGTGCCGACGACGCCGAGATGGCGCGCCGCATTGAGCGCCATCGCGCCGACCGTCCCGGAGACTGGGGCCTGATCGAGGCGGATACCGGCCTGGCCGCCGCGCTGGAAGAGGCTGCAAGGCCAGATGGGTGCCTGCTGGTCGACTGTCTGACGCTGTGGCTGACCCAGCTCCTGTGCACCGAGGACGAGGCCCTGATCGAGCGCGAGCGGGAGGCCCTGATCGCGACCGTGCCGCGCCTGCCGGGCACGCTCGTGTTCGTGTCCAACGAGACGGGTATGGGGATTACCCCGATGGATGCCTTGTCCCGCCGGTTCGCCGACGAGGCCGGCTGGCTGCACCAGCGCCTGGCCCCGGCGATGGACCGTGTCGTCCTGACCGTCGCCGGCCTCCCGCATGTGCTCAAGGGTGACCCGCTGTGATCCAGGGCGTGCTCTGCTGCGGCCACGAAGACTGGTCAAATAAGGAGAACACGTGACCGAAGACTGTGACTGGCTGCAGGTGCCGCCGGCTGCCCTCAACGCCGAGGCGGGCCAGGCGGCGGCCGAGCGCCAGGCCCATCTGACCAAGCCACCGGGCTCGCTCGGGCGACTGGAGTCGATCGCCGAGCGCCTGGCCGCCATGCAGGGTGTGTCCCAGCCCATGCTGGAGCGGGTGCATATCGCGGTGTTTGCGGGCGATCACGGTGTGGTGGCGGAGGGCATTTCGCGTTTCCCGCAGGCCGTGACTGCGCAGATGGTCGCGAACTTCGCCAACGGCGGCGCGGCGATCTCGGTGCTGGCCCGGCACCTGGGGGCGTCCATCGAGGTGATCAACCTCGGTACCGTGGCTCAGCCCCCGGCCGTCGCCGGTGTGCAGCAATTGAACCTGGGGCCCGGCACCGCCAACCTCGTACGCGAGCCGGCGATGACGCCGGCGCAGCTGGAACGCGCGCTCAACGCCGGCCGCCAGTGCGCCGAGCGTGCGCGACGGGGGGACGCACAACTGTTCATCGGTGGCGAGATGGGCATCGGCAACACGACGGCCGCCGCTGCACTCGCCTGTTCGATACTGGACCTGCCCCCGGTTGATCTGGCTGGGCCCGGCACGGGTCTGGATGCGAACGGGGTACGCCACAAGGCCGAGGTGATCGAGCAGGCCCTGCGCACCCACGCCGCGGTGCGTGGCGAGGCACTCGGCAGTCTGCGCTGTCTGGGAGGGTTCGAGATTGCGGGCCTGGCTGGCGCCTACATTGCGGCGGCGCAGATCGGGCTGCCGGTGCTGGTGGATGGTTTCATCAGTACCTCGGCGGCGCTGGTGGCGGAGCGGCTGTGTCCGGGCACGGCGGACTGGTTCCTTTTTGCCCACAGTTCGGCGGAGCCGGGTCACCAGCGGCTGCTGGAAGCACTGGCGGCCGAGCCGCTGCTCGATCTCGGCATGCGCCTCGGCGAGGGCAGTGGGGCGGCCACCGCCGTGCCCCTGCTGCGCCTGGCCTGCGAGCTGCACGCCGGCATGGCGACCTTCGCCGAGGCCGGCGTCTCGGGCGATACCCGGTGACCGCTGCAGCCCGGATCGGCCTGCTGCGCCACGGCGAGACCACCGGCACCGGCTTTCGCGGACGTGGCTGTGATGATCCGCTGACCCCTGAAGGCGAGAGGGCGATGCGCGCGGCGTTCGAGTCCTCCGGCGAGTGGGATCGCGTCGTGTGTTCGCCACTGCAGCGCTGTCGGCTTCCGGCCGAAGGCTTCGCCCGCGCGGCCGGAATCCCCGTGCAGTGTGATCCCCGCCTGCAGGAGTTACATTTCGGGGACTGGGAGGGACGTACCGCGGAGCAGCTGATGTGTGACGATGCCGAGGCCCTGGGGCGGTTCTGGCAGGATCCCTTCGGCTACCCGCCGCCGCATGGCGAAGACCTCGGCCGCTTCCGCGACCGGGTGCTGGCCGGCTGGGAGCAGAGCGTGGTCGCGCCGGGTGATCGCGTCCTGGTCGTCACCCACGGCGGGGTGATTCGCCTGCTCCGCGCATACCTGGAGGGCTGGCCGTTGGAGAAGCTATTGTCGATCGAAGTCCCGTTGGCCTCGCTGTACGTTGTTGAGCCGGGCCAGCGCGAAGGGGTCCCCTCGTGATCGGGCAGGAAACCTGTAGGAGGCCAGCCCCCTGGCCGATTGGGAATGGGCCAACGCCCCATCGGCCAGGGGGCTGGCCTCCTACGGCAAGACTGGAAGGAGGGGAGTAATGAACTCCGTGTTTGCCCCCTTCTGGCTGGCCTTGCAGTTCCTGACGCGACTGCCGACGCCCCCGCAGGAGCCGCGACCCGAGGACCTCGGCCGTTCGCTCCTGGCCTATCCGCTGGTGGGGCTGATCCTGGGTCTGCTTCTGGTGCTGGCGGGGATCGGGCTGTCCGCGATCCCGGGGGCGCCGGTGTTGCTGGTCGCGGCGCTGGTGCTGACGTTCTGGGTCGCGCTCACCGGTGCACTCCATCTGGACGGGCTGGCGGACACGGTGGATGCCTGGGTCGGCGGTCAGCGGCATCCGGAGCGGGCCCAGGCCATCATGAAGGACCCGGCCTGTGGCCCGATGGCTGTGGCGGCACTGATCCTGATTCTGTTGCTGAAAGGCACGGCGCTGGTGGCGGTGGCCGATACCGGTGCCTGGATCGCGCTGCTGCTGGCGGTGCTGCTGGGGCGCGTGGTGCCGCCGGTGCTGTTTCTGACCACGCCCTACGTGAACCCCGTGGGGTTGGGTGCGGACATGGCGAAGCACCTTCCTCACAGCGCCGCCATCGGCGTCGTGGGCGGCTCGGCCGTCGTGGTGCTGGTGCTGGGCCTGCTCTCCGGCCTTTGGGGGGTGATACCGGCCCTGGTCGCCGCCGGCCTGACGCTGTGGGTGGCAACGCGCGTACTGAGACACTGGCTGGGAGGCTTCACCGGCGACACGGCCGGGGCGACGCTGGAGCTGGTGGAGACCCTGACACTCGTGATTCTGGTCCTGGCGCTTGCTGGCTAGGCGCTGATCGGCGAGGGCAGGGTTCGGGGCTGGTGTTGTCACGAAACCGTCACGGGATGGCCACATACTGACGGGATGAACTCATTCCCCTCCCGTCTGAACCCGGGCCGGCTGGTCCTGCGCACACTGACGAACCCCCTGCGGGCGGTACGCGAGGCCGGCGAACTGGAGACGGTGCCGCCCTGGTGGCAGACGTTCGTGCGACTGGCGTTGCCGGTGCTGCTGCTCAGCGTGATCGTCAGCCAGTGGCTGTACCAGACCATCCCGACCGGGCTGCCGCCGGAGGCGATGCCGGGGGCCTGGGGCTTCGGTGTCTACAGCGTGCTGGCGATGAGCATCGGGGTGCTGGGCCTGGCCTGGTCCGCGCACTACCTGACCGAGCTGTTCCAGGGCTACTCCCACCCGGACCGTGCGATGCTGGCGGTGACCATCGGCCTGCTGCCCGCCTGGGTCGGTAACGTGGCCGCCGCCTTTCCCTGGCCCTGGGGCAACACTATCGGCCTGCTGCTGATCCTGTATTCCCTGTGGCTGCTGTACTGGTCGCTGCGCGGCATCCTCGGCCTGAAGCGCGGCAACCGCATCGGCCTGTTCGTGGCCACCGTCTTCTGCGGCGCGTTCATCACCCTCATCTTCGGCTGGCTGTTGATGGACCTGATCCCCGGCGCCACCCCCGAGACCCGCATCGGCACCACCTGGCTGATCTGATTCACTCCGGCCCTGTAGGAGGCCAGCCCTCTGGCCGATTGGGAACATGCCAACGCCCCATCGGCCAGAGGGCTGACCTCCTACAGGGGGAAATCGGACAACTGGGGCCGCCTTGGTTTTCGTTGCCCAAGATCCATATCTCTGAGAGTCGAGGCTGTTTGCTGGGTGGCCTTGCTCCTTGGCAATGACGGTAGTAGCGGCTTCGGACCTGACACAGGTTTCTCGCATCACCTGGGTGTGTCAAAGCGGTTGTTCAGGACCACGGGTATGTGGCTGGCCTGTGTCCCCTGTGGCGCTGTGCGGCTTCGTATCGGCCGTGGCTGATGAGTGGTGTGAGCCGAAGCGCTGGGGTGGCGAGCGTGCGCCGTGGTGGACACGTTCAGGCGGGCGGCAAAATTTTTCCGGAATGGGGCTAAAGGATTCGGTCGAGCGGTCGTTACTGCTTTCGAAGGCGCACGAGTGTTCGCCGAGGAAGCCGACCAAGGTGGTTCGGCATGACGCTACAGGAGCGTAATCATGTCTCAAGTCATCAACACCAATATCCTGTCCCTGAATGCTCAGCGCAATCTGAGTAATTCCCAGGGCGCGCTGGCCCAGAGTCTGGAGCGACTGTCCTCCGGCCTGCGGATCAACAGCGCCAAGGATGACGCCGCCGGTCTGGCGATCTCCGAACGCTTTACCACCCAGATTCGCGGCCTGAACCAGGCCGTGCGCAACGCGAACGACGGCATCTCGTTTGCGCAGACCGCCGAGGGTGCGCTGAGCACCGTGGGCGATGCGCTGCAGCGTATCCGCGAACTGTCCGTCCAGGCGGCGAACGACTCCAACTCCGCCTCCGACCGCGAGGCCCTGAACAACGAGGCCCAGCAGCTGATCGCCGAGATCGGCCGCGTCGCGAACTCCACCGAGTTCAACGGTGACGCGATCCTGGATGGTGCGCTGCAGGATCTGTTCTTCCAGATTGGGGCCAATCAGGGACAGAACATTGCCGTTTCGGGCGTGGATGCTCGTACTACCGAGCTGGGTCGTGCCATTGCGATGGGGGAAGACGGTCTGACCCAGGAGCAGATCAACGATGTTGGCATCGGTTCGATGACCGATATTACGATTAACCTTGATGAAGTTGGGGTGCTGGAAGGACTTGATATTGACATTGAGGTCGACCTGACGGGTGTCACGTCGCTGGAAGATGCCGTACGGGAAATTAATTCTGCCATCGCCAATTTTGAAGGCAGTGACGAGGATGTTGCGGCTGTACGCAGCGCGGGCCTTAGTGCGGCACTCGTGACCGACAATGATGGCGAAACGACCATCGCGATCCGCGGTAATTTCGATACGGATTTTGAAGTTACCGGGGGCGTAGTGAGCCTCGATGATGACGACGGGGCGGGAAATACCACGGACATCACGTTGTTTGACGACACTGGTTCGGAAGCCAAGAATCTGACCGACGTGGACATTGCAAGTCGTTTCGGTGCCACCGAAGCTCTGGCCATCGTCGATGGTGCGCTGAACCAGGTGAACTCTCTGCGTGCCGATCTGGGTTCGGTCCAGGTCCGCTTTGAAAACACCATTGCCAATCTGCAGGTATCCTCGGAGAACCTTGAGTCGGCCCGCTCGCGTATCCGGGACGCAGATTTTGCCTCCGAAACGGCCGAGCTGACCCGGGCGCAGATCCTGCAGCAGGCCGGTACCTCGGTGCTGGCCCAGGCGAACGCGACGTCGCAGAACGTGCTGGCCCTGTTGCAGTAAGTTGAACCGGTAAAAGGCCATGAGACGGGCGGGTGGCCAGACGGTCACCCGCCTTTAATGGCGAGGGAAGCAAGATGAGTGATTCGATTGGCAGTATCACTTCATTGGTGTTTCAGCCTGCCCGTCAGGGGCAGGGCGATGCCTCGATGCCGGTTGCTAAAGGGTTGAACGATACCGCGGGTTCTCGGAATGCCAGTTTCGGGGATGTCCCGGCGAGCCCCGATATTCCTGAACGGGGGCTGGATGAATCGACCCAGTCTGTGGACTTGGGAGAGTCGGAGGGCATGGAGCAGGTGGTGGAGTCGATCAACGCCTATCTGCAATCGTCCAAGCGTGCGCTGGAGTTCAGCGTGGATGATTCGAGCGGCCGGACGGTGATCACGGTCAAGGATGCCGAGCAGGACGAGGTGATCCGGCAGATTCCGCCGGAGGCAGTGGTGGCCCTGATTCGTCATTTCCAGGAACAGCAAGGCCTGGATGGTACGGGGGTCGAGGAACGGGCCTGACCGACCCGGCACATTATCAACCACAGTGACTTTCGGCCGGGCTTGTCCCGGCTTTTTTCTGTCGGCCGATATGGGTGTGCATCGGATGTGGGGGCTCGACAGGAAATCGTTGCGGACCCCACAGAGGCACAATGGCAAGAAAATCGAAAATTCGTGTTAAAGCTCACGGATAGCTTGTCGTTAACGGGCCTGAGAGCGGTTGAATGCCGCCATCGCGATCGCCCGAGGCGGTCTAAAGCTATGCCGTAAGGAGACGTAATCATGTCCCAAGTTATCAACACGAACATCCTGTCCCTGAACGCTCAGCGCAATCTGAGCCAGTCGCAGGGTGCCCTGGGCCAGAGCCTCGAGCGGCTGTCCTCGGGCCTGCGAATCAACAGCGCAAAGGACGATGCCGCCGGTCTGGCCATCTCCGAGCGCTTCAGCACGCAGATCAACGGCCTGAACCAGGCTGTGCGCAACGCCAACGACGGTATCTCGTTCTCGCAGACCGCCGAAGGTGCGCTGAGCACCGTGGGCGACGCGCTGCAGCGGATCCGCGAACTGTCCGTACAGGCGGCGAACGACTCCAACTCCGCGTCCGACCGCGAGGCCCTGAACAACGAGGCCCAGCAGCTGGTGGCCGAGATCAGCCGCGTTGCCAACGAGACCGAGTTCAACGGCGACGCCATCCTGGATGGGGCGTTGAACGACATCTTCTTCCAGATCGGGGCCAACCAGGGTCAGAACATCGCGGTGTCCGGTGCCGACGCTCGGGCGACTGAACTCGGTCGAGCGATCGCCGAAGGGGCTGAAGGCCTGACTCAGGAACAGCTAAATGATGTCGGGATTGACGAAATCGATGACATCGAGATCCGCCTGGATGAAGTCGGCGTCCAGGATGACCTCGGAATTGAGATCGACGTCGACCTGGATGGCGTCACCACTCTGCAGGATGCGGTTCGCGAAATTAATTCGGCTATCTCGAGTTTTGAAGGGGCTGATGACGGTGAAACGCAGGCGGTTCGTGATGCCGGTTTGAGTGCCGCACTCATTACCGACAATGAGGGTGAGACGACCATTGCCGTTCGCGGGAATTTTGATACGGAATTTACCTTAAGCGGTGGCCAGGTAACGCTCGATGACGATGATCCGACGACGGTCGACTTGTTCTCGGCCGACACCGAGACCGATGGTCCGACTTCGGAACAGTTGAACCTCACGGACGTCGACATCGGCAGCCGCGCGGGTGCCACGGAAGCCCTGGCTGTCGTGGATGGTGCCCTGGACCAGGTCAACTCCCTGCGTGCCGACCTGGGCTCGGTGCAGGTGCGTTTCGAGAACACCATCGCCAACCTGGAGATCTCCTCGGAGAACCTGGATTCTGCGCGTTCCCGGATCCGGGATGCCGACTTCGCCGAGGAAACCGCGGAGCTGACCCGTGCCCAGATCCTCCAGCAGGCGGGGACCTCCGTACTGTCGCAGGCGAACGCCACGTCGCAGAACGTGCTGGCACTGCTGCAGTAAGCCGGGGTCTTCAAGGAGACCTTATGTAAGGCGGGTGGCCTTGGGCTGCCCGCCTTTTTTTATTGCGCGGATCCAATTCCGAACCATGTGAAGCCAGGTTGGGTACTCGCTACGGCTGCGCCAGACTGAAGCCGAAGCGTGAACCGGTTCACGAACGAAGCGGCGCGGCTTGGCTAAAGAAATCGCTGAAACAGTCGTTATACTCAGCTAGAACGCATGCGAAAGTCCCGAACAGGGGCGTGGTGAGGTGGCGCGTCATGGCAATTAGTTCTCTCGGTGTAGGGTCCGGACTGGACCTGAATCAGCTGGTAGGGCAGCTCGTAGCGGCCGAGCGCGAGCCCAAAGAACAGCGCCTGAACCAGCGCGAAGAGCGCATTGACGCGCAGATTTCGGCCTTTGGCGAGCTGACCAGCAGTGTGGATCAGGTGGGTTCGGTGCTGGGCGATCTTTCCGGTTTCGAACCTACGCAATCGGCCTCGGTGGCGGATGACAGCGTGGCGAACGTCACGGTGACCGGGGACGCCGAGAACAGTGATTTCTCGCTTGAGGTCAATCAGCTCGCGCAATCTCAGATCGTTGCCTCGGCTGCCGGTGATTTCGACAGCGCCGATGACGAAGTAGGCGCGGGTCAGCTGCAGATCCAGGTCGGCAACGGGAATGCCGTCACTATTGACGTGGAAGAGGGCGCCACCCTGCGCGATGTTCGCAATGCGATTAACGACTCCGAAGCGGGTGTCACCGCGTCCATTGTGAATGACGGCAACGGTGCGCGCCTGGTACTGAGCGCGAACGAGACCGGAGCGGATAACACCATCTCCGTCACGGCGACGGAAGACCCCGAGGGCAGTGGACTGGGCCGACTGGATAGCAGCAACCTGACCGAGACCCGCGCGGCCCAGGACGCGGAGGCCGTCATCAACGGACTGACCGTCACCAGCTCCAGTAACACGTTGAGCGACACGATCGAGGGGCTCGAGATCGAACTGACGGGTGTCTCCAGCGGCCCGACAACCGTGTCCGTGTCGGAGGATCGCGACGAGCTGGAATCGCTGCTGCAGAGCTTCGTGGAGAACTACAACGCGCTCATCGGGCAGACCAACCAGCTCACGGCTTACGATCCCGAAGAGGACGAGGCGGCCGTGCTGACGGGCGACAGCACGGTGCGCGGGATTCGCAGCCGTCTTGGCAACGCCCTGATCCAGCCAGCGGAAGGTGCTGGCGGATCCAATCAAACGCTGGCCGAACTCGGCATCATCTCCAACCGGGATGGGACGCTGAGTTTTGACAGTACTCGCTTCAGTGAGGCCATGGAGCGTGACGGATTCGAAAATATCTCCGACACCGTGCGCAACATCGCGGGCCAGATGCGCGATGTGACGGACAGCTTTACCGGCCGCGATGGACTGATACAGGTTCGGCAGGACGGGCTGCAGAGTGATCTCAGCCGAATCGAACGCCAGCGCGAGGATCTGGAAGCCCGCATCGAGCGGCTTGAGGCGAATTGGGTGCGTCAGTTTTCGCGGATGGACTCCATGGTGGCGCAAATGCAGGCCACGGGCGATCAACTGATGGCGCAATTGGCCAACACGCCGCTGGCCAGAAATCAATCCCGATAACCTCACCGAGCAGGGGTAGTGAAATGTACGGACCGGGCATGAACAGGGCAGTCAACCAGTATCGGCAAGCGGGGCCGATGGCCGAGGCACAGGTGGCCGATCCTCACCGTCTGATTCAGATGCTGTTCGAGGGGGCCCTGGAGCGTATCGCGGTGGCGAAGGGCGCGATGCAGCAGGGCAATGTCGCGGTCAAGGGTGAACGCATTGGTAAGGCGATCGATATTGTCGAATCACTCAGGGCGATGCTGGATCACAAGCATCGGCCGGAGCTGGCTGCGAACCTGGATGCACTCTATGCGTACATGACCCGTCGCCTGCTGGAAGGCAACGCCCAGAACGATCCGGCGGCGCTGGACGAGGTGGCCAAGCTGCTGCGCGAGATCAAGGCCGGCTGGGACGACATTCCACCCGAGGAGCGCCAGCGCAAGGCGGGTTGAGGCGCGCCTCCTTGACGGCACCATCGCCTCGTGGTGTTGTTCGCCGATTATGACGACCAACGATGCGGGTAAAGACGACTCCGGTGCAACGCTGGAGGATGCGGTGGAAGCCGTACGCGGCCTGATGGACCAGGCCATCCGCGAGGAAGACTGGGACCACCTGGAAGAGCTGGACCTGAAGGCGCGTGTGCTGGTCGAGCGTGCCTTTGGCGATGAGCCCGTACCGTTGCGTGATGACACGGGCGAAGCCCTGCGCAGCGCACTGGAACGCCTCTCGACATTCTATGAAGAAACCGTCCCGATCCTGGCCGAACGCCGCGGCGATGCCAGCCGCCAGTTGCGCGAACTGCGCGCGGGGCGGAAAGGCACCAACGCCTACGAGAATACCCGCCGCAACTCCATGCGCTCCGGTCCGATGAAGCCCGGCGGCTGATTCGCAGCTCCAGACGGCCGCCGATGTCCCGGATGTGGCCGGCTCACGTCGCCATCATTTCCTCGGCAGTCGTTTCGACTCTCGGCCCCCGAGAATTTTCATCTCGTGTCAACCCGGAAAGGCACAGCGGTTAGCCGCCACCTCTGGTGTCGGGCGCTGGGCAGACCGTTGGGGGTTGTCTGACGCGGGAGATCCTGGCGCTCCGCTGCGGCGGGGATGACGGATACCCTGGCCCTGGTGGTTTGCCAAGCCCCGTAGATACCGTCTTGCCCTACGGGGTGCAAGGGGTTTCATGGCGGGCTTGATACGGGGTTTGGGATTTGAGCACACCGAAGGCGATGTGCAGGAGTTTGCGCATAGCCGCCCCGATCGCCGACATCTTGGCCTTGCCGCGTGTCAGCAGACGTTGATGCTGGTGTCGCACGTCCGGGTTGTACCGGGTCGCCACCACCGCCGCCATGTAGAGCGCCTTGCGCAGTCGGCTGGAACCGATCTTCGCCAACCGCGAGGGCCGCCGGACCGTGGTCCCCGATTCTTCCAGGAC